>CAJUGU010000122.1 GCA_910586105.1 uncultured Eubacteriales bacterium | reverse complement strand
AAGGGGCATGACCGGCAAAATTGTTTGAACGCGAGTGTCATTATCAGGGCCCGTTTTCCAGCCCCGTCAGGGCTTTATCAGCTGGTCTTCGGCAACCTGCCCGCGCGCCGGGAAGATATCCAGCAGCTGGTCAAAGGTAACGACCTTCGCGTCCGGACGGTTTTCCTCGGTCAGCTTGAGCGGCGGCATGTCGGCGTATTCGACCGCTACCGTCATGCCGAACCCCGCCGCTTTCGCGCCGACGATATCCCGGTTGAGGTTGTCGCCGACGTAACAGCAGTTTTCGGCCTCCGCGCCAAGGTCTTCTATGGCGTAAAAGTAGATCGCCGGGTTGGGTTTGCGGATATAGGTGATCGACGATTGCTGGACGGTGTCGAACAGGTCGCGGATGCCGTCGTGGTCGAGCCATTCGTCGACCTCCGATTTGCCGACCAGATCGGAAATGATCCCGACCGTATAGCCGCGCCGCCGCAGCTCGCGGACGGTCTCCACGCCGCCTTCGACCACGACGCGTTCGCCCTTCGTCCGGCGGTAAGCCGCCGTCAGCTCCTTCGCCGCGGCTTTGACCTTCTCCTTCGGGAAATCATATGCAAGCCAGCGCGTCCAAAGCATCTCCTCCGGCGCTTCGCACATGAATTTCAGGCACCACGCGCGGTAAACGTCATAGCGCTTGTCGATCACGGTATCAAAATATTCAACCGGGTCGCCTTCCGCGCCCAACAGCTCCGCGATGCGCGCCTTTGCGGCGTTCTTGTATTCCAGATCGTCCCGGATCACGCGGAAGGTCCCGCCCAGATCGACGAAAATCACTTGAATATCGGTATTCATATCAGCAGCCTCCTTGTCACACATCCGGGGGCAAAACGCCCTCTGCATCCAGATTTACCTGCGAATTTCCCGGGAAAATATCGATCAGACGGATGAAGTCCTCGATAAACGCATCCGGGCGGTTGGTGTCGTCGCACTTGTTTTCGGCGCGTTTTTCGGGCGAACAGCAAATGATATTCAGCCCAAAATGCGCCGCCTTCGAGCCGGTCACGTCGCGGTTGACGTTGTCGCCGATGTAGGCGCAGCGCTCGGGCGGCACGCCGACCTCCCGCGCGCCCATCAAATAGATCTCCGGATCGGGCTTGCGGATGCCGCAAACGGCGGAAAGCACGACCGAATCAAAATATTCGGCAAGGCCGTCGTCGCGCAGCCAGTCGGGCACCTCGTAGGTGGTAATCAGGTTGGAGATAATACCCAGCTTGTAGCCGCGCGCCTTTAAGGTCCTGACGACCTCCACGCCGCCGTCTACGACGAAGCGCCGCCCGCTGCACTGGCGGTATTGGAAACCCAGGTCGTAGGCCATCCGGCGCAGTTCCTCCTGATCCTTATAATCCGGGAGCAGCCACTTGCAAAACAGCTCCTCCTCGTTCGCCTCCCGGCGTTCGCGGAAGGCCCATTCCCGGTAGGGCTTGTAGCGCTCCTCCAACATCTGATAAAAGGCTTCCGGTTCCAGATCGCTGTGAACCATCTGCGCCATTTTGCGCTTGGCGCGGTTTTGCCAGGTCTTGTTTTTATACAGGATGCGCAGGGTGTCCCCCAGGTCGAAAAAAATCGCGTCAAATTCACGGTTTGCCATCGCGCTGCCTCCCTTTCTTTCGTCGTGGCGGACGCCGCGTCAGGCGTTCAGCGGCGGGAATATCTTCAGCAGGTCGCCGATATTCTCAATGATCTCGTCCGGGATGTACTTGGGGTCGTTGTCCGGCGCTTTTTCAGAAGACGGTTCGTCGATGCGCACCATCATGCCGAAGCCCGCCGAGCGGGTGCCTTCCACGTCGCGTACCGGGTTGTCGCCAACGTAGGCGCATTCCTCCGGCCTGGCTTCCGCAGCGCGGCAGGCCAGATGATAGATCGCCGGGTCGGGCTTGCGGATACGCACCTTGGACGACAGGACGGTCGCGGAGAACAGCCCCGCCACGCCGTCATGAATCATCCAGTCGGGAATCTCGGTTTCGGTGATCGTGTTTGCAATAATGCCCAGCTTGTAGCCGCGCGCTTTCAGCTCGATCAGGGTATCCTTTACGTCAAAACGGGGCTCGCGGCGGCCGTCGTGGTCGCGCCACATCCGGGTCAGACGGCCCGCGTGACGGGCGACCAGCTCGGTGTCATAATCGGGCAGCAGCCATTGCGTCCACAGCTCCATCTCGCCTGCGTCGAGCAGCTCGGTCTTGGCGTATTTGCGGTAGCGGTCCCAATTCTTTTTCAGCTTGTCAAAAAAGACGTCTTTGGGCTCGGTCGATTCGACCAGACGCATCAGCTCCGCGTCGGCGGCGTTTGAAAACGCTTCGTCCGGGATCACGATACGCAGCGTATTCCCGACATCGAAAAAAATCGTGTTGATCATAAGGATATCCTCCCTGTAAATGAATTTTATCATAGAAATATAGAATGCGCGCGTTTCGTCGAACCCGTCAATCCGCGCCGAGACATACCGTGACCGCCGGGTGGTTTTCGCCGGACAGGCCGGGTACCTCGCAGGCGTCGGTACACAGGACTTCGCCCGAGAACTCGCGCAGCCATTGGACGACTTCCGGGTCGGGACGCCCGTCCTCGCGGTACGCGCCGCAGGAGATTACCGCCGTTTTCGGCGAAAGCCGCCGCGCCAGCGCGCGCCGGAGCGACTTTGCCGAACCATGATGCGGTGCCTTGAACACGGTGCAGGGGACGGCTTCCTCCTCCCAGCAAGCGCCGTAGGCGTCGCCCGTCAGCAGGGCGGTCTGCCCCTGATAGGACAGCAGCAGCCGCAGGCTGGCGATGTTCAGGGCGGAGCCGACCGCTTGCAGCGCTTGCGCATCCGGTTCGCCGCGCAGCGCCTGTTCGAGCGCCCGGCGCTGGTCTTCATAGTAGACCGACGGCAGGCAGCGCACTTCGGCGGTCAGACCTTTGGCGAGTTCCAGCGTCATTGGCGCGGTCACTTCGCGCAGGGCTACGCCCTGCTGCCGCGCAAGGCGCAGCGCCGGAAGATACAGCCCGAGCGACCGGCCCAAGCCGCGCGCTTTCTTAGGATATTCGTCCGGGATCGCGGCTTCACCGTCCCACAGTTCGGGCGACGGAATCCAGGTCGTCCAGACCTCTTTCACCTGTACCGCGCGCAGGACGGCTTCCAAGCCGCCGATATGGTCGCGGTGGAAATGGGTCAATACAATCAGATCAAGTCGGCCGACGCCCTGCTCCCGCAGGAAGTCCGCGGCCATGATCCGGCAGGAACCCGGCCTGCATTCGCCTAAATCGACGTTTCCGCAGTCGATCAGCGCAGCGTAATCGTTTACGCGAAGGAGCGCAGCGTCCCCACTGCCGACGTTTATAAAATCAATTTGCAGCATTCTTACCTCCAAAAGCAGCGAGCCAGCTGCGCGGCACGGCTGTTTTTTTCCGTTAAGCGCCCCCGCCAGCCCCATCAGCCGGGCGGTTGCTATGATTGCGGTTTTGGCTTTGTTCCGTTCGTCAGCGGCGGCAATGCAGCCAGAGCGTCAGCCCTTTGGCAGTTCGTCCGCCCAACCTGACCGCCGTCGTTCTGGCGGGCAGGTCGACGCCGCTCCCGGAATCGGCTGAATGCCCAAGCCCCCGTCCCGCCCGCAGGCGAGGGGAGATGCGCAGCATCTCGGGGTCCGGGGTCTGCGACCCCGGCGGGAGTCCAGAGGGCAGAGCCCTTTGGCGCGCCCCGCGCAGGGGCGGAAGTCCAGAGGGCGGAGCCCTTTGGTCAGCGGTTCTTTTGCCAGTCCGGTAAGGACTCGTATCGTTTGAATGGGTCGTTCCGGCGGCTCCGGATGTAGATCAGTACCGCAAAGAATATGCCTACCCCTAACGGCGGTACCAGGAAGCGCAGCGCTAACATGCACGCGATGGAGAATTCCTCCGGCGTGAAGCTCACAAACGCAAATGCTCCCAGAACCAGCACGAATAATATCAGCCAGCCGTATGTGAACAGCACCATCTTTTTGTCGTGACTTGTAAAATAAAATATGCAGCAGACCAGCGACCCCAGGATCGCCGGAATGAAGCTCTCTGCCAACGTCCGCAGCTGCGCCCCTGCATATGGCCGCAGCCCGAATTCGATCGGGTCGATCAACAACCAATAGCTCGCGACATAAATCGCAATGAATATAAAGCTCAGCGAGAAGGAATAGATCAGCAGCGTGCTCTTGAACCTGCCATCCTTCGTGAACCGGAATGCATCCCAAAAGCTGCTCTGCTTGATCCGCACCAGCTTCCGCTCAAAATTGCTTTGTTCCTTTTCCATCCGGGATACCCTTGCCTTTCCTGTCCGCGCGCCGTCCCTTCCGTCCAACGCCTTCCCCTCCTGTAAAAAAGGGTGGAAGCAAGCCGCTCCCACCCTTGCACAGTGGTTTCCGTATTTCCGTTTTGTTTCACGGCTTACTGCCGAGAAACGCTTGCCTTACATGTTCGAGTTCTGGTTCAGCCAGTAGATCCAGCCGTCCTGCGTTTCCAGGTATACCCGGTAGATCGCTTCCAGATCCGGCGCGATCGCGTTCGCTTCCGAAATCGGGAACGGGTTCTTCGGGTTCTCAAAATTGTCGACAACCGACCAGTTGCCTTCCTTGCACATCGCTTCAAAACCGTCGCCCATCATGAACCGGATGAACAGGCGCGCGCCCGCCGGATTGTCACAGCCCGCGATCGGATACAGATAGTTGCAGTTCTGAATGCCGTTGTAAGGCGCCAGATCGGTCAGCCAGGCGATCGAAAGACCGTCGTCATCACGCCCCGAGATCTTGCCCGCGGACGCCAGACCAAAGGTCGGCCGGCCGTTGATGCCGTTGTGTACCGCCGAAACGATCTCGTCGCCGTCCGAAATGAACGTCATTTGCAGCTGCGAGAAACGCCACATGTATTCATAGCCCGCGTTGTCCGCCGGGATGCCCAGGCTCGCTACTTCGTCTGCGTTGTAGGTGTATTCCAACGGCTCTCCGTACAGCTCTTCATACGCCTGCGCCATCTGATCAGCGTTGACGATGAAGGACGCGAACAGCGCCAGATACGCCTGCTCGGTGCCGATCTCCTTCGCCACGATCGAATACTTCTGGCTGCCGTCTTCGTTCTTTTCCACGAACTGCCACCAGTTGGTGATCGGTTCCGCATCCGGGAATTTGTCGGTGTTGTAGTACCAGTAGGACAGCGAGGAATAGAACGGCATACCGTAGGTCATCAGGTTTTCATCGACGATATGCTCGCAGATGTCGGTCGGGAAGTACAGCTCGACGTATTCCTGCGGCACGAACTCGATGAAGATATCGCCCGCAACGTCCTTGCATTGCAGCACATCGGCGTTGACGTTGCCCGTTTCCGCCTCGGTACGCACCTTGTCGATGGCTTCGGTCTGGTCCAGGTCGAACGCAACCGCGTTCAGGCCGTCCGCGCCGTATTTCTCATTAAACAGGTCGCAGATCTTCTCGATACGGGAGGAAATGCCGTAAACGGTGATATCGCCGCCTTCCGCCTTCGCCTGCTCGAGCAGTTCTTCCTCGCTCATGTCGTTCCAGGCAACCTGGTCCGGATAATTCGCCTGCAATGTGCGGGCATCCTGAAAGCCGTCCGCAGACGACGATCCACCGCTGGAGCCGCCGGAGTCGCCGGATCCGGTATCGCTGCCTGCGGACGGGCCAGCGTCCGTACCGCTGTTGCTGTCGCCGCCGCCGCAGGCCGCGAGCGAGAAGACCATCGTCAATGCCAGCAAAAGGGCTAATGCTTTCTTCATAATGCTTTTCTCCTTTCAAATGGGGGCTTTCCGTTTTTTCAAAACGCACGCGGCCTCCCGCGCCGCACGCGAAATTGAACCTTCCCGGCTCCTGACGCTGCGGGTAAACGTTTCCAACCCTTACAGCCGCGCCAATTTGATGAGCCTTTCCGTCTCCTTATTATACACGTTCAAAATGTCGGGGTCAACCGAGATATAAACCTTCTGGTTCATTTTGTAATCCCGGATGCCGAGTTCCTTGGCAATGAATTCATGATCGCCAACGCGCAGCGTGATCAGCGTCTCCGAACCCGCAGGCTGCGACGCGTAAACGACCGCTTCGATCGTCCCCTCGCGCTTGTCGGCAAAAATGTCGATCTGCTCGGGGCGCATCGCAAAGACGCACTCGAACTCCCCGCCACGCGGGATCTCCTCGGTCTTTGAAACCAGATCGCCCGAGAATTTGTAGCTGCCCAGGCCGCAGGCCGCCGAAAGCGTCGCGCCGTCATAGTTCGCCTTGCCTTCGAGCAGGTTGATGCGCGGGTTGCCGATGAAGTCCGCCGCCGTCAGGTCGATCGGGTTCATATAAATCTCCATCGGCGTGGCGACCTGATTCAGGATGCCCTCCTTGAACAGAGCGATCTTGGTCGACATCGTCAGCGCTTCGACCTGATCGTGGGTCACGTAAATGATCGTCGTGCCCATTTCCAGATGCAGGCGCTTGAGCTCGGAACGCATGTCAATACGCAGCTTGGCGTCGAGGTTGGACAGCGGTTCGTCGAGCAGCAGGAGCTTGGGCTTGGAAGCGATCGCACGCGCGATCGCGACGCGCTGCTGCTGGCCGCCCGACAGTTCGTTCGGATAGCGGTCGCGGAACTGCTCGATGCGGAGCATCCGCAGCGAGTCGGTGACCGCCGCTTCGATCTCCGCCTTCGGCATTTTCTTGATCTTGAGGCCAAAGGCGATGTTGTCGAACACCGTCATATGCGGCCACAGGGCGTAGGACTGGAACACGAGGTTGAGGCCGCGCTTGGAGGGCTCCTCATAAAACGCGTCGTCGCAGTTGATGACCTCCCGCCCGTCAATGGTCATATACCCGTTCTGCGGCTTTTCCAGACCGGAAACGACGCGCAGCGTGGTTGTCTTGCCGCAGCCCGAGGGGCCCAGCAGGGTCATGAAGTCGCCGTCCTCGATGATCAGGTTGATATCCCGCAAAACGTGGTTCTTGCCATAAAACTTGTCGATATGTTTCAATTCAATTCTGCTCATGGTCTATGTAGTTCCTTTCTCAGTGATCGGGCAGGGATCCCCGCCCGCGTGCCGCAGCCCCCGCAGGGTCGCGGCAGCAAAGCCCAAACTTCCTTTATCCGCCGCACGGGAAGGGTAAGGCCTTCCCGTGAAAGCCTTTGAACCGAATGGAGCCCAGCCGATCAGCCCCAGCTCTTACCGATATCCGCGCCGAAGTGGTTCGCGATGGTATAGCAAATGAGGATGAAGAGCAGGACGCAGATCGCGATCGCGTCGGACATCTGCGCGTAGCCGTCGCCCGAATACTGGAACGCGAGATAGGACAGGTTGCGGGTCTCCGGGGTCATTAGCAGAATGATGAGGTCGAGTTCCTTCGCGATGCTGATGAACACCAGCATAAAGCCGGAAATGAAGCCCTGCTTCGCAAGCGGGATGATAATGGACGCCATCCGCTTCCAGAAGCTGGCGCCCGCCAGATCGGCGGCTTCCTCCAGCTCGGTGCTGATCTGAAGCATGTTCGCCGTGCCGGAACGGCTGGCGAAGGGGAAATGCTTGACGATCGATACCAGCAGGATCAGCGTGAACGTGCCGTACAGCGACGGGATCAGCCCGCCAAGGGACGGCGTGGAGAACATCGACAGGTAGATCGCGGAGAACGCAACGCCCGGCATCAGGTACGGGATGAACACGAGCTGTTCCGTGAGCTGCCCATACCACTTGCCGCGGCCGCGGGTGGAAATGTAGCCCAGGAACTGCCCGGAAAACGCGGTGATGACCGAAGCGATGATACTCAGGCGGACGGTGTTCCAGAGCGCCGAGAAGAAGTGCGCATTCTTGAAAATGCCGTTGACGTTCAGCGTCAGGTTTTCCGATTCGCCGATGTAGTTATACAGGGTCAGGTTGTCGAGCCCATAGCCGCCGCCGGTGGAGACCTGGAAGGATTCCATCACGAGGACGAACATCGGCAGCACCATCGCCGCCAGCAGGAAGATGATGATGAAGGCCAGCAGCGGGATCTTCGCGCGGCCCAGCGGGATCGGCGTGTGCCGGGTGCCCTTGCCGCCCATCGTCTCATAGGATTTGCGGGTGCCGACAGCGTACTGGTTGGCAAAGATCGTGCCGCACGCCAGCAGGATCAGCAGGATGCTCATAGCATAGCCAACGCCCTTGGGCGCGCCGTCGATGAAGGTGCGCATCTTGGTCGCGAGGGTGTAATAGCCGATACGGGTGCCGAGGTTGGCCGCTACGCCGTAGGAGCCGACCGACTTGGAAAGCGACATGATCGTCGCGCTGAGCACGGCGGGCAGCACGAGCGGCAGGGTGATCGAGCGCAGGATCTGTACCTTGTTCGCGCCCTGGATCTCGGCCATTTCCTCCAGCTCGGAGTTGATCGAACGCAGGGAGCCGGACACCATTATGTAAGCAAATGCGTAATAGTGCAGCACCATGACCAAAATAATGGCGATGGGGCCGTAGGCGAGCCAGTCGGGGATGGGTACGCCGAGGCCGGCGAGGAACCCGGGCTGGCCAGATCGGGAGTTGCGGAAGACCGCAAGCCACGACAGCGCCTTGCACCACGAGGGGATCATATACGGGATGATGATGAGCATACCGATCTGCTTCTTGCAGGGGATATCCGAGCGCACCATCAGCCAGGCGAGGATCGCGCCCAGCGGCACCGAGATCAGCGCCACGAAGAAGCCAATGATCAGGGAGTTGCCCAGCGGCTCCCAAAGGACGGCCTTGGACATCTGGCTGGCGCACATATATTTCCAATAATACAGGGTGAAGTCGCCCACATGCCCATCCGGGATGCGGCGCAGCTCGCTCTGCGCGAGCGTGACCGTGTTTTTCACCATTTCCAGAAGCGGGACAACGATCAGGCCGATCAGGCAGACCAGACAGATCAGCACGATCATGTTGAAGGGGTTGGTCACGACATTCAAAACCAGGTTTTTCGCCCGTTTTGCCGTCATGGGTTTCTTTTTGATTGCTGCGTTTGCCACAAGTACACCTCTTTCTCCGGCCTGCGCAGGCGCGCGGGCCAAACATACTTGGGGAAGCGCTGAACGACGGACCCCGGACGGACAGCGCCGCCGTCCGCGCCGTTCCCTTCAGCCTTTCCCTGCGATTTTTTCGGAAGCCCCGGAACAGGCTCCCCAAGACGCCGTTTTCCAATCCGGCGCGCGCCGCGCCGCTCTCGCCACCACCTCGCTCCAGAATCGTCCTACAGCCTGCGGGCAGCCGCCCCGGCCTGTCGCCGATCCCTATTTTCAAGGGAAACCGGCATGTTCCCCCCACTTTTCACGCGAACGTTTGCGTGAATACATCCATGCATTTCCCGCCGAGAAGCGCGGGAAAAATTGCTGAAATCCGATCCTTCCGGAAAAATAAGGCGAAACGGGAACGCTCCCGCGCTTTTTCCGCGCAGCCGCCCCGCGCCGCGCCGACATCGGCCCCCGCCTTCAAAATCCGCCGCCCCAGACTCAAACGTTTACGTTGTTGATTATGCTGGTCTAAGGCGAAACAATTTCCGGCTCCTTTGGCACATTTGTCTATAGCCTATTATATTGTCAGGACGCGCGTTTGTCAATCAAAAAATTTCAAAGGAAATGCAAGATTTTTACAATTCCGGGCAATTTTCCATTTTTGCGGCCCGGCTCCGAAACCGGCAGCCGATTCGGCCGGCGCGGGCGTTGCTATCCGATTTGATACCGGATTCTGTGGGTTTTCGGAAAACGGCCACCATTTCTGGTGGTTAAAAACGATCCCTACGCAGGCGGCGGCAAAACCCAGCGGTTCCGTCGGATTTGGCATTTTCCACAAAAAACGCCGCAAACGTTTTCGCTCCGTGCTCTGCATGCAAAAGCACGCCGGAACGGTCCCAAGCCTGCGCCCGCCTCCGCCCGGGACGGTATGAACGGGCCGTTGGCAGTCTGTCCCCCGCATGAGCGGAAGGCTCCCGGTCATCGCGCGTGCGGCAGGGTTTCCCCACGCAGGCAGAAGGCTTGCCGCCGAGGACGGGAACGCGGAAAGGCGCGGCGCTCCGTTTTTCAGCGAAGCACCGCGCCAATGGGGTCGATATTTTCGGGCGTCTTAACCGCGCCGGTTCAGGTATTCCCATACCAGACGGTATACCCGCCGGGTCGAAGCCACGCTCAGGCGTTCCCGCGCGGAATGCACGTCATGCAGCTCCGGGCCGATCGAGATCGCGTCCAGCCCCGGCAGGCGCTCTACGAACAGGCCGCATTCCAAGCCGCCGTGCGTTGCTTCCAGCCGTCCTTCCTGCCCGCTCAGCTCCTTCCAGACCTCCATGATGCGGTCGCGCATCGGCGAGGTGCGCGCGTACTGCCAGCCCGGATAATCCGCGTGCGTGGAGGTCGCGCCGCCGCCGTGCTCCACGATCGCGCGTACCCGCTGCGCGATCATTGCCTTCTGGGTCGCGATGCAGGAGCGCACCGAAACCGAGAAATGCAGCCCGTCCGGCTCCATCCTCATCACACCCAGATTGAGCGAGGTCTGCACCAGGCCCGGGAAATCTACGTTCATCGCCTGCACGCCCTGCGGGAGCGCCAGCAGCACATGCAGCAGATCCGAGGTCACAGAGGCCGAAAGCGCCGTTTCGACCGCCGCCGGTGCGCAGCCAAGCGCTACGCCGTCGTCGCAGCCTGCGTATTCGTTCTTCAGCGCCGCGTCGAATCCGCGGATGAACGTCTCGAACGCTTCCGCTTTCCCGGCGGGTACCGCAACCTTCGCATCGTTGCGCGGGCAGATCACGTTGTCGAACCGCCCGCCGCGGATATCGGCGACCCGCAGCCCCGGGAACTGCTCCATCGCGCTGAACAGCACGCGCCCCATCAGCTGGTTTGCCGAAGCGCGTCCCTTGTCGATATCCCCGCCGGAGTGGCCGCCCTGCAGGCCGGAGATCTCGACCGTATAGCCGGTTTCATCCGCAAGCGGCTGCTGGGTCCCGGGGAACCGGCAGTCCATGCGCAGGCCGCCCGCGCAGGAAACCGTAAACACGCCTTCCTCCTCGGAATCGAGGTTCAGGAAACGCCGCCCTTTCAAGTCGGAGCAGTCGAGGGCAAACGCGCCGTCCATGCCAACCTCCTCATCGACCGTGAAGACCGCTTCCAGCGGCGGATGCTCCAGGGTTTCGTCCGCCAGCAGCGCGAGGATCATGGCGACGGCGATACAGTTGTCGCCGCCCAGCGAGGTCTTTTCCGCCCAAACCCATTCGCCGTCAGTGGCGAGATCGAGCCCTTCGGCCGCCATATCTTTCGTGCAGTCTTCGGTCTTGGCGCAGACCATGTCCAGATGCCCCTGCAGAATTACGGCGTCTTCGTTCTCGCGGCCCGGCGTCCCGTCCTTCCAGATTACGACGTTATTGACCTCGTCCTGCCGCCAGCGCAGCCCCAGCTCTTTGGCAAAGCCTACGCACAGATCGCTGATCTGCTTCGTGTTGCCGCTGCCGTGCGGTACGGCGCACAGCTTTTCAAAATACGAAAATACCGCCTTCGGTTCCAATCCGGATAATACGCCCATAAAAAATTCCTCCTTCTGTGCCTGCGAGCGTTGCAGCCCGCGACATCTTTCATCAAAATTGCAAAAAACCGACGTACCTGCCGCCGGTTTTTGATATCTGCCGCACGGCTGTAACGCTGCGGCAGGGGATATCCCCCTGTATTGAAAAGCTTCATTGTCAGCGCGCGGGACGCGCGTTTTCCGTTGCAGCGGAGCCGCAGGCGCCTCCCAAAACGGGAACTTTTCAAGCCGCGGCATAAAACGTCCGCAGTTCTGCCTTCTGCGGCTTGTAAACAGCTACCAGCCCGCTGTCATAATGGCGGGCTGGCAGGCTCCGTGTTTCCGTCCGTCCAGGCGCCCAGCCCCCGTCCCGCCCGCAGGCGAGGTGAGATGCGTCAGCA
>CAJUGU010000121.1 GCA_910586105.1 uncultured Eubacteriales bacterium | reverse complement strand
ATCAACCATTCTTACTTTTGTAAATTACTGGATATTTTATGAAACTGCCGTGAAATTTTTCTCGATCCGGACGGGCAAAAAGTATCGGCGCGGGCAAAAGCCAGCCGCGTCCCGGAAGCCTTCCGACCGGAAGAAGCCGCAATCTATGCAATTTGCGGGCGTGGGATCCTGCGGGTTTCCCGTTGTTTCGCACAAAATCGGTCAGAAAACTGGGAAATCGCCCCCGGCGAATGGCTGTGCATTTTGAAAAGCACAAGGGAAAACGCCTCTGTTCGGGTAAATTTATTGTAATAAATCGCGAAAAAGCCGCCTCAGATTCATCGTTTTGCCACTTGAAAGCCTCGTGTTTTCGCGGTAAGATGTTCCCATAACACCACGTGAAGAAACGGAGTGATCTCCCATGACACAGCAAAAGCTCGTCCATGACCGCCATTTTTACAAGGTATTCACCGGTTTGGTCCTGTCTTTGGCGCTGCAAAACCTGCTGACCTACTCGGTCAGCCTTGCCGATAACCTTATGATCGGCGCGTATTCGCAAAACGCTTTATCCGGCATTTCCCTGTGCAATCAGATCCAGTTCCTGCTGCAAATGATGGTTGTCGGCGTCGGGGAAGGGGTAGTCGTCCTGGGTTCGCAGTATTGGGGCAAGCGGCAGCTGGAACCGATCCCGCATATCATTGGCGCGGCGCTTCGCTTCGGCGTTGGGATGGCGGCGGTGCTGTTCGTGGCGGCGCTCCTGTTCCCATCGCAGATATTGGGATTGCTGGGCAACGACGCGGGCGTGATCGCCGAAGGCGTCGCCTATTTGCGGATCATCTGCTTTACTTACATCATTTTTGCGCTAACGAATATGCTGACCGCGTCGCTGCGTTCGATCGGCATCGTAAAGATCGGTTATATCGTCACGGCGTCGACGTTGTGCATTAATATCGTACTCAATTCGCTGCTGATTTATGGACGGTTCGGCTTTCCGGAGCTGGGCGTGCGCGGCGCGGCGATCGCGACGTTGGTTTCGCGCTGTGTTGAGCTGTTGATCATCATTTACTTCCTGAAATATCATGAGCATCAGCTTAATTTGAACGTCAAAAAGCTGGTATTCATTGATACCAGCTATATCCGGGATTATATGAAGGTTTCGTTGCCGGTGCTGGTAACGCAGGCGATTTGGGGGCTTGCGCAAATGATCCAGACGGGTATCCTCGGGCATATCGAGGGCAGTGCGGACGTTGTTGCGGCGAATTCCATTGCGGTGTTGGTCTTCCAGATCATATCCGTGGTAGGCTATGGAGCGGCAAGCGCCGCGGCGATTATGACCGGCAAGCGGGTCGGCGAAGGCGATATCGAGAAGGTCAAGCAGTCGAGCCGCACGTTCCAGCTGATTTTTCTGGGGTTAGGCATTATTACGGGGCTGCTGATCTTTGCGGCGAGCCGCCCGGTGCTGCTGTTGTACCCCAAGCTGACGGAAGAAGCGGCCAGCCTGGTCACACGGTTTACGACGGTATTGGCGGTGACGACGGTCGGCACCTGTTATCAGATGGCGGCGGATAATGGCATGATCCGTGCGGGCGGCGATACGAAATTCCCGATGTGGAACAACATGATCTTTATGTTTTGTATTTGCCTGCCGATGGCGGCGCTGTCGGCGTTTGTCTGGAAACTTTCCCCTGTGATCGTGTTCTTCTGGCTGAAGGCGGACCAGCTGCTGAAATGCCCGGTGATTTTCTGGCGGGTCAACTCTTATAAATGGATCAAAAAGGTCACGCGAGATCAATAAACGAAGTAAAAACCGGCTGAAAAGCCGGTTTACTTTTTATTGTGTTTGCGGTATGATGCATATATCAAGTATTCTTAAGATTTTAAGGATAGAAAAGATAGCGGTTATGAATCTGGCAAAGATTTTGGCAAATGGTCAAATTACCGTGCCGGTAGAGATCCCTAAAATCGGGCGATAAGCTGTTGTTTTTGCAGAATCAGAATGGTGAAATCGTGATAAGCAACGCATCTGCGCATGCGATCCGCAAAGCGCAGGCCGCATTTGAAGGCGCTGCACAGACGATAGGCGTTTCCAACGAGGAGGACGCGCAGTCATTGGTAGACGAAGTCCGCTATGGAAAGGGCCGGTAAAATATAGTTTATCCGAGTTTGCAAATTAGGCAGTGCAGCATTTTCTCAGAATTAAAATTGGGCGGGAAGCCATTTCAGGGCTTCCCGCCTTGATTACCTGTCAGCAAAGGCAGGCGGGTTTGTCAACGGCGGCGCTGAAAGCGCCGTTCATCTTGACCGTTGACGGGCTCGCCTGTTTTTGCTACGCTGCATGAAACCTCGTATGGAACGGCCAAAGTGACCGTCTTTTTCCGTGCCGGGTTTATTTCGCCTTATCTTCTCCCCGGAGTTTCCGGTCTTTCCGTTCTTCCAGCTCGGCGATCTGCTGCATCAGGCAGTCCGCGAACGTACCTTCGACCGGTTCGGCTTCACTGGTGGAAGAATGATCGAGCAATACGATCTGATTGGTTTTATCGAAGCAAAAGATTTCATCGCCATTCCCAATGATGGAAAGGAACGGGATATAATCGGTAAAACCGTCGTCATGTAATTCCTTTGTTTTCGCACGGATGTCAAGGAAATCAGGGATTCCATTCGCGATGCCATAAACAATGATCCCACGGCAAAACGACCAAAATGGGCCGCAGTCGTATAATTTTGCCCGCGGCCAGAGTTCCTCCTGCACCTCCATATACATCCCGCCCAATGGGGACATGGTAAATTCCCGGAAATCGGCGGGAAGCCGGATTTGATATTGTGCTTCAAAGTCTGCAATATCCTGTTCCGAAGGCTCGTTCCCCATGCAGGAGATAACCTGATAGGTCTGTTTATCGTAGTTGTGAAAATAATCATAAACCGGTTCTAACGACATGATCGTACCCCTTATCCGTTTTCTATTTTTCGGTGCTGGACAGGCAAAAGCCCGTTGCCCTTATCAGGATACCACTGCCCCGGCATTTTTTCAAGAGCGCGTAAAGGATAGCGGCGCCCTGTTTCCGGAGGGCGCCGCTATTTGTCAGGTTTGTTTCGAGATACGTTCGATCAAAAACGAAGAAATCGTGACCGTGACCAGTGAACACGCGATCTTGCGCAGCGGGATATAGCTGGCGGAAAGGGTCAACACGGTCAGATCGGTCGCAAGATAAGCACGGGAAAGCGGGCATTGGAACACCTTTGCGATCACCAGAGCAAGCGCGTCGTCCCCGCCGGAGGCGCCGCCTGCGCGCACGATCAGTCCGACGCCTACGCCGACAAATAAGCCGCCGGCGACGGCTGCAAGCAAGGGCTTTCCTCCGAGATTCGGCAGCGCATAACCGAAATGTTCAAACAGGTTATAGAACGCCGAAAAGGCGGCGCTTCCGGCGAGCGCCCATTTTAAGAACCCGGCTCCGAGGAATCGCAGCCCGAGCAGATAGCAGGAAACGTCCAGCACCGGCGCGGAAATCCCGGGAGAGAGATGGAACCAATGCTGAAGCAGTAGGGTCAATCCAAGCACGCCGCCTTCGGTGATCTGGCTTTGGCTGTGGACATTGAAAAGTCCGAAAGCAAGCGTTGCAGCGCCTGCCAGCAGCAGGCAGACGCGTAACGCAAGGCTTTTTTGTTTTGCAAGTTCCATAAAACCTCCACGCTCAGCAATTCCAGCGGATCCTGACCGGGTCGGTTTCTCCCGGCATGGAAACTGCCTTCAGGCTTTCCAACAGGGCTGTGGATTCCTCCGCGGCAAGGCGGTCATAGGTTGCGGCATCCGCGTCCGATCCAGCCGTTTGATAAGCATATGCGGCGGCGCCATAAAAGGTGAAGCCTAACGCATTCGTCGGCGTTTGTATAACGGCGAATGCAGTCGAAGCGGCGCGCGCCGCAGCTTGTGCGACTGGGTTGGAGATCGCTGCCGCAGTTTTCCGGGCGTCGGCCAGTAAGGGTTTTAGCGCTTTGAGCGGAAGTTCGCCGGAAAGATAAGCATTCACGGCGGCAGCTGTTTGATATAGGATCATCCCGGCATCGTCCGATCGCGGGATCAGGGGCAGATAACGCTGTTCCGCGCAGTCGAGCGCCCAACGCGCGAGCGTTTCCCGGCTTTGGGTCTCGATCGCGCGCATCAGAGCGACGGTTTCGGGAGCGTCTGCGCTGCCCAGCATTTTTCGTAGCTTCGCCATGGGGAAGTCCTCCTTTATGTCGTTTTGAAAGCCAGCGCCTAGGAAATTATGATGTTTGGCGCCGGACTGTTATACACAGGCTGTTGAAAACTCGTATGAGCGGTCGGTCATACCGTCAGGCCGCTGTACCAACGAACCACCCATCAAGTTCCGGAATACAAACGCTTCCCATAGCCGAAGGTGAAAAGCAAACGGCAAAAAGGGAACAAATCATATCCACGCGCTGAATTGTTATGCACAGGCTGTTGAAAGTTGGTCCGATCGTCCGACCCGCCCGTCAGGCCGTTGCACCGTCCAATGCGTTCCGGACATACTCACGTTTCAAAAATATTGCCGATTTCGCCACTTCGTCCCACCGTCCTTTTGGCGGGACGAAGTGGCGTGCAGAAACGGCCTGGACTGCACCATCCCGCCCGCAGGCGAGAAAGGGATTCCAAAGGGACTCGTCCCTTTGGCGCCGTCCGCGTAGGACCGGGATCCCGGGGCAGAGCCCCGGCGCCCGCCGCGCAGGCGAAGCAAACGGCAATCTTCAACGTTCGCGGGTATCGCAAACCGGAAGGCCCGAGGAAAAACCGGGAAATAGATTCAAGCCGTGCCGGATTTTTTGGCGTTGCCCGGTTCGGGATCCAGCTGATCGGTCAGCGTTTCCGGCAGGTCGCTGTTGTAGCGGGTACGGATCAGGATATCGGTATAAAGCAGCTCCTTTTCCGGCATTTTCTGGTACAAAAGGCGGTCATACAAGATCTGCGGCGGGCGGAACCCCTGTTCAAACGCTTCCTGATCGAGCACAAAGGTCAGGCTGCCGTCCTTCAATAGCTCCATATTCGGCGCGTTCAGGTCGTAAGCGATCACGCAGACCTTTCCACGCAGCCCGGCTTCGTCGATCGCGCGGCAAACGCCCTGCTGCCCATTCGACGCGACATAGATCCCAGAAAGCCCCGGGTTTTCCCGCAAAATATGCTGTGCGATCTCATAAGCGTGATCCTCACGGTCAAAACACGGCTGCGGGGGCAGTAGCTGGATCGTTTCCGAGCCCGCGGTGCGCAGCGCGTCCGCAAAGCCGTTCAAACGGCTGTTATGCGCGGTATTATTCAAATGCCCAGCCAGCGGGAATACCTGCCCTCCGGTGGGATGGCACTGGGTCATCAAATAGGCGGCGGTCTGCCCCGCGCGGTAATTATCCATACCGATGAAGCATAGGCGGCGGCTGGAAGGAACGTCCGAGTTCAATGTGACTACGGGGATCCCCCTTTCAGCAAGCTCGTCGATCCGCAGAGCAATTTCCGGCGCGTTGTTCGGCGCGATGGCAAGACCGCGCACACCTTTTTCCACAAGGCTGTCGATCTCTTCCAGCAGCCGGCCGGCGTCCAGCCCGACGATCTCGCGCAATTCCAGCTCGACCCCGGAACCACGCAGCGCAGCGGCAGACTGTCGGACCCCTTCCGCGACGATCTGCATAGTCGGCGTTTCCGAAGATTGCAGGATCGCCCCGAGCCGGAAATCGCGTTTCGTGCGCACCAGCGCCTGTCCAATGATATTTGGTTTATAGCCCAATTCCTGAGCGATTTGATGGATGCGCGCGGCAACGTCAGGGTTGACGCGCCCGCGGTTATGCAGCGCACGGTCGACCGTACCGCGGGAAACACCCGCCAGCTCAGCAATCTGCTGCGAGGTAACTGCCATGTTCCTTGCCCTCCTGTGTTGGTTATCCCTATTATAGCACACTGCACGCAATTTGCAAGCCTATATTTTGCGGGCTGAACGCAGATCTTGCTCAGGATCCATAAAATTGCCGGCACTGCAAAGCGAAAAACCGGGGGATCGACTTTGAAAACGCCGGCGCGCGGCGTTTTCAAAGTCGATCGTTGCAGCAGCTTGCCGAAAATTTTTGCACGGGATCGCACGGCGCTTCGTGAAATCCTTTTCGCCAAATCCACAAACAAAGCGGGAGAAATTCGTATACCCTTACAAAAATGGGCGCCGGAAGGTATTTTTTAGGGAAATTGCTTGCAATTCATGGGAGGATGTGGTATCGTATGGTTCAGAAGAAAATCGTTCCTGAAGCAGCGGGTTTTCGGACCCGTCCGCCTGCCGGATTTTGGGGATCCGGGAGGAGGAGAGTAGGAACCATATTTTTTCAAAAGCTGCGTTCACGTGAACACCATTTGCCGGACTTTCACTCCTTCTTCATAAAACGGTAAAAATGGGGGTTTTCTGAATGGCATTCTTTCAATCTGTCGCCTGGACGCTGATTTCATTCGTCCTGTTCACCGCAATGGTCGCGTTGGTTTCCAGCTGGAAAACGCGCGGCGACAACCTCGAGACCGCTGAGGGGTACTTCCTCGCGGGGCGCGGACTGCCGGGCATCGTTATTGCCGGTTCTCTGCTGCTGACCAACCTTTCCGCAGAGCAGCTCGTCGGCCTGAACGGCCAGAGCTGGAAATCGAACATGGGCCCGATCGCATGGGAAGTCGGTTCCATGTTCACCCTGCTCGTGCTGGCGTATTATTTCCTGCCGCGCTATCTGAAAATGGGCGCAATGACCATCCCTTCCCTGATGGAAGTCCGTTATGGCAAAGGCACGAAAACGATGTTTTCGGCAGTCATCGTCATCATGTATTCCATCCTGAACCTGCCGGTCATCCTGTATTCCGGCGCGGTCGTATTCGAGCAGATCTTTGGCATTTCCAATATGCTGGGCGTATCCAAATTCCAATCGGTTGCCGTACTGTGCGTCATTATCGGCATTATCGGCGGATGCTATGCAATTTTTGGCGGCTTGAAAGCGGTCGCGGTTTCGGATACGATCAACGGCATCGGCCTGATCATCGGCGGGCTGATGGTGCCCTTCATCGGGTTTGCCGTGCTGGCGAAGCAGACCGGCGGCAGCGGCATCCTGGACGGCGTGCGTTACATCGTCAACGCCGACCCGGCCAAGATGAACGCCGTGAACGCATGGAACGCAGCGGAACCGGAAGTCCCGTGGCCGCTCATCATCACCGGTATGTTTTTCAACAACCTGTACTGGTGGTGTACGAACCAATCGTTTGTGCAGCGTTCGCTTGCCGCAAAGTCGCTCAAGGAAGGCCAGAAGGGCGCGATCTTCTGCGGTTTCCTCAAGTGCCTGGGGCCGCTGTATCTGGTCATCCCGGGTATCATCGCCTTCTATCTGCCTTCGATTCAGGAGTCGCTGGCCGCGGCGGGCGATCAGGCGATCGATTTTGCGTATCCCGCGTTGATCGCGGAGATCATCCCGAAGCCGGTGATGGGTTTCTTTGCGGCGGTCATGTTCGGCGCGATCCTGTCGTCGTTCAACTCGGTGCTGAATTCGGCGTCGACCATGTTCACGCTGGATCTTTACCGTTCGACGATCGATCCGGGCGCTTCGGATGTAAAATGCGTCAAGGTCGGTAAGATCTATGGCACGATCGCGGGCTGTATTTCGATCGTCATCGCGCCGTTTGTCATGAACGCGCAGGGGATCACGACCTTCCTGAATTCCATGAGCCAGTTTGTGTCGTTGCCCGTGCTGTGTACGATCCTTGGCGTGTTCCTGTTCAAGAACCTGCCCGCATATACGCCAAAGATCATTACGGTGTTCCATGTCGTCTGTTATGCATTGTTCCTGTTTGTGAAGCCCTGCTATCCCGGTTCGGATAACCCCATCCATTATTTGTATGCAATGGCGGTGCTGTTCCCGGTTGAGCTGGTCATTATGTGGGCGCTCAACAAATACCGTCCGGCTGAGGAGTACATCCCGCAGGATGTCGGCGCGGTCGATTTGACCCCGTGGAAGTATCGGCATGTAGTCTCGATCGTCGGGTTGGCGCTTGCAGTCCTGATCTACATCCTGTTCTCGCCCCTCGGCATTGCCGCGTGAGGCGGAAGATCTTTCAAAACGATATCAAAAGCGGTCGGCTCCTTTCCGGGGCTGGCCGCTTTTGATAAAATATCGATATGCGAAAGGAGCAAAAACCGATCGATTATTCAATTTATACAAAAATAATACGCATAATCTGTGATTTTTAGATTTGAAAAAGGTTTCAATACGCGGTAAAATAGTAATGATACAGTTACGCTGAAGCGGATTGTTTTCGTTTCAGCAATTATAAGTATGGAGGAATTCAAAATGAAATCACGTAAGATGCTTTCGCTGCTGCTGGCAGCACTGTTGGCCATGTCGGCTATTCCGACCGCTTTCGCGGCGGAGGGGGCAGACGATACCGCAGCGCCCAGCGCTTCGGTGGAAGGCGACGCGGCTCCGACCGAAGGCGACACGGCTCAGACCGAAGGTGAAGCGGCTCCGACCGAAGGCGACGCGGCTCCGACCGAAGGCGACGCGGCTCCGACCGAAGGCGAAGCGGCTCCGACCGAAGGCGAAGCGGCTCCGACTGAAGGCGAGGCTACACCGACCGAGGATGACGCAGACCCTGCGAAGGACGATGCACAGGTCGTGATCCCCGTCGTAGAAAAGAAAAAAGCGGTGCTTAGCGCCAGTTCTGTATTAGTCAATGGCGAACCGGTCGCGTTTGATGCATACACCATTGACGGATTCAATTATTTTAAGCTCCGCGATATCGCGGCCGCAGTCACCGGTACGGATGCAGCGTTCAATGTAGCCTGGAATGCGGAAGCATTTTGCATTGAATTGACCGGCGGTACCAATTATGAAAAGGTAGACGGCGATCTGGTCGCAGGCGTCGGCGCTGCGGAAGTGACCGCATCTTCGACCAGTATGGCGATCTTGCTGAACGGCGAAAGCGTTGAGCTTTCCGGTTATAGCATCGATGGGAATACTTATTTCCAGCTTCGCGACCTTGGGGATAAGCTGGGCTTTACCGTATCCTGGAATGCGGATGTGAAATCGATCGGGATCGAAACCGCAAAGGAAACCGCTCCGGCGGAACCCTCTGATAAAGGTACGGCTGCGGATGAAAAAGCAGAAACCGAACCCACCGCAGAAGGCACGGAAAATGATGCATCTGGCGACGACGCTGGCGCGAACGCTGCCGATGGCTCGGATCGTTCCGCAGACGGCGCGGACGCGTAAAACACTGGTTTTCTAAAGATTTGATTGCGGCTGCATGATGTGAAAGCGATGTGCCGCTGGATGTCCCCCTAGATTGTAGTAAAAGATCCCACTGCCGGAAAACGCTTTTACCGGCAGTGGGATTGCTATATGGATTGCAAAACAACGCATACTGAAAAAGCAGCTTTAGCGGGAGATAAACAGATGGGGGATCCGTCCGAATGCGCTGGATAATAAGCTGCCCGATCTCCTTTTGACGGGAAGGCAGCGCGTTTTGTTTTGCTCAGATTGGCCAAAGCAGTTCCGAAAATGCAGAAAAACCGGTTATGTATCCTCCCAGCCCCTGCGTTTCGCGAGCGTGAGCATCCCGGCGCAGAACGCTTCCCACCATGTCAACGTTATCAGCGAGGGGTCACCCTCTCGAATACGCATTGTGCGTCGTATCTCTTTCGGGATGACGACCCGACCAAGGTCGTCGATCCTCCTGACGATACCAGTTGCTTTCATATCTGATTAACCTCCCAATCTCGGTATTTCACTTGCGATAGTGGTAGTATTTGTAGCCGTTCGGGAAATATGTAAAATCCGGGGATGGCTAAATTTTGCCGATTTGGAAAAGCATGAAAAGGTATAATTTTAAAAATTATCAGCCGGGCGGGAGCCGATCCGTTTGCCGGCTGTCCATTTGCCCATTGCCGATCCGTCTGTCGCTGATCGCGCTCCATCCGAATTCTATCCCACGCAGAGCGAACGCGGCCTTCCGACGCTTCCTCAAAGTAAAAAACCCGCCTTCCGGCAGGTCTTTCGATCTTATGGCGCAATACTCCGGCAGCGTGTAATAAAAAAGTCTCCATTGCCCAGATTACTTAACACACCTGCCCGTGTCGTCAGATCATTGAAATGCCACCATTCGGAGGCCAACGGCGTCAAACCGGCATCCGTACAATACCGCTGCATCCCGATCGCGGGCTCATTCATCGTGGGGGCGAGCACCGCCGATCTCCATGCGGTCTCAGAATTACTGCTGACCGGCGTCGTGAAGGTTGCCGCAGCACGGCTCAGCTCATGCATCGCAGTCGGCATATCATACAGTTTACTGGTCTCCACCCGTATGTACCGATACGTCCCGGACAGGCACTCACGCACCGAGCCGACCCGTGCAAGGCTCATATCGACCGCGTAGCCATGCTGGTGATTGGAAGCGCTGGTCGCAATGAACCAGGAGATGTTCCACGGGGCGCTGGTCACGCCTGCGCGGACTTCTGCATCGTCCCGGATCATCACCCGCAGCACGCCCGATACCTTCAGCTGCACATCCAGGGGGCGGTATCCCTCATATAGCACGATGCAGTTGCCCTGGGAAAGCGCGCTGCGCTGGGCGGCGCATAACCGGAACGCCATGGAATACAGCACCGGCGCCATGAACTCTTCTTCGCCAAGCCTTGCATTCGGCGTCTTGCCGACATAAAGCGCCTGTCCGGTGATCCCTTCCAAGGGCTTGCCGCAGGATACAAATTTCGATGCATATCCATTGGTCGCGTCATACAGGATGGAAGGGATCACATCCGGCAGGTTTATCATGCACCAATGATGTTCGACCCAACCGATCGCTTCGCCATGCTTCTTCTGTCCATCGGTATCGGTATAATCCACTTCGCAGCGGACTTTCCACCAGTCCCCAGCCTCTTGCAAAATCGTAAACGGCGTTCCTGCGGGCAGGATCGCCATCGCGCCGTCGGTCAACGTAGGGCCTTTTTCCACGACCTCTGGCTGTGCGGTTTCCGGCTCGGTCACGGCAGGCTCCGGCGCCGCGGGATCCTGCGGCTCTACCGCAACAGGCTCTGTCCCGGAGCCCTTGTCCTCCGGCGTTGTCCCTTCGACTCCTGCATTGTCAACGGCAGCGCCATCCTCCGCAGGCATGTCGTCTCCCGATGCGTACGGCTCTGTCGAGATCGGTCCCAACACCGGGGCTTGCCCTGACGAGGTCACGCCGACCGCAGCGGTCGCCTGCCGCTGCCGTTCTTCCTCTGCCTGCCGCGCTTCCGCTTCTAGGCGGGCCGCTTCCAACCGGCGGGCTTCCTCTTCTTCGCGGAGCCGTTGGGCTTCCGCCTGTGCGCGCTGCCATTCCTCGACCGCGCTGCGCGCTGCGGCGCTGTCCTCGACCGACCGCCACATCGGCAGTTGGATCGAAGCATAACCGGTCGCCCCCTGCACGGGCAGCTCCAAACCATTATGATCGTCCGGCATTTGCGCGCTGTCCAGCACCGGCTCGGTCGTCCAGGTCAACACCTCTGGGAAGCCGGGTTTCTCCTCCGGCTCTTCCTCGTTCGCTGCCGTATCCGGCTCCTGCTGGTTTGGCATATTTAATATGGGCGCCGGAGCATCGATCCAGTCCGCCGTGCTGCCGCTGATGGCTTCGCCCTGAAACGTCTCCATCTGTGGCGCGCAGGACGCGCAACATAAGGCCAGCGCCATCAATGGCGCGAGCCAACCCTTTTTCATGGCCTGATACCT
This sequence comes from uncultured Eubacteriales bacterium, assembly GCA_910586105.1. GTDB lineage: Bacteria > Bacillota > Clostridia > Oscillospirales > Butyricicoccaceae > QXXE01. Next base: position 267 of record CAJUGU010000121.1, on the reverse strand, counting down.
CCTTCCGCCTGCCCCGGGCGCACCCGCAGCCGCTGCTTCCGGCTTGTGAATACAGGTCCTTCGATAATTTCCCGGAAAAGTGAAGACGAGCCGCGCGATCCGCGGCTCTGAAAACGCTGGGAGACAAAGGGCTTGCCCCTTTCTCCCGGCGGGATTTTCCATTCCAGTATACTCCAACCGCGCGAGGAAGTCAACACGAACCTACGCGTCGCACACGGCAGTTTCATAAAATATCCAGTAATTTACAAAAGTAAGAATGGTTGATTA
>CAJUGU010000120.1 GCA_910586105.1 uncultured Eubacteriales bacterium | reverse complement strand
GCGCCAGAGGGGCTCGCCCCTCTGGACTCCCTTCCACGCCTGCGGGCGGGACGGGGGCTGGGCCACCCTTCGGCGCGGCGGCAGGCAAGCCCGCTGCCGTTCCGGCGGGCTTGCCTGTTTCCATGGCGCAGGAGTTATGGGAATTTTTTGGCGGAGCGCTTGAAAGGAGTATAAAAATGGAGAGGATCGCAAGCTTTTGTGTCGACCATGACCTTTTGGTACCGGGGATGTACACATCCCGTGTCGACGGCGATATTACGACGTATGACGTGCGCATGGTCGTACCGAACGCGGGGGAATATTTGTACCCGCCTGCGGCGCACACGTTGGAGCATCTGCTCGCGACCAAGGCGCGTAATTCGGCCTTTGCCGATCGGGTGATTTATGTTGGCCCGATGGGGTGCCTGACCGGGTTTTATTTTCTGGTGCGCGAGATGTCCCCGGCGGACGCGATTGCGCTGGTGCGGGAGTGTATGGAGTTCGCCGCGGGCTTTGAGGGGACGATCCCCGGCTCGGCGCGCGTGGAGTGCGGGAATTACCAGATGCACGACCTGACCGGCGCGAAAAAGATTGCCGCCCGGATGCGCGACGTGCTGTGTGGCTGGACGCCGGAAATGCTTGCCTATAAAAAAATCTGAAAAAAACTGCGGATTTCGGAAGAAAAGGCTTGCAATCGCGGACAAATTGTGATAGTATTATCTTACGACTGTTAGAGAGGTCTGGCGGAGGCGCGTTTGCATCCCCCATGCCTCCTTCAAGCTGGAACGGAAAGAGGTGAAACAACATGAAGCAGGGGATCCATCCCAATTACAAGCAGACGACCATTCGTTGTGCCTGCGGCAACATCATCGAGACGGGTTCTACCAAGGAGAACATCGTCGTTGACGTTTGCTCGAAGTGCCATCCGTTCTTCACTGGTAAGCAGAAGCTGGTCGATACCGGCGGACGTGTTGATCGCTTTAAGAAGCGTTTCAATCTGGACAAGTGATTGATGAACCATCGAATGCAGCCTGCCTTCGGTGGTTTTTCTTTGCCATAAATCAGGCGGTAAGGGGCGCGTGCGCCTTGCCGGAGGCGCTGCGCGGGCGGGGGGCGGCCCTGCCCGTCAAAAAGGAGGAATGCGGTTTGAACGAAACCCAGGAGATCAAAAAGGAAAGGGCGATCCTGGTCGGGCTGAGCTGCCCGGCCTTCAAGGAGGATGAAACGGCGGACGACGCGACGCTTGAAGAGCTTGCGGCGCTGGTGGAGACGGCGGGAGCCGAACCGCTCGCGGCGGTGCTGCAAAACCGGCCTGCGCCCGACGCCAGCACCTTCATTGGCGAGGGCAAGTGCGAAGAGATCCGCGCCCTTGCGGAAGCGCACGAGGCCGATCTGGTTATATTTGATAACGAATTATCGCCTTCGCAGATGCGGAATCTGGAGGAGCGGATCGGACGCACGGTGCTCGACCGTCCGGCGCTGATCCTGGACATCTTCGCCCAGCGCGCCCGCACCGGAGAGGGCAAGCTACAGGTCGAGCTGGCGCAATATCAGTATATTTTGCCGCGTCTTGCGGGGCTTGGCAAAGCCATGAGCCGCCTGGGCGGCGGCATCGGCACGCGCGGGCCGGGCGAAAGCAAGCTGGAAAGCGACCGCCGCCATATCCGCCGCCGGATCGATAAACTGCGCGGCGAATTGGAACAGGTACGGCAGGTGCGGGCGGTACAGCGCCGCCAGCGCAAGAAGACCGAGCTGCCGCTGGTGGCGATCGTGGGTTATACGAACGCGGGCAAGTCGACGCTGCTGAACCGGCTCACGGGGGCAGGCATTGAAGCGAACGACCGTTTGTTTGACACGCTCGACCCGACCACGCGCAAGCGCCGTATTTCAGACACGCAGGAAGTGCTGTTGTCGGATACGGTCGGATTTATCCGGAAACTGCCGCATCATCTGGTGTCGGCGTTCAAGGCGACGCTGGAAGAGCTGCAATATGCGGATCTTTTGCTGCACGTCGTCGATCTGTCCGATCCGGCGTGGGAAGCGCAGGCGGCGACGGTCGATAAAGTCATCGCGCAGCTGGGCGCGGGGGAGATCCCGCGGGTGATGGTGTATAATAAGGCGGATAAATGCGACATCCTGCCGCATTTGCCGGACGGCGTGCTGTTTTCGGCGCGGACGGGCGAAGGCACGGAAGCGCTGCTCAAAGCGATGGAAACGGCGCTTGGGCGCGGACGGCATGAAATGACGCTGCGGATCCCCTATAGCGACGGCGGGGTGCTGGATACCCTGCATCGGGAAGCCGAGGTCCGTTCGGTGGAATACGAAGCCGACGGCACGCTGGTAACGGCAGTCGTCGACGACAAGACCTGCGGGCGGCTGCAAAAATATAAGGTTGAGTGACGGTATGGAACAGTCGTATTTTGTCCCCTTTGCGGAGTATGGGGAAGACGCGTTCACGGAAAAGCGCTCGAAGTTTACGGGGCGGCTGTGGCGTGTCGAGACGCCGGAGGAAGCGACGGCGAAGATCAAGGCGATGCGTGAAAAATACTGGGACGCGACCCACCACTGCTACGCCTACATCCTGCGGGAAGGCAATCTGATGCGGTATTCCGACGATGGGGAACCGCAGGGTACGGCGGGCATGCCGATCTTGGAAGTGCTGCGGCATGAAAAGCTGGTGAACGTCTGCTGTGTCGTCACGCGTTATTTCGGCGGGATCCTGCTGGGCACCGGCGGACTGGTGCGCGCTTATACGGAAGGTGCGAAGGTCGCGGTCGCGGCGGCGGGGGTTTCGGAAATGAGCCTGTTTTCGGTGCTGCTGCTGGCCTGCCCGTATAATTTGTTCGGGGTCGTGCAGCAGATCCTGCCGCAGCACGACTGCGCGGTCGAGGAGACCGACTACGGCGCGGACGTGACCTTGACGGTCACGCAGCCCGCGGGGCGGCTGGACGCATTAAACACGGCGCTGGCAGACGCAACGGCGGGGCGGGTCGCGGCGGAGGAGATCGAAACGCGTTTCATGGGTCGCCGGATAAAATGACCGATCCAGCGCCCTGCGGCGTCGAGCGGATAGCCGAAATGTAAATTTTCAAAGTCCAGGTTGAAAGCAGGGAGGCGTTATGGTATACTGAAGCTGCGAACATTACGGCAGTCGTTTGCAGAAAGAAGGGGGAACCATGAAACGGCATTGGAAAAAGCTCATCCCGCTCCTGCTTGTGGCGGCGGCGTATGTTTTGATATTGCACCCAGCAATGAACCGGGGCACGGTCAAGCTGACGATCCACAACCGGACGCCGGAGCCGTTGAAGGTGACGGAGGTCAGCATGCAGGCGGTTGGCGAAACCATCGAACCGGGCGGGAAATTGCGGATCGTGCATCAAATCGGATCCAATAACACCGTGACGGTATATTTTGAAAGCCCGCTGTTAGAAAGCGGCCCGCAGCCCTGCGAGGTAGCGGGCTATGTAGAGCGCGCCTATTATGGGAGCGCTTCCATAACGGTCGGCTACGATGCCGCTGAAGAAGAAGTGACCTTCACCAAAGAATCGCAGATCGCGTTTTAAACCGCGCGGTCGTAAGGAGGGCGGGACAATGAACGATCTTTCCCTGGAGCTGTCCGAAGCCGTAAAGCAGCGGCTGGGGGCCTTAACGCGGACGCAGCGGCTTGCGGCGGCGGTACTGGGCGTTGAACGGATGTGGCAGATGTTTGAGGACTGGACGCGGCAGGAAAGCGCGCCCGGCCTGCGGCGTTCGCCGCGGGAGTTCCGCATGCCGTTCCGGCTTGCGCTCGATCTGTTATGGAAACCGGTCGAAACCGGGAAACCTTACAGCGAGCACTGCGCGGTATTCGACCGGCTGTATGAATTCGTGGAAGGCTCTTACGATGAAGAGGACGCGCTTGACGTAGACTTTGGCAATGTGAGCCTGTTCGTGGACGAGCTGGTCAGCGGCGGGATCGCAGGCTTTTTCCCGATCCCGGCGGAGCGCCAGTGGAGCGAGCCGTGGAACGCCCCGGATTTTTATGTCGACTGTGCCGCACGGTTCGTCACGCTTTATGCGGAAGTGCTTTACGAACACTTATACGAACGATATTGCGAACGGAGCCCAAAGGGGGAAGACGAAGCAGCGCTTTGCGGACAGATCGCGCGGGACGCGTTATGGATCGCGGAAACCGAACGGATCGCATCCGACTTGGCGCTGGTGCAATCCTGCCCAATGGACCGGGAAGCCGTCTTGGAACGCCGCGCCGAAAACCGCGCGTTGCGAACGCCGCCTTTTTGCAGCGAAGATATCCCGTAAAGCGGAAGGCTTCCTGTGAAAGGCGAAGGCTTCCCGCAAAGGCGAAGGCTTCCCGTAAAGGCGGAGCGCTTTCTGCGAAAGGGAAGGCGCCCTGTAAAGGCGGGGGCTTTTCCACAAAATGAAAGGCTTACAGCAAAAAACGCGTTCCCCGACCGGGGACGCGTTTTCGTGTTTTATGGAGATTTTCACATCCCGACGCGTCAATCCGCGAGCGGCGCGAACAACGCCTCATTGGCGGTATCGCTTGCCGCATAAACGATTATGATAAGATCGGGCTGGGTTTCGGCGACATAATCGCGCGCCGACCCTTCAAAATACCGTAGGTCGACGATATCCAATTCATCGCAGGCGAGCGAGAGGAAGGGCGCAAGCGCGCAGCTGAAACTTTGCCGCAGCAACAGGACTTTCTTACCGGAAAGGCTGTTTGCATTCCGCATGACGCTCAGCGGGTAATCGCCGCCGGTATACGCCACATAAGGGTTCGTGCTGTAAAGGTCGCCAGGTGCAAGCATTTCCTCAAACAGGAACGCATCCGTGAAACTGCCTTCCCGCAGCACCTGCTTGTGGGGGATCTCGAAAGAAAAGCCGTCGGTCTCCCAACCGGGGAGCACTAACGTGAGATCGTCGACCCCGGCATACAGCGGCCCGACGCGTTTGCCCTGGCTGCCAAGGAAGCAGCTGGGATAAACCGTCCGCTGATAGTTCGCGGGATCGTCGGCCTGCGGGTCGGTCGCAAAGCCGTAAACCTCGCGCAGCCTTTCGGCGATCTGCCGGTAAGCGAGCAGCGCGCCTTCGGGCGTCCAATGGTGATCGGTCCGGAAGAAGTACGCGGCGTGCCCGCCTTCCGCATCGCGGAACGCAGGACGTAGATCGAGCGAGTCGACTTCGGGCGCAAGCAGGCTAAGGAAACGGTCGCTGTTTTCGTTGCCGAATTCGACCGCCCCGGCGGGCTTGTCGTCAGTGAACGGGCAGATTTTTTGCGGCGCAAGCACAAACAGCGTCGGGATCCCGAGCGAACGGCCATAGGCGGCGAAATCGTTCAGCCGCGCGGCGTTTTCATCGGGGAGCGCCCGCTGGGCGTCGCGCGCGATGAAATTGAGCTTACCGTTATTCAGCCGCACGACATTGTTGCTTTGGCTGGCGTCCTGCACGATCTCGCAGCCGATCAGGCGCTGAAAGCCGCCATACAGGGTGATCAGCCCGGTCTGGCGTGCAACGGCCTGGCTGACGGCGTTTTCCGCGCCGCTGACCGCCGCCGCCAGTTTGTCCGGGATCGTCGGGGCGTCGGGGCGCGCCTGCATATAGCCGCTGCGGAAATCTTGCAGCAGGGCGTTGGGATGGGCGAGCACCAGCGCCATCCCGCAGGCGAGCAGGCACAGCAGCAGCGCCGCCGCGATGGATTCACGGAATCGTTTCATGGTTTGAAAAGGCTCCTATCGTTGGAAATCGGTTAAAAATTAAAATAAATGAAGGGATTGTATGCGCCCTTGGCAATATAGGAAAAGGCAAGCAGGGAAAGCGCGATCAGCCCTGCGACATAGGCGGCTGCGCCAGCCTTGCCCTGGGTCTCGCGGCGTTTGCCAAGCCAGTCTGCGACGGGGGCCGAAAACAAAACGGCGGCGGCGAAGAGCATGCGGTTATCCCGGAGGGCGGTGGAAGCGGCGGCGCCCCAAAGGCCGTCCGCGCCGAAGCCAAACATGGCGCGGAGGAAGCGGGCGGCGGCGGGGAGCGATTCCGCGCGGAAGAGTACCCAGCCGAAATTGACCAGCAGGAAGGTGGGGAGGAAATACCGTCGCGGACGGTGTTTCAGGTCGCCGCCGAAAGCGCGTTCGACGGCCAGCAGGGCGAAATAATACAGGCCCCACAGCAGGAAGGTCCAGTTTGCGCCGTGCCAGACGCCGGTAAGCAGCCAGACCGCGAAGAGGTTGAAGGCGCGGCGTGCGCGCGAAGGGGAACGTCTCCCGCCGAGGGGGAAGTACACATAATCGCGGAACCAGGTGGAAAGGGATATATGCCAGCGGCGCCAGAACTCGGTGATGCTGCGGGCAACATAGGGATGGTCAAAATTTTCGAGGAAGTGGAAGCCGAACATGCGGCCAAGGCCGATCGCCATATCGGAATACCCGGAAAAATCGAAATAGATCTGAAAGGTATAGGCGAGCGAACCGAGCCAGGCGAAGCCGACCGAAAGGCGGGCGCTGCCGAAGGCGGAATCGGCGACGACGGCGAGTGTATTGGCGAGCAATACCTTTTTGGAGAAGCCGACGGCGAAGCGGCAAAGCCCGGAGGAGAAGTCGGCCCAGGTCTCGCGGCGGCTGGCGATCTCGGCGGCGACGGTTTCATATTTGACGATGGGCCCGGCAATGAGCTGGGGGAAGAAGGAAATATAAAGCCCGACCCAAAGGGGGTTTTTCTGAGCGGGAGCGCGTCCGCGGCCGATATCGAGCACATAGCTCATTGCCTGAAAGGTAAAGAAGGAGATCCCGATCGGCAGGGCGATCTGCGGGACGGCCAGCGGCAGATGGAACGCGGCTTTGAGGTTGGCGAGGGTAAAGGCGAAGTATTTAAACACGAACAGGATCGCAAGATTAAAGGCGGCGGTGAGGATGGTAACGGCCCGCCGCGCAGGGGAGGCGGGAGCTGTTTTTTCCATCCAGAGGCCGAAGGCATAATTGGCAAGGATGGAGCCGAGCATCACGAGTACGAACCAGGGTTCGCCCCAGGCATAGAAGGCAAGGCTGGCGAGCAGGAGAAAAAGATTTTGCAGGCATCGGTGACGGCGGAGGGGGAGATAATAGCCCGCCAACACCAGCGGGAGGAAGACGAACAAAAAGACGGGGCTGGAAAAAAGCATAGGTGGGGAGCCTCCACGGATCGAAAAAGTTACCCCTAGTATACCACTGTATGGAAAGGATTCCAAGAGCATCCGGGGAAATTTTTCAGCGGCCTGCCGTGCAGGAGGGCGACATCGCCCTGCGAGCGGGACAAAAAATAAGCTGCAAACGGCGGGCAGCCGCGTGCAGCTTATAGGGGGAGCGCATGAAGAGAGGGCGGGGCATGAGAAATCGTGTTGCTGCTTTAGCGTCCCGCCTGCCGTTCCAGAAATTTTGCCGGGACGTGAAGGGTCAACCAAACGCCGTTTACGGAGCGATAAAAGGGGATCCCTTCCTGTGCCATAGCGCCGGAGCGCACGCGATAAACGACCGCTTTTCCATGCCGCGCGCCAACGGTCACGGCAACGTCGGGATCGCTGGAAAGGTGGACATATAGCCGGCCCATGGGGAGCAGCCCCTGGGCTTCGATCGACGGGGTAAACCGTTCTGCCGTTCCATGCCATAAGAATTCCGGCGGCTGGAGCTGATCCAGTTCCACGTCGACCGGGACGGAATGCCCCTGATTGGCGCGGATCAGCCGGTGGTCGTCGGTGAAGGAATACCGTTGTTTCTGATCGGTACGCACGATTTCCTCAAGCGTTTTGAGATCGAACGGGCGGGAGCGCCGGATCCCATCGATCAGTTGCGAAACGTCTGCCCAACCATGTTCATCCAAAGAGATGCCGGCGGCCTCCGGTTTATGGCGGAGGATCAGGCTCAAATAACGGCTGAGCTGATTCAAATCCTGCATGATAACCTCCCAAGGCCGGACGGCTTGACCGTCCGATGCGGCAAATGCCGCTGTTTATTTTGCTGCCGGTTCGGGGAACGGGTCGCAGTCCTCGCGCTGCGCGATATAGGCAAGGATCGCGCGGGCCGTCCCATCGAAGCCGAGCTTGGAGCTGTCCAGCGACAGGTCGTAATTACGCGCGTCGTTCCAGGTTTTCCCCGTGCAATATTTATAATATTTCGCACGGTAGTCGTCGGTCTTTTCGATCAGCCGGAGCACTTCGCGTTCGGGCAGGCTGTTGACCTTCATTGCTTCGCGCAGGCAAAAATCGGGCTTTGCATGTACGAACACGCTGACGACGCCCGGTTTTCCGCTGAGCACATGGTCGGCGCAGCGGCCGATCATGATGCAGGGGCCTTGTTCGGACAATTCCCGAATGATCTTCGCCTGAATAGCGAACAGGTTGTCATCCTTTGTAAACCCGGCGCTTTCGGGGCTTTGGATTTTATAATGATCGATGCCGCGCGGTTTCAGCAGGCTGCGCAGGGGGGATTTAAGCTTTTCATCGGTGAACAGCTTGGCGTTGATCCCGCTGTCTTCCGAAGCCATGGTAATGATCTCGCGGTCATAATAGGGGATGCTAAGTTGTTCGGCGAGCCGTTTGCCTACGGTGCGTCCGCCGCTGCCATATTGGCGTGCAATGGTAATGATCGTGGTTGCCATCCAGTGACCCTCCTCAAAAAAATGATCTAGTTTCCGGACATACCCGGGATCGCCGCGACCTGGCGGTCAAGGGGGCGCAGCGGTCAAGGCGGCGATCCTGTCCTGAGGAGGAAGCCCTTTACGATACCGTTGCTGCAAACGATCCCTTCGCGGTTAAAAACCTTCTATGGAAATATTATAACACAATTTTTCCCAGCCGTACAGGGGGATTTTACATACCGGTCAGGATCGGTGAAATTTTCCGCCGATGGCGCCGGATACGGAAGGGGCGCGCCGTCCTGTCCGCTGTACTGTTTTTCAGCCAAAAGGGAAAGCCGCCGACGCCTGAAATCCGAAAAGGGTTGCCATGCTTGCTGCTTCGTCCCGCCGTCGTTGTGGCGGGATGAAGCTGTACGCGCAAACGATTTGGTACGCACCGATTCCCGCCGCAGCGGAAAAAGGGAGTCCAGAGGGATTCGTCCCTCTGGCGCGTCCGCGCAGGACCGCCGTCCGCGCAGGACCGCCGTCCGCGCCGCTCCGCCGCCCGAACAGCGGCGCGGCGGAAGAGGCATGATTGTCCGGAGGCGTGCATAAGATTATGGCAGAAAGGGTGTGATCGTATGAAACGGCTGCGGAAGTTGACGGCAGCACTGGCGGCTGGCACGCTGCTGCTTGCATTGGCATTGTATGCGCCCGAGGCGGCGGAAGGCGTGCGCAACGGACTTCGGATCGCCGCCGAAACCGCCCTGCCCGCCCTGTTCCCCTTCTTCGTGGCCGGTTCCCTGATGGTGCGCACCGGACTTGCAAGCGCCCTTGGCCGATTGTTAGCCCGTCCCTTTCAACGTATTTATGGATTGCCCGGCGCCGGCGCAGCCGCGCTGGCGCTAGGGCTGCTGGGCGGTTATCCCGTCGGCGCGCAGACGACCGTACAGCTTTTTCAGGCCGGACAGCTGGGACGCGAGGACGCCGAACGCCTGCTAGGCTTCGTCAACTGCTCCGGCCCCGCTTTCCTAGTGGGGATGTGCGGCGCCGCCGTCTGCGGTTCGGTGCGCACCGGTTTTTTGCTATATGCGATCCACGTAGCAGCCGCGCTTATGACCGGGCTGGCCCTGACCCGGCCGGCTGGTAGCGGGTCGAACGCCGCTCGCCCCATGAGCAGCGAGCCGTTCGCGACCGCATTCGTCGGTTCCGTGACCGACGGCATGTCGACCGCCCTGAAAGTGACCGCGTTCATCGTTTTCTTTGCCGTACTGCTCGCACTCGCCGGAGCCGTCGGCGTTTTGGATACCTTCGCCGCCCTGCTTGCGCCTTTGCTGCGTCTGGCCGGGCTTCCAACGGAGGCCGCAGGCGCATGCGCGCGCGGCTTGATCGAATTGACCAACGGCTTGGCCGTTTTGCCGGGCTGCGGTTTGCCGGCGCGCAGCCTGCTGCCGCTGCTCAGCCTACTGGTCGGCTTCGGCGGCCTGTCCGTGCATTGCCAGACCCTGAGCATTTTAGCCGGGAGCGGTCTGTCGCCGCGCTCCTATTGGATCGGCAAACTGCTGCACGCCGCCCTGTCCTATGCCCTGGCGTCGATCTGGTGCGCCGCCCTGCCGCATTCCGTGCAGGTTTTTGCCCCCGCGGATGCGATTGCGCCGTTTTTTGCCGCGCTCCCCGCAGCCGGCGCAGGGATTTTGATTTTATTTACAATTAGGTATGGAAAATCCGGACGAAACGCGTTATAATGGAAGACACAGCCTTGACCGGGCTGCCGCGCCCCGCCTATGCCGCCACGGCGGCTCCCCGGGCGGACGCCGAACGCTTATTTGAAACCAAAGGCGCGCCCCTCCCTGCCTGCGGCCAGCTTTTGACCGCAGGCGGCAAGGACGGAAGCGGCCTTATCGATATTTGCGCGGTTTGGCCGCGGCGCGCCGGGAGCCCGGACAGGCCCTTCCCCGGCTGGACGCCGCCCCCGCGCATTCCCCTGATCGTTGATAAAAGGAGAAAACCCGAATGTTCCGACGCAAAAATTCATTGTTCCGTGCCGGTATCGAGCCGCATTGCGCCTACTGCCAGCGCGCCGTACCGCTCGGTGAGGACAATATGATGTGCCACAAACGCGGGGTCGTCCCCTGCGGCGGCTCCTGCCGTTCGTTCCGCTACGACCCGTTCCGCCGGGTCCCGCCCAAGCCTGCGGTGCTGCGCGGCAGCTTCACCGACGCCGATTTTTCGCTGGAGGAGGACTGAATGAAACAAACGCTCAAACGCCTGCTGCTCCTCCTTTTGTGCGTTTCGGCGCTGACGCCCTGCGCCTTCGCGCTGGACGACCCCAGGATCAAAGCGCGCAACGCGATCCTGGCCGACCCGGAGACCGGGCAGGTCTTCTACGAGATCAGCGCCGACGATATGGCGTATCCGGCGTCCACCACCAAGATCATGACCGCGCTGCTGGTGCTCAAATACTGCGAACTGGACGAGACCGAGACCTGCATCGACGAAGACCTCTCGACGCTGGAACCCGGCTCGACGCTGGCAGGAATCAAGGTCGACGAGACCTTAACGATCCACGACCTGCTATATTGCCTGCTGCTGCCTTCGGGCAATGAAGCGGCGAACATGCTGGCGCGTCACGTGGGCGGCACGATTGAAAATTTCGTATGGATGATGAATCAGGAAGCAATCGTTTTGGGCTGCACAGGCACGCATTTTGCCAACCCGCACGGCCTGCACGACGAAAACCACTATACGACGGCGCGCGACCTGTACCGCATCGCGTCCGAAGCCATGAAGGACGAGACCTTTCAGGAAGTCGTCCGCACGGCGATCAAGACCCTGTCCGCGACCAACCTGCAAGGGGAACGTCAGGTGCTGACTACCAACCAGCTGATCCTCCGCCGCGCGGATCCCTGGTATTACAGCGACTGCAAAGGCATCAAGACCGGCACGACCACCCCCGCAGGCGCGTGCCTGGTATCGGCGGCGGAACACAACGGCGGCATGCTGATCTCCGTCCTGATGGGCTGCGACAAGGATGATTATACCGGCGGCGTCCGTCCGAACTTCACCGAGACCAAACGGCTGTTTGAATGGGGTTTTTCCAATTTTGCGTCGAAGACGCTGGTACAGTCCGACCTGACGATCGCGACCGTGGGCGTGACCCTGTCAACCGAAACGGATAAATTATCCGTGAAGACCGCTGAAGGCCTGACCGCCGTCGTGCCGATCGACCTTGATGTGGACGAGCTCGACCTGGACTACGACTTACCGGACAGCGTCCCGGCCCCGATCCATGCAGGCGAGAAAATGGGTTCGGTGAGGGTTTCCTATGAAGGCGTAGAATACGGCGAAGTCGACCTGGTCGCGCTCAACGACGTGTCCATGTCGAACGTGCTGTATTATAAGGACAAGCTCGACCACTTTTTCCAGAGCACGACCTTCCGGGTGACGGTGTTCGTGCTGATCGTATTCTTCGCGTTTTGCGTTGTGCTGCGCGCGATCCATACCCGCCGGAAGGCGGCGCGCCGCCGCGCCATGATGCGCCGCCGGTATTACGACGACGAATACGAAAGCAACCGCCGCCGCCGGTAACGCCGCGCCGCGCGGCATCACCGCGAGATCCCACAAAAAGCAGGACTGCGCCCAAACGTGATATGCTCCCTCTATGAAAGACAGTGAAATAACAAAACACTGTCATCATAG
>CAJUGU010000119.1 GCA_910586105.1 uncultured Eubacteriales bacterium | reverse complement strand
TTTCATGGCTTTTCTCCCTTTTTTCTATTCTATCATGATCACGTCTCTCTTTCAAGGGCTGCCTTTTTCTGGGATTTTTATGAAACTGCCGTGATACTAACCGCCTTTCCTCTTGACAATTCAATAACAAACCTTTACACTATATCCATATTACAACAAGGAGGCGGCGAATATGGCAGAAAAGAAAGAGCGCAAGACAGGACCTTTCGGGAACTGGACAACAAAGCACTATAGGAGGCCCATAGAGCCCCGTCAGGGTCTCGCCCATGTCCCGGCCTCCAAACACGCAAAAGCCCCTTAGAGGGCCTCGGAAGCCGCCCAGCGGCGGCGGTGGATAAAAAGAGGGGGAGCGGCTTAATTGCCGCCCCCTCCCTGTGCCGTATTCAATCGCCTTTCGGTCTTAGCGTTTTCTTTGTGGTGGTTCTCCCTATGTTCTCTAACGGGTTGAACTCAATAAACCTGTCTCTGGCTGTGTCTGCGTAAATTTCTTCTGATGTGTAGTCTTTCGGCATTTCCTCTTGTACCTTAACAAGCCTAATCTTAAAGCGGTCTATGTATTGTCTTTCCTCGTCCATGCACCAATACATGAAGGTACGCATACCCATTAAGTGATGATTGATTGTAGCAGGACGCAAGCCACGGTCTTTCATGTCGTTTGTCCATTCAATGAACATTGACGCTACAGTATCGCCTGTTTCCTCTGCACGCTCTCCAAAGTATTTATAAAATTCATTGAACGTCACTTAATACGCCTTTAGCGTGTCTGCCTCTCTGCCTAATGCTTTCTTTTCCGCTATAAATTCCTTAAAGATGGAATTTACATACTGGTTATTGACTTCTTCCCGTGTCAGTTTTGTCTTTAATCTTTGCTTTGCCATGCCTGCACCCCCTCATAGTTAAAAAATCAAATAAAGATTTTTTCTCAATACGAACATGGAGATTAGCGGCAGTCAAGCAAAAATCAAGTAATGAAGTTTAGCCGTTCGTCAAAACAGAAAAACCTTGTGTCGCAATAGATACAAGGTTTTTTAATAGTGATTTTTTTGAAAATATATCTCTTTTGATTACCAATCAGCCTCGATAAGATATTATACCACTGGTTTGTTCCGAGTCCACAACAGATTTTGCAGCCCGCGCTGAGGGCAGAAAAAAAGACCCGCATTCTCAGCAGGTCTCTTTTTACCGAGCAGCCTTCAAGGCTTAGCCCTGAGCGATCGCGCCTACGGGGCAGCCGCCAGCGCACGCGCCGCAGTCTACGCACACGTCCGGATTGATCTGGAACTGGGAATCGCCCTGGGAAATCGCGCCCACCGGGCACTCGGACTCGCAAGAACCGCAGCTGATGCAAGCAGAACTAATTACATGTGCCATGAGTAGCACCTCCTGTTGTGTTTTATCAATACACATTGTACCAGCAACCTCCGAAAATTACAAGTGTTTTCGCGAATATTAGCTCTGACTAACTTTTCTCGGGCGTTTTCTACCATCCCGCCAGCAAGTTTTTGGAAAACGGCGAAAAATCGAGATATTTTGCGTGCGGATCCGGATACAATAGAATCAGGGAGATAATCGCGGCTGGCGGCTGCGGAATGGTCAGGAAAGGTCAAAGAAAATGCTTGCAATTTTTTTGCGGCGTGGTATAATAAGATCAAAAGTCAGGAAAAGTCAGAGCTAAGGGCCCCACGCCGGTGCCCCTACGCACGGAAAGGAGCTGAAGGAGCGTGAAAATGAGCGACCTGATCGCGCAATGCATCACGGAGATGCTTTCGGATGGCGGCGGCGTCGCCGAGCTGTCGCGCAAGGTGCTGGCCGACCGGTTTTCCTGCGTGCCAAGCCAGATCAATTATGTGATTGAAACGCGGTTTTCCCCGGAAAACGGATATTTCGTCGAAAGCCGACGCGGCGGCGGCGGGTTCATCCGCATCGTGCGGGTCATGGACGACAAGCAGCGGATGCTGCTGGAAGCAGGCCGCGCGGTCGGCGGACGGCTGAGCCAGAAGGAAGCTGCACGGCTGACGCAGGCGCTGGTCTCGGCGGGGCTGCTGGCTCCGCGCGAGGGGCAGTTGCTGATGTCGGCCTGCTCGGACGGCGCGCTGGGGGAACTTCCGCCGGAATACCGCGACGGGATCCGGGCGTCGATCTACCGCTGTGCGGTCATGGGCATCACCACTTAGCCGGAACTGCCCCGGGGACGGATCACCCCATCGCAAGGGCCCCCGGCGGGACGGGCTTTCCCGTAGCCGGGGCGGAAGATCCCGGTGCGTGCCGGTCTTGCCGTTTCGACAGGTTGTCCCACAGCCGGGGCGGGGGATCCCGTCCGGGATCCCCTATGGACAGGGCTTTCCGACGGTGGTTCGACGCCTGCCGCTGGACGCGGCGTGCGGAAAAAACGGCTTTGGCCTGCGGCGTGAGGCCGAAGCCGTGTCCGGATCCATCCAAACGATCAAAATCATCCTGAGAGGAGCGAATTGGAATATGTTGTGTCAACATTGTGGCGTAAACGAAGCCACCACTTATTATAAACAAAATGTCAACGGGCAGGTCAGTGAAATGCACCTTTGCTCCGCCTGTGCGCAGAAGCTGACCGGAGGCTTTGGCGGGCTGGGCTTTTCCCCCACCTTCCAATCGTTCTGGGGCGACGGCGCGGTCTTGCAGCCGGGGCTTGGCGGCGGACGGCGCTGCCGTACCTGCGGCATGACCGAAAGCGAACTGCGCCGCACGGCCCGCGCGGGCTGCGCCGACTGCTATCGGAATTTTGCCGATATCCTGACGCCGTATATCCAGAAACTGCACGGCTCCGCCGCACACGTCGGTACAGCGCCTGCACAGGCGCAGGAACAGGCCGACCCGGTCGCCGCGCTGCGCGCCAAGCTCAGCGACGCGATCGCGTCGGAAGCCTATGAGGAAGCCGCGCGGCTGCGCGACGAGATCCGCAGATTGGAGGGAGAGCAATGAGCGCATTCACACAAAAGGGCGGTTTCACCGATCTGGTCGCGACGACGCGCGTCCGTTTGGCGCGCAATGTCCATGGGTATACTTACCGTGGGCTGGGCATGGGCGAATATAAGGAGATCGCCGACCGCGTCTGGTCGGCGCTGCAAACCGCGCCTGCGATCGCTTCCGAATTCAAAATGACCGAGATCCGCGCGGGGAGCCGGGAGGCTGCGGCGCTGGTCGAAAAGCATCTGATTTCCCCCGACCTCGCGCGGAAGGGCGGCTATCTGATCGCCTCGAACGACGGCGGCGCGGCGATCATGATCGGCGAGGAAGACCATATCCGGCTCCAGGTGCTGGGGACGGGGCTTTGCCCGCGGGAGTGCATGGAGACTGCGCGGCGGCTGGCTGCGCTGCTGGAAGGCCAGATCCCTATGGATTACGATGAAAAGCTCGGCTACCTGACCGCCTGCCCCAGTAACCTGGGCACGGGGCTGCGCGCGTCGGTGATGCTGCACCTGCCGGTCATGGCGGCAAGCGGCGGGCTTTCGCAGATGATGAGCTGGGCGGGCCGCCAGGGCTTTACCGTGCGCGGGGCTTATGGCGAAGGCTCCGAAGCGACGGGGGCGTTCTTCCAGCTTTCCAACCAGATCACGCTGGGGCTGTCCGAGGATGCGATCATTGACAAGCTGATCGACGCCTCGACCGGTGTGATCGAGGCCGAAAAGAAGGCGCGCGAACAGCTGCGCACCCGGGACGAGATCGGGCTTTCCGATAAGGTCTGCCGGGCGGCGGGCACGCTGAAAACGGCGCGCCGGATCGATACCACGGAAGCGCTCGATTGTCTTTCCTACGTGCTGATCGGGCTGCAAATGGGGTACCTGAAGGGCTTGCCCTCCCAAGAGGCGATGGCGGCGCAGCAGGCAGTCCGGCCGGTGCTGCTGGGTGGGGCGGCAGGCGAGCGCGACGTAAAGCGCGCGTCCTTCCTGCGCGCCCTTGTGGAAAAGCTGGAAGTGTTGGAGTGACCCCGGACACGATCCGGAACGCGGCAAGGGCATCGGCGCCCTTGGCAAAACGACAGAAAAACAACAAAGTGCCCCGGGAACGGTACGTTCCCGGGAGGGCGCAAAGCGCCCAATATTGGAGGTGTAATACAGTATGTTCCATCAAAATCGATTCACACAGCGCGCGGAGCGGGTGCTGGAACTGGCGCAGGAGACCGCAGGCGCGTTTGGGCACAGCTATATTGGTTCCGAGCATGTGCTTGCGGGGCTGGTCAAGGAAGCGGGGGGCGTCGCGGCCCGGGTGCTGGACGAATGCGGCGTGACGGCGGAAAAGATCGAGCAGGCGATCGAGGAGGTCGCCGGGAAGGGCGCGCCCGACCCGAACGCGCCGCAAGGCATGACCCCGCGCACGAAACGGATCATTGAACTGGCGTTCGCGTCCGCCGCCCAAATGGGCAACGGCTATGTGGGCACGGAGCACCTGCTTTACGGGCTGCTGCGCGAGGGGCAGAACGTTGCGCTTGCGATCCTGGAAAAGCTGGGCGCGCCGCCGCAGAAGGTGTTTGAAGCATTGACCGACGCGGTCGGGGCGGCGCCTGCGCCGGAGGACGACGTGCAGACGGTGGGCGGCGAACCCCGCCGGAGCGGAAAGCTCGGGCGCGCGCTCGAACAGTTCGGCAAGGATCTGACGGCGGCGGCGAAAAAGGGCCAGCTCGACCCGGTGATCGGGCGCGCGGAGGAGATCCAGCGGGTGATCCAGATCCTGAGCCGCCGGACGAAAAACAATCCGGCGCTGGTCGGCGACCCCGGCGTCGGTAAGACGGCGGTCGCGGAAGGGCTTGCGCAGAAGATCGCGGCGGGCGACGTGCCGGAAAACCTCAAGGGCAAGCGGCTGGTCGCGCTCGACCTGACGGGCATGATCGCAGGCACCAAATACCGCGGCGAATTTGAGGAACGGATCAAGGGCGTGCTGGAGGAGCTGCAAAAGGCAAAGGACGTGATCCTGTTCATCGACGAGCTGCATATGATCGTGGGCGCGGGCGCGGCGGAAGGCGCGGTCGACGCGGCGAATATCCTGAAGCCGGCGCTGGCGCGCGGCGAGATCCAGGTGATCGGCGCGACGACGCTGGACGAATACCGCAAGCATATCGAAAAGGATTCGGCGCTGGAACGCCGGTTCCAGCCGGTGACGGTGGGCGAGCCGACGCCGGAGGACGCGGTGCAGATCCTGAAGGGGCTGCGCGACCGGTACGAAGCGCACCACCGGATCAAGATCTCGGACGATGCGATCGAAACGGCGGTGCGGCTGTCGGTGCGGTATGTATCGGGGCGGCAGCTGCCGGATAAGGCGATCGACCTGATCGACGAAGCGTGTTCGCGGGTGCGGATGCAAAACCAGACGGCTCCGCTGGATGTGAAGCAGCTGGAGGATGCGCTGACGGCGCTTGCGGCGCGCAAGGAGGAAGCGGTCAAGAACCAGGATTATGAGGGCGCCGCGCGGCTGCGCGACGAAGAAAACGAGAAGAAGGCGGAGATCGAAGCGCGGCGGAAGGAGTGGCAGGAATCGCAATCAAAGGTCAGCGGGGCGGTGTCGGAGGACGACATTGCGGCGGTGATTGCGGGATGGACGGGCATCCCGGCGGCGCGGCTGACGGAGGACGAAGGCGAGCGGCTGCTGCGGCTGGAAGACACGCTGCATGCGCGGGTGATCGGGCAGGACGAGGCGGTGACGGCGGTATCGAAGGCGATCCGGCGGGGGCGGATCGGGCTGCGCGACCCCAAGCGGCCGATCGGCTCGTTCATCTTCCTTGGGCCGACGGGCGTCGGCAAGACCGAGCTTTGCAAGACGTTGGCGGAAGCCTTATTTGGGGATGAAAACGCGATGGTGCGCGTTGACATGTCGGAATATATGGAGAAGCACAGCGTTTCCAAGCTGATCGGTTCGCCTCCGGGGTATGTCGGCTATGACGAAGGCGGGCAGCTTTCGGAAAAGGTACGCCGCCACCCATACTCGGTGATCCTGTTTGACGAGATTGAAAAGGCGCACCCGGACGTATTCAACATTCTGCTGCAGATTTTGGAGGACGGCCTGCTGACCGACAATCAGGGGCGGAAGATCGATTTCAAGAACACGGTCATTATCATGACGTCCAACATTGGCGCGCAAAAGATCACGGGCAAGGCGCGTAAGACGCTGGGCTTTGGCGGCGAAGCGGACGAAACGCAGACGTTCGAGCGTATCAAGGAAGAGGTCACGGGCGAACTGAAGACGGTATTCCGTCCGGAATTCCTGAACCGGATCGATGATATTATCGTATTCAACCGGCTGACCGAAGACGAGATCGCCCAAATTGCGGATGGAATGCTCAAAGGCGTTGCAAGCCGCATGACAGACATGGAGGTAGAGCTGCACTGGACAGACGGCGCCAAGACGCACTTGGCGAAGGCGGGCTTTGACCCGGTCTATGGCGCGCGCCCGCTGCGGCGGGCGATCCAGTCGCAGGTCGAAGACCTGGTCGCGGAGGCGTTCCTGAAGGGCGAGATCCGGAAGGGGCAATCTGTCACGCTGGATGAGCGGGACGGCAAGCTCGCTTTGCAGGCTGTTGAAGCAGTGGCGGAGGTCTAAGCGGCGGGCAAGCGGTCCTGCGCGGACGGTGCCAGAGGGACTCGTCCCTCTGGACTCCCGTTCTCGCCTGCGGGCGGGACGGGGGTCTGGGTGCGTTTTAAACCGTATATGCGTGCGGCTTCACCCCGCCAGAACGGCGGCGGGGCGAAGCAGGCCGTCTCGGCGCTCTCCTTATTACGGCAGCGGCAAGCCGCGCCGTATCCACGGAAATCGAAAGGAAAAGGCTCCCGCATTGCGTTTTCACGCAGGGCGGGAGCCTTTTCGCCATCCCAAGTCCGGCCGTTCGCCGCGCCCTTCCGAAAAGCAAAGCTGCGCGCGAAAAGCTCCGGGCCTGAATTTGTATATTTTTCCAAATTCCTATTGACAAATGTCAACCGGCAAGTTACGATGTATATAGAACATCGATCGCGTGTAAAGGAGGCGGATCCATTATGAAAAGGCGGCTTTTTGCAATATTTTGTGTCCTGATGTTGACCTTGTCGGGCTGTACGGAACAGGACGCCGACGCTGCGGATGTCCCTGAAGCGGAGCAGCCGACCAAACAGGCGGCGATCTTTGTACCGGACGCGCAGGGGAAATACCTGCAAGGCGCTTACATTACGGTGAAAGCAAACGATCCCTTGCCGGAACAGCTGATCGCTGGGCTGATCAATGCGAAGGCGCTGCCTTCGGATGTGGAAATCGTGGAATGCCAGTTCCGATTTATGGACGGACGGTTTGAACTGGATCTCAACGAAGCGTTCCTGACCGCCTTGCAGGAAGGCGATCCCACAGGGGAAGCGCTGACGCTGTATTCCGTGGTCGACACCTTCCTGTTCAATTATCCGACCGCAAAGTCGTTGATTTTAACGGTCGAAGGCGATAACATCGAAACGGGGCGTTCCTCCTATGAGGAACCCTTTACCGAACTTGGACAATTACCGCAATGACAGAGCGCCGGCCCGCACACGCGGGCCGGCGCTTTTTTCGATCTGCGTTTCAGGCGGATCGGGAACGCTCCGGAAAATTCACCCGGGAAGCGGCGCGCCCGCTGCGGGACGCTCCGCCCGCTGCCACGCCGCCGTCTCGTAAGGCCGCAGGAGCAGGCTGCCGCCTTCGGAAGCGGCGTCGGGGTAATTGCCAAGCAGCTTTTGCCCTTCCGGGATCGGGAACCCGGATACATGGACAGGCGCCCTCGTCAGGTTATTGCAGACGATCAATTCCGCGCCGTCCAGATACCGGCGGTATGCCAGCACGCCCGGGCAGTCGGTGCAAAGGAATTCGATCCGCCCCTCGGAAACGAGCCGGTTTTCCTTGCGCAGCCGGATCAGACGCCGGTAAAAATGCAGGATCGAATCCGCGTCCTGCCATTCGGCTTCCGCGTTGATGGTATGGTAATTTTCCGGCGGCTCGATCCACGGCGTCCCCTCCGTGAACCCGGCGTTCGGGGCGGCGCTCCATTGCATGGGGGTGCGCCCGTTGTCCCGCGAACGCTGACGGAGCACTTCAAGCGCTTCCGCTTCGGTCTTGCCCCTGTCGCGCATGATCGGATAATAATTCAGGCTTTCCACGTCGCGGTACTGTGAAAGCGAGGTATAACCTGCGTTGGTCATGCCAAGCTCTTCGCCTTGGAAGATATATGGGGTGCCGCGCATCAGGTGGACGCACGCCGCCAGCATTTTGGCGGATTCCTTCCGGTATATGCCGTCGTCGCCAAACCGGGACACCGCGCGCGGCTGGTCATGGTTGCACCAGAACAGCGCGTTCCAGCCTCCGGCTTCCTGCATCCCCAGCTGCCAATCAATGAATAGTTGCTTGAGCCGGTCCAGGTCGGCGGCTTGCAGCTCCCATTTGTCGCCGTTTTTATAATCCACCTTCAGGTGGTGGAAGTTGAACGCCATCGAAAGCTCGCGTTCGTCCGGGTTGGTATACCGGGTGCAGCTTTCCAGCGAGGTCGAGGACATTTCGCCAACCGTCACCATGCCGCCAATCCCGGCGTCGGCGACCAGTTCCTTGAGGTATTCATGGATGCGGGGGCCGTCGGTGTAAAACCGCCTGCCGTCGCCCTGCTCGTCGTCTTCAAAGACCGCCGGTTTGGAAATCAGGTTTACCACGTCGAATCGGAACCCTTTCACGCCCTTCTGCTTCCAAAACCGCAGGATGCTTTTGAGCTCTTCCCGTACCGCCGGGTTTTCCCAGTTGAGGTCGGCCTGCGTCCGGTCAAACAGGTGCAGGTACCACTTCCCAAGCTGCGGGACATATTCCCAGGCGCTGCCGCCGAATTTGGAGACCCAGTTGGTAGGCGGCGTGTCCGGGCCGCCGTCGCGGAAGATATAATAATCGAGATACCGCGGTTCGCCGCGCAGCGCCCGCCGGAACCATTCATGTTCGGTCGAAGTGTGATTGAATACCATGTCGAACATCACGCCCAGCCCGCGCCGGCCGGCTTCGCGGAGCAGGGTTTCGACATCCTCCATCGACCCAAAAACCGGGTCGATGGAAAGATAGTCGGAGATATCATAGCCGTTATCATGCAGCGGCGATTTGAAAAACGGGGTCAGCCAGAGCATGTCGACGCCCAGCGCTTGCAAATAATCCAGTTTTTCGATCACGCCCCGCAGGTCGCCGAGACCGTCGCCGTTCGCGTCGCGGAAGGACTTTGGATAGATCTGGTAGATCGTCTGGTTTTGAAAATTTGGCATAGCCGTTACCCCTCCCAGGAAATGATCGTGTCGCGTCCGGCGGCTACTGTAACGCCGGTATGGAAGACGGGCGCGCAGCCTTCGGCCCCGTCGGTGATGACCAGCATCGTGGTGGCCGGATGGCCCGCCGCTTTGATTTTCACCGGATCGAAAGAGATCAGGCGGTCGCCGGACTTCACACGGTCGCCCTCCTGCACGTGCAGGGTGAAGCCGTCGCCGTTCATATCGACGGTGTCAAGGCCGATATGCATCAGGATTTCCATACCGTTTTCGAGCTTCATGCCGCAGGCGTGGTTGCTGCCTTCCATCATGACGGTGATCTCGCCGTCCGCAGGGGCAAGCAGGGTGCGGCCGGTCGGTTCGATCGCGACGCCGTCCCCTAGGGTTTTTTGCGAAAAGACCTGATCCGGGACTTCGGTGATCGGGAGCACCTTGCCGGAAAGGAACGCGGTCATTTTCGTGACCGGTTCCGCGGGGAGCGTGACCGTGACGGCTGCGGGGACTTCCGGAGCGATTTCCGCTGCTGCGCCTGCCATCATCCGCGTGCCGACCATACTGGTCAGCACGAACGGGACTGCGATTGCAATCAGCGTACAGACCGCAAAGCTGCCCATGAATGCGGGCTGGATGGAAAGGATACCGGGAAGTCCGCCGACGCCGATCGCGGTCGCGGTCGTGCCGGTCGCCACGCTGACTACCGCGGCGCACGCCGAACCGACCATACCGCAGATAAAGGGGAAGGTGTGCTTGAGGTTGACGCCGAAAATCGCGGGTTCGGTAACGCCCAGATAGCAGGAGACGCAGGACGGGACGTTGACCTCCTGCGCGGCGGCGTCCTTACGCTGAAGGAATACCATGCCCAATACGGCGGAGCCCTGCGCGATGTTGGAAAGGGCGATCATCGGCCAAAGCATGGTGCCCCCGAAGTCGGCGACGAGCTGCATATCGATCGCATTCGTCATATGATGCAGGCCGGTAATGACCAGCGGGGCGTACACGAAGCCGAAGACTGCGCCGAACACGACCTTAAAGGAACCGGAAATGCCTGCATAGACCACGGCGGAGATGGCGGAGCCGATCTTCCAGCCGATGGGGCCGAGCACGAAATGCGCGGCGACGACCGCCAGCAGCAGACTGCAAAACGGTACAACGATCATGGAAACGACCTGCGGGGTGATCTTACGGAAGAACCGTTCCAGATACACAAGGGTGAACGCCGCAAGGATGGCGGGAATGACCTGCGCCTGATAACCGATCATGTTGACGCGGAACAGGCCGAAATCCCAGAAGGGGATCTCTGTCGCGCTGGCGACGGAATAGGCGTTCAGCAGTTGTCCGGAAACGAGGGTCAGGCCGAGCACGATGCCCAGCATTTGGGTCGTGCCCATCTTTTTCGTGACCGACCAGCAGATACCGACCGGCAGCATATGGAATACGGCTTCGCCGATCAGCCAGAGGAAGCCGTCAAGCCCGGCCCAGAACTGGCTCAGGTCGCAAAGGGTTTTGGCGCCGTTCTCAAATAAGTACAGGCTGTCGATACAGTTGCGGAAGCCGAGGATCAGGCCGCCGGTAATGAGCGCCGGGATCAGGGGCGCGAAGATCTCCGCCAGCGCCGCCATGAGCTGTTGCAGCTTGTTCTGGTTTTGCTGCGCGGCCTTCTTGACCTGTTCCTTGGAAACGCCTTCGACGCCTGCGACTGCAATAAAATCATTGTAGAAGTCCGAAACCGTGTTCCCGATGATGACCTGGAATTGTCCCGCCTGCGTGAAGGTCCCCTTGACCGCTTTCATCGCCTCGATGGCGGGGATGTCTGCCTTGGCCGGATCGCCCAGCACAAAGCGCATCCGGGTGATGCAGTGCGAAACGGCTGCGATGTTTGCCTTGCCGCCGATCAGCTCCAACAGCTGCGCAGCGTCCTGTTGATACTTACCCATGTTCTTACCTCCGCTTTCGTTTACTGAACTTGTTTGAACAAGTCTCTGTCTGACTGTGTTATACCATGCCTGTTTAAACAAGTCAATACTTGTTTAAACAAATTTTTAAATTCGGAGAAATGTCTAAAAAACAGGGCTTGCTTTTGTGCGCGTTTCACGATATACTATTGTTGTTCAAACAAGTTGTCCGGGGATCGGCGGCGTCCCCGCCAAGGGAGGATACGGCTATGCCCAAAAGCAAATACAATGACATTTATTTGGCGCTGCGGCAGCGCATCGAACAGCAGGAGTATCAGGGGCTGATCCCTTCGGAGAACACGCTGATACAGGAATTTGCGTGTTCGCGGAATACGATCCGGCGGGCGATCCAGGCGCTGGCGACGGAGGGGTATGTGCAGGCGATGCAGGGCAAAGGCGTGCAGGTGATCTATCAGCCGCAGCGAAGCTCGCAGTTTTTGCTTGGCGGGGTGGAGTCGTTCACGGAAGCCTGTAAGCGCAATGCGATCCGGCAGGAAACGAAGGTGCTGTATTTTGCCGAGCGGCAGGCGGACCGGGAGATGGAGCGTCTGACCGGGTTCCCGGTTGGGGAAACGGTTTATGCGATCCGGCGGCTGCGGCTGCTGGATGGGGTGCCGTTGATCGTCGACCATAATTATTTTTTAAAGTCGTCCGCGCAGGGGTTGACCCCGGAGATCGCTGCGCAGTCGATCTATGCGTATTTGGAAAAACGGCTCGGCGTGGTCATTACGACAACAAAGCGTGTCATTACGGTCGAACCGGTCACGGCGGATGATGCGGAGCATTTGCATATGGACGGATGTAACTGCGTGGCGGTCGTCAGCAGTTCAACTTATAACAGCGATGGGGTCATGTTTGAGTATACGCAGTCGCGGCATAGCCCGCAGTATTTTGAATTCCACGATATCGCCCGACGGCATGGAGGATAAGGGGGAGCCCGTGCGCTGCGGTTTCGGGCAGGGCGCGCCTTCCGGGGCGTTCCATTGCTCCGCAGACCATCCGGAGCGGCAGATAACGCCTGCACGATTTTGGAAAGCCCTTTCTGACACGGCAATTTCATAAAAATCCCAGAAAAAGGCAGCCATTGAAAGAGAGACG
>CAJUGU010000118.1 GCA_910586105.1 uncultured Eubacteriales bacterium | reverse complement strand
GCAGATGCATTGATATGCTCTTGCTGGAAAGATTCAGCATCCGCTCAATGGCAGATACCGTAACTCGTTTTGGTCTGGTTGTCCCATCTCCTTGTAACCGCTGGATTGCATCCTTTACAAGTGGAAGGGTGTCTTCATCTATCCGCTGCCAATCCCGGGGCTTAACTCCACTTTTCAAAGCTGCTTTGGGTGGTTTATGATATGTTCCATACCTATGTTCCCCGATAGCTTTTACCGTATCGTAGGATGCTTTGAGCCGCGCGGCTATCTCAGGATATTTCAATCCCTTGTCATGCAACCGGTATACTTCTTCATCGAATAGCTGCTGCTGCGACTTCTCCGGCAGTTCCATATGTGCCAGATCATCCGCAGGAACTTCCAAGAACATTGCCAACAGACAGATTTCGTAAAAGTTTATGCGATCACCTGTCAGTACCTTTTGTATCTGCCATAACTCGGTGAACCAGTTACCAGTCAAATCCCGATAAAAGTCTGTAAAATCTGTATGAAATAACTTGATATTCCGTTGCTCCCCTCGGGTAGACCGGTATTTCGTATTTGCCATACGTGAATGCAGAAATGCTCCAGCGGTGACTTCTAACCTCATATCCACATCCTTTTGAAACACTTCGCCCATATAGACAGCGATACGTTGTTCAATTTCAGAAGCCATAACTGCCGTTTCTAATGCAGAAACCACTTCCTCTGCCGATTTTAAAATAGGTGGCATTTTCCCACTGATAACAATGTTGCTGTTCATCAGATAACACCCGTGAATAGGACATGCTGTCAATCCGATCATCTGATGGGTACGATGCCAGTAGGTTTCACCATACATAACCCTATCCTGTTCGGCACATATCGGGCAGTACCGTAAGTACCTGTCAGCCCCATTTTTTCTATTGGGTATCGGCAGCAGGTTATGATAGTTCCCCTGCATGGATACCAGGGCTTGAAAAGCTCTCTGCCTGCGCTCCATGGGAAGAAACCTTCCATAGTAGGGGAACATTGTGTGTTTCCACACTACGTTCTCCATGGACATATCCTTTGTTATCATCTCCAACACATCCGACGTATACGCATTAACAAACTCCATATCAGGCCGTATCGTTTTTGACACAAACAAATCCTCGGCAGCATACGTGTATGCCAAATATCCAGACTTCACATAGTACCGTGCCAGTCGACTATAAAGCAATTCGTCCGAATATGCTATGGGGAAATAAATTATCATATTGCCACCTCCACTACCGGCATATGCTTTTTCAATAGCTGTACAATATCAGTACCATTTTCTTTGGCTCTTGATACCAATTCGTTGATACTGATACCGTCAACCGAAATCTCATTATCCTTATCTTTCAGAGCAGGAACCGCAGTCCGTTTCCCAACTCTGCTGGTTTGTTTCACCTGTGGAGAGGTAGGCTGGATAAATCCATGCAGCATAGATAATCTCTGCTGATATGCTTCGTTCAGTAATTCCAGATTTAGAATTTCTCTGCCATTGAGAATGGCGATTTCCTGAGCATCATGAATCAAGGATACCACTACCGATATATTCCCTGACGTATGCTCATAGAGCCATTCCATGACTGCATCGGTAATCTCTGTCCGCCGCTTCACATACTGGTAGGAATACAGGGTTTCACAGAACATTTTGAAGGTATCCCCGTACTCCATCACATCGTACCGCAGTCCCAGCGACCTCCGGGCAAGCTGCATCGCCTGTTCAAAGAACACCGCGCTCTCAGGAGTACCCACCATACAAATGCTAATACCGCTGTTATTGATAAGCTGAGTGAGCATCCCTACAAGGCTTTTGCCGTTTTTGCTGTTGCATACGTTCTGGATTTCATCTACAACCAGTAACCCGATATGGTTTAACGCTACTTGGCTGACACTTCCAATCAACATATCCGTTGTGGCTCTGGCTCGTAAGGCATTTTGATAATACTTGCTCTCAATTACCTCGTCAACCTTCCGTAAAATCTCCAATAATAATCCCTTTACAGAAGAATCGAACGGACATTGAACACAGATACATGGAATGATTTTGGTGTACGGATTTTCAGTCTCAATTACCCTGTTTTCTGTAATCAATGTGATTGCCCTGCTAATTGCACTACTTTTGCCAATTCCCGATGAACCAATAATCGTAAAGCTGTCAGAACCACCCATGATGCCGCTGTACTCCTGCTGCATGATCGCCTTGAAGTTCTGATTCTGCTGTTGGACTGCCAGCTTTGTCCCCTTCTTTTGCAGTGACCGCAGTAATGCCAAATACAATTTGCTGTAGGTTTCCAATGACATCTGATTAGGCACATATATCCGGTACAAATCAGAAAGTGCCATAAGACGTATAGAAGCATCCGAATCACAAACCGAATTGTCATACTCCGGCAATACTTCCAAAGCAGATAACAGCTCAGCACCAGATTTCATTGGCGGCAGAATATGGATAACGTCGGCAAGATTATTCACGGTTCATACCTTCTTTCATATAGTCCCGATGATGCTTTATTTGCTCTCTTTTTCTGGTATTACGGATATTTTTCATACGTACATCTGGGTGTCTGCTTACACCATCAGCAATAGTTTCAATATGTTGCGCCAGATTGATTTGTGCCTGTAGATTATCCTTAACTGCACTCTTTACGACCGCCTTTTGACGGTTCTGTGACTGTCGAACTTCTGTAAGGTCTTTTCCGTAAAAACGTGATTCAATCAACGTGAATTCCGTATAATTGCCATCCTCTAACACCCATACACAAGTTACATCTTCTGGATTGTAAGCTACGTCCACAGTGCCACCAGATAGATATTGTTCGGTGTACCCCTCACAGTGATACCGTAACTTGTTGACCTTCAACCCATTTCTACCAAACTTACCTGTGGTTCTCGGAAGTAATGTCAACATCAATTCCCGGCTGCTTACAGAAATCAGATTAGCCCCAATTTGAGATTTACTCCAATTCCAGATCGAAGAAGCATATGGCTTTACACCATCAGATATCATAGCATCTGTATAGGGAAAGTTCTCAATAATCCTTCCAGCATTATAATAAATGATGCAATGCAGTACAATCTTTTCAAAGTCTGTCATGGTCAGACAAGCATCTTTACGGTAATCGTGTGCTCCACGTTCCTGATAATCAGGTTCGATCACACCTTTACCCTTCAAATGCTTCTTGTAGCTCTCCTGTATCAGATCGAAGAATTTTTCCACCAGACCTTTCAGCTCCGGTCTGTAAGATGGAAGATTGATTACAGTAACACCTAATTCTGCAATCTGCTCAAAGTTTTCGGACTTGTACTCGCTGCCCATATCCGTGACAAGAATAGCCGGGAGCATATTACAGTCCCAATCTTCCTTTTGAATAGAAATCCCCAATTTCTGACCCCAAGATACTTTATCTGCAATGATGTTGAGCATCAGTCCTCGCAGACTGTATACGCCACCTTCCCACGACAGAGAGTAACCACAACACAGACTACTATAGGCATCAATACAGGCCGTTAGAATCGGTCTGCCGATTAAATTACCGGCTTCATTGACAAGGTAGATATCACATACCGTAGCATCCAGCATCCCCACACCGACAGCAGGAGCAAACTTTTGTACTCCGTCACCGATAAGCGGTCGATTATTTCTCTGATAGTTTTTCAATCCGTCCCGTGATATGTAGAAGTTTTGTAAATTTCTTGTTTTACGATAGAAGTACCGGAACTGATAGAAAGACGGATACTCTTCTGTCAGTACTCCCAAACCATCACAATATTTCTCCTTGAGCATCATTGTGTAGGCAGTATTCAGTGAGTGCTTGGCTGTGGTATAGAAGAACTTATTCAACGCCCAACGCATGTTCTTTTCGTCTTGAGTAAGTTCCCGATCATCCTGCCGTTTTATAGGTGCAAGTACAGCCAGATCCAGATAGGACAGGTACAAACAAAGGTAATTTCTAACCGTCTGACGTGATATACCGTGCTCCATAGCTATAGACTGAATCAGCTGGGAACGCTTCTTATTATCTGCTATAGATGCAAGGATAGGGGCAATCATCGTATACCGTTCGTACATAACTTTTCTTTGGTCAGCATCCAAGGTATCAATGTTTACCATCTCAACACCTGTAGCTACAGATAAATCATTGATGGTACACTCAGAGTAGGATTCCAGTATAGCAGGCATTATCCATACCGGCATCGTCCTCTTGATACAATCAATTACCAAAACCCTGTCACCCTGCACCTCCAGCACTCGGATGATGTTGTCACCAGACCGAAGCAGATCATACTTCTTCATCGATAACCAGCCCCCAATCTGTGACACCATGCCGCAGCCAATATTCCCGCGAAACATCCAGCAGTTTGACCGTCAACGGCTTCATCAGGAACTTACGGAATACGCATTCACGTACCATCAGATCATCATCCATCTTGGTACAAACGAAATCAGATGTATATTCCCCTATGTCCAAACCATCCAGCAAAACATTGCACCGAATCTCCACAATCTCATTCGATGCTTGCAGCACATCCGCATAGGCGTACTGGATAGCATCGTAGGTACGGCAGACCTCGGAGCACTTGTCAATCACCCGCTTCTCGCATCGGCCTTTGAAGTTTTTCTTCCTCATACTTGCAAAACCTCCCTCGCGGAACATCCTGCCATTTCCCCAAAAACAGCTCCTAAAAATGAAATCAATGCGTTTTTGGGGGATTTGTAGCCAATTCGTTTTTGGGAACAATAGATTTAGGAGATATGATTAACCATCCATTCAAGTGATTTCACCCCAATTTCACAACATTTTTCGCATCCCAATTTTCCCAAAAACAGCATCCGCAAATATCACCATGTCGTGGGGCAATGATGTTTATTCTGTGAAAGGCCCTTAAAAGGCAAAGTCGTTTATTCTCCACGCCTTATGGCGTGACAGTCCCCCACTCCATGGCAATTTGCTTTCCAAAGCAGCAGAAATATTCCAAAAATCAATGATTTTACAGGGGAGAGGATAGTCCGAAGGACAAAAATATGACCTCGCAGGAGCCGGTTAAGGCTCCTACAAGGTCATGTTTTACTATGTGCCAGAGGCTAATCGGTTTGGCCCTCACACAGAATAAACAGCATTGCCCTGGAACATTTGAAATTATTCCCACTCAATCGTCGCCGGGGGCTTGGAGGTGATATCGTATACAATGCGGTTGATGTGGCCTACCTCGTTTACGATGCGTACCGACACTCGGTCAAGCACTTCGAACGGAATCCGTGCCCAATCTGCTGTCATGAAATCCGTCGTCGTGACGCCGCGCAGCGCCAGCGTATAATCATACGTCCGCCCGTCGCCCATTACGCCGACCGAACGCATATTCGTCAGCACCGCAAAATACTGATTGATCGCATGATCCAATCCGGCCTTATGCACCTCGTCCCGGAAGATAAAATCTGCCTCCCGCAGCACATCCAGCTTATCCTTCGTGATATCCCCGATTACCCGGATCGCAAGTCCCGGCCCCGGAAACGGCTGGCGCATCACTAAATATTCCGGAAGCTCCAGCTCACGCCCCAACTGGCGCACTTCGTCCTTAAACAACAACCGCAATGGTTCGATGATCTCCTTGAAATCAACATGATCCGGCAATCCGCCTACATTATGATGGCTTTTGATCACGGCCGCGTCACCCGTCCCGGATTCAATCACGTCCGGATAGATTGTTCCCTGCACCAGGTAATCCACCGCGCCGATCTTCTTCGCTTCATCCTCAAACACCCGGATGAATTCTTCCCCTATGATCTTACGCTTGGTCTCCGGGTCGGATATCCCCGCAAGTTTTTCCAAAAAGCGTGCTTCCGCATCGACCCGTACAAAATGGATATCCCACTTCGCAAACGCAGCCTCGACCTCGTCGCCTTCATCCTTACGCATCAGGCCATGATCGACAAACACACACGTCAGCTGCTTTCCGACAGCTTCCGCCAGCAGCGCCGCCGCAACCGAGGAATCAACGCCGCCCGATAACGCCAGCAGCACTTTCCCGTCGCCGACCTTTTCCCGGATTGCTGCAATCTGTTGTTCCTTATAGTTCCCCATTGTCCAATCGCCCGTACAGCCGCAGATATCATACAGGAAATTCTTCAGCATCAGGCTTCCGTTTTCGGTATGGTTGACCTCCGGATGATACTGCACGCCATAAAACCCGCGCGCCTCATCTGCGATCGCCGCCGTCGGGCACATCGCCGTATGCGCGACCAGCCGGAACCCTTCCGGTACGCGCGCCATATAATCTCCATGGCTCATCCAGGAGATCCCAGACTCCGGCAATCCCTGGAACAGTTTACAGCCGGTATCATAATGCGTTTCCGTTTTTCCGTATTCCCGCGCCGTATCTTCCTGCGCCGCGGTCACTTCCCCGCCTAACAGCTGCGCCATCAGCTGACAGCCATAGCAGATACCCAGCACCGGCACGCCCAGGTCAAAAATCTCCTTCGCATAGCTCGGAGCCCCTTCCGCATATACGCTGTTCGGCCCGCCGGTAAAAATAATCCCCTTCGGCTTCAGCGCTTTGATCTCCTCCAACGGAGTTTTATAGGGCTTGACCTCGCAATATACATGATGTTCGCGCACTCGCCGCGCGATCAGCTGGTTATACTGCCCGCCAAAATCCAGAATGAGTACAAACTGATGGTTTTCCATGCCGTGCCCTCCTAATGTTCCAAATTCTTGTTAGTTACTTGAATTATGACATAAATTCACATCCGCGGCAAGCGTTTTTTCATAAAATTCCAAATTTCATTGGATTGTATGAAAACGCCCCCCGTTTCGCCGCATTTTTCGGCGCAGCCTCACTCATTCTCCCGCTCGCAGGCATGAAAAAACCGGCACGGCAAGCGCCG
The DNA here is from genome assembly GCA_910586105.1 of uncultured Eubacteriales bacterium. Lineage (GTDB taxonomy): Bacteria > Bacillota > Clostridia > Oscillospirales > Butyricicoccaceae > QXXE01. Next base: position 5,487 of record CAJUGU010000118.1, on the reverse strand, counting down.
CGCCGGTTTTCCATTTCCGATTGTTTCGAAGCCGCAGCCGCCCCATATCCGAGCTGACCAACCGGCCCCGTGAAAGCGGATTTACGCCTCCGCTTTGATCTTCTTGAGCTGTGCAAAACGCGGCAGGCCATTGACCTTCGGGCCATCGTTATCGCCAGCGATCAGCGGCATTGCATAATCAATGAAGCCCTGATTTACGCCGTTGCCTTCCGCATTGATCCAGTCCTGCGGGACCTTCTTCTCGGTGTTCGCAACCTCGGAGAGCGGCAACAACGCGATCTCGCACTTATAGCCGTTCGCATCGCGGGTGCACTTGAAGCCCGGCATAAAGTCGGTCTTGCCGGCAACCGCATTCTCAACCGCAGCCTTGCCCGATGCATAGGACTCGTCCACGTCGGTCTTGGATGCGCAGTGCGCCGCGCAGCGCTGGAGCAGCGACAATTCGATGCCGCGTACCTTCGCGCCGGTCTCGCTCTTGACCTTATCCGCCAGCATCGCCGCCAGGCCGCCAAGCTGCGCATGGCCAAAGCCATCGGTCGCAGAGGTCTTCGCCTCGGAAACGAACGAGCCGTCCGCATAGTGGATGCCCTCGGAAACCGCTACGAGGCAGTTGCCCTTCTCCGCATAAACGCGCTTGACATCCGCAATAAACTTGTCCATATCGAAATCACGCTCGGGGAGATAGATCAGGTCGGGGCCTGCGCCTTGTGCGGTCGCCAGTGCGGACGCCGCAGTCAGCCAGCCCGCATGACGGCCCATGATCTCCACGATGCAGACCATGCCGGTATCGTAAACGCGCGCATCCTGATAAATCTCCATGCAGGAGGTCGCGATATACTTGGCCGCGGACGCGAAACCCGGGCAGTGGTCGGTGCCGAACAGGTCGTTGTCGATGGTCTTCGGGATGCCCATAACGCGGCACTCGTAGCCCGACTTCATCATGAACTTGGAGATTTTGTTGCAGGTATCCATCGAATCGTTGCCGCCGTTGTAGAAGAAATAACGGACGTCGTACTTCTTGAAAATCTCAAGGATACGCTTGTAATCGGTATCGTCTACATCCGGGTCGGCCAGCTTGTAACGGCAGGAACCCAGCGCAGAAGAGGGGGTATAGCGCAGGAGCGCCAGCTCCTCGCGGTCTTCCTTGTCAATGTCGTACAGGAAATCGTCCAAAACGCCCTTGATGCCATGCGCGGCGCCCAGAACGCGGGTGATGGACGGGTTATCCAGCGCGGTCTCAAGCGCGCCGAGAACGGAAGAATTGATCACCGAAGTCGGTCCGCCAGACTGTCCGATGATGCAGGCGCCTTTTAATTCACTCATAATAACGTACCTCCTAAACTTTTGAAACGCCGGAAACGAGGGCGTACTCTTATCATTCCTATGTTACCATATTTCTCCGAAGAATGCAAATTTTTTATCCGGAAATTTTCCGGATTTTATCGGCCGCGCCGCCGCTGCGCAAAAAATCTGCCGCCGATCGCCAGAAACGGCAAAAGAAGTCTTGCTTTTATCGCGCGGGACTGATAAAATAATGGGTGTAAACATCCCGCGGGCGGCGCGCGCTTGCGCGCGGTGTGTTGCAGGAAGAAAATAGGAAAGGAAGTAATAGTTATGCCATTGGTAACTACTACCGAAATGTTCAAGAAGGCGTATGAAGGCGGCTATGCAGTCGGCGCTTTCAATGTCAACAACATGGAAATCGTACAGGGCATCACCGAGGCCTGTCAGGAACTGAAAAGCCCCGTCGTCCTTCAGGTCTCCAAGGGCGCACGCGCTTACGCGAACCACACCTACCTCGTAAAGATGGTCGAGGCTGCGATCATCAACTGCCCGGACATCCCGATCGCCCTGCATCTGGATCACGGCCCGGACTTCGAGACCTGCAAAGCCTGCATCGACGGCGGCTTCTCCTCTGTTATGATCGACGGCTCTTCCCTGCCGCTCGAAGAAAACATCAAGCTCGCCAAGCAGGTCGTTGACTACGCGCACGCGCACGGCGTTGTGGTCGAGGCTGAACTCGGCACCCTCGCAGGCGTTGAAGACGACGTCAGCGTTTCCGCCGAGGATTCCTCCTACACCCGTCCCGAGGACGTTCAGGAATTTGTCGAAAAGACCGGCTGCGACTCCCTCGCAATCGCAATCGGCACCTCCCACGGCGCTTACAAGTTTAAGCCCGGCACCAAGCCGCAGCTCCGCTTCGACATCCTCGAAGAAGTCGAAAAGCGCCTGCCCGGCTTCCCGATCGTTCTCCACGGCTCCTCCTCCGTCCCGCAGGACTTCGTTCAGAAGATCAACGCGCACGGCGGCAAGATGCCCGATGCAATCGGTATCCCGGAAGAAATGCTCCGCGAAGCGGCCAAGATGGCGGTCTGCAAGATCAATATCGACTCCGATATCCGTCTGGCGATCACCGCATCGATCCGCGAATACTTCGACGCGCATCCGGATCATTTCGATCCCCGTCAGTACCTCAAGCCCGCCCGTCAGGCGGTCAAGGACATGGTCGCGCACAAGATCAAGAACGTCCTCGGCTCCGACGGCAAGGCGTAAGCCTGCTTTTCCATCAGGGCTTCTTGCCCTGCCGGATCTCCGGACATCGCAAACCCGGTTCCTCCCTTCTCGGGCGGAGCCGGGTTTTTTTGATCCCGCGCGGGAAGGAAATTCTTTTGACCCGCGCGGCGGCGCTCCTTTTACGCATGATACGGTATGCGATGTTGTTTACAGACGCCAGATATGCGGTTTCGCGTCCGCGCGGGAATCCGTGCCGCCCAAACTTTTTTCCGCGCTCCTGCGTCTATCAGACAGAACGCACAGGAAGGAGGATGAGCATGACATCCATAGAACACACTGAAAGGGGGAACCATTCGTTATGGCATCCGTCCGGATACAGCTGGAACAATACCTGATCGCCGAACAGGCTCGGTTTTACCGGCTGGCCTACAGCTATCTGCAAAATCGGGATGCGTCCCTTGACGCCGTACAGACCGCCGTCTGCCGCGCCCTCGAACGCCATGCCAGCCTGCGTGACCCCGCTATGCTCCGCAGCTGGTTCACCCGCATTCTGGTCAATACCTGTTTGGATATGCTGCGGCAGCAAAAACACACAATGCCGGTTGCGCCGGATGAACTGGACGCGGGCAGCTACGAAGACCCTCTGCCGGACGACGGCCTGCTCGCCAGCCGCGTGCGCCGCCTGCCGCTTGCGGAACAAACCGTTATCAACCTGCGGTTTTATGAGGAATTGAGCTTGAAAGAGATCAGCGCCGTCACCGGCGTGAACCTGAGTACCGTGAAAACCCGTCTTTATACCGCGCTGCGAAAGCTGCGCGTTTCGCTGGAAGGAGTGACATTCGAATGAATGAATTTAAAAACGCGAAGGAAGCTTACGAATCGGTCCCGATCCCCGAAGAACTGGACGGCCTCGTCCGGCAGGCCATCCGGCAGGGGCGGCATAACGGCCGCAGACGTTTGCTTCGGCGTGCCTTGACCGCAGCCGCCGCCTGCTTTGCGCTGCTGGTCGGCGTGCTGAACGTTTCGCCAGCCGCCGCTGCCGCCGCCGCCGAGATCCCCGTCTTGGGCGGGCTGTTTCAGATCCTGACCGTGCGGGATTATACGCAAACGGTCGATGGGATTCATTATCAGGTCAGCGTCCCCGCAGTCCAGGCAGAAGGCGGGCTTTCCCAACAGGTCAACGACGCGATCCAGACGCAGGTCGACGCCCACCTCGCAAAAGCAAAACAGGATTGGGAGGATTACCGGGAAGCCTTCTTTGCAACCGGCGGCTCCGAAGAGGAATGGGGCGGCCGCGAAATGGATGTGATCGTCGATTACGAGATCAAAAGCCTGACCGATTCCCGCGTTTCTTTCGTAGTTTCGCTCAGCGAAGGCTGGGTCTCTTCGTTTGAAGAACGGTATTATTATAACCTCGATTTGGCAGAAAATCGTACCATTACCCTGGAAATGGTGCTGGGCGAAAACTGGGTCGAGCTTTGTAATGATGCCGTCCGCCGCGGCATCGCCGACAGCGTGGATGAGGAAGGGTTTACTCTGTTCTTTGCGCCCGAGGAAGGCGGGTTCGTTACTGTGGATGAAAATACGGCCTTTTATATCCGTGAGGACGGAACGCCCGTTGTGACGTTCCCCCGGTATTCGATTGCGGCAGGCGCGGCGGGAAGTCCGGAATTTGCGGTCGCCGGGTAAAGGAACGTGCGGCATACCTTCGCGGTGGTTTTCTGGCGGAACGCGCACAGCGCGTATTGAAAAAAGGCAAGGGCACGGCAATACCTCCTCACGATTGCCGTGTCCTGTCAACGTAAAAGAGCCGATAACCGCATTTCGAACCTGCGTGCTATCGGCTCTGCGTCTGGCTCTGTGATAGCTGAAACCTTAGAACCTGTATTCATACGCTAAAGTGGTGGATGGATGGTAGATGGCGCAGCATGACCGCGTCAGATGCCGTCCAGACGCCGCTTTGGGCTTGTGAATACAGGTTCTTAAATTCTTTTACATGGATCAGCGTTTCTTTCCGGCATTTTGGGCAGAACAGGGGGAAGTTTATCAACTGCGTATCGGAACGCAGTTTGATGCGGGTCTTGCTGCCGCATACAGGGCATAGCAACCATTCAAAACTTCCTTTGACGGTATCACGGTTCATCTTTCCCGCCGCCGCGTTCCTGACGAAGTACAACGCTGCTGATGATGCCGATGCTGCCCATCACAGCGCACCACTTGGACGAGAACACAACGCCCACCGCTGCCAGACCAGCGCCAACAATGAAATTACACACCGAGGTCGTTTTCAGCGTTTTCTTTTGGGGATTGGGGAGCGGTACCGAAACCCCCAGCTTTTCATTCAGCTTTTCGCAGACGTGATTGACTTCTTTTATCATTGTCTTACCTCCCAAAAATCAGTTGTATGCCATGATTGGCTATAAGCAGTACGCCCACACAAATCAAAATCCATGCAAGCGTGTTCTTTTCTTTCCCCTTTCTTTTGTTCGGGAACAGGAAAAGCACTCCCACGACTGTAACACAGATGCCGACGATCAGTGAAATGATTGAGATAAGCTGCATCGTTTCCGCGCTCGGAACGGGAATAAAATCAGGAATGGGAAAGTTCATGTAGCCTCCTCCTTTCTGTCAGTTACTCAAATCAGAAGAAACCATTTTTGGGACGGTGATTGCGGAAAAGCCTGCGCCGCCTCCCCGGATTGGTTCAGCCGCTTGAAAATCAGCGTAACTCGATGGGCGAGGCCCACAAGAGAATACTGCGAGCTGCCCAGATAGGGGTGGGTGAGGGAGGACACCAGTTCCCAGCCCTCTTTGCCCCAACAGTTTAATTGCGCGGTCAGCGTGTTCAGGGAAGGTTCCATGTCCTTACAGTCCACCGTGACGGTTTTGTACTCGTGCTCCATGAAATCTCCTTTACGCAAAGATACTGCTCACAAGAATATCCGCCATACGGTCAAAGACGGCGAAATAATC
>CAJUGU010000117.1 GCA_910586105.1 uncultured Eubacteriales bacterium | reverse complement strand
CTCCCAACCGGATGTCAACACCTTTTTTCGATTTTTTTCTAAAAATTTTTCCCGGTGCAAAAAACGCCGTTTCCCCCTATGGCCGCGCAGTCGCTCCGCTGGCAAAAACCGCGCCTTCTTATCCCCTTTCAACGCGCGTTTCCGCCGTTTTTTGCCATTCCCTTTCACTTTCCGCTTCAGCTTCGCGCCCCGCCTTTCCTTACGCGCTCCACCGCTTGCTGTGCGGATACCACACCCGCCAACCGCTTTCCATAAATAAAAAGCCCCGGCGGCCCGGGATCCTCCCCGAAAAGCGGCAGGAGCTTCTTGAACATGTTTACCTTCATTTTACCGCATCTTTGCAGGGACGTCAACCCGCGGCCCCGATCCGGCCGTCCCGTCCCGAAAGCCGAGCGGCGCGCTTTCCATCCGTCCGCGCCGGGCTTGAAGCCGTCTGCCGCCCTGCGCCGCGCCCGTCCGAATCCATTCAAAAAGCGGACGGCTATCCGCTCTGGATAACCGTCCGCCGCGCTTACTGCTTATTCAGCGATTCCTCCTGCAAGGCGTCAAAGGACGCCATACACGCGTCCACCGACGCGCCCGCCAGCAGGTCGCGCACGATCAGGCAGGTGTTGCCCCACTGCTCGACATTCATCCCCGCGTTGGAGCCCAACACATAAACGCCTTCTTCGATCCGGTCGTTCAGCGGCTGCAAGGCCGGGACGCAGTCTACCTTGATATTCTTTGAAGGCGAGATCACCCGGTTGGTCTCCGAATAGATCTGAAGCGCCTCGTCCGAAACCATGATGTCCAAAACCGCCGCCGCGTCCTCGCGGTGCTCGGCGTTTGCGCCGACCGCCAATCCGGTCATCGGCATGACCGGCATTTGCCCCCGGCTGCTGGGGAACCCGATCACCCGCATCTCGAAATCGGTCTTCCCGTAGGCCGTTTCGGTGTTCGCCGCGCCCCAATACGCCATTACAATCGGCGTTTTCCCCGCAAGGAAGTCTGGCCTTTCGGCCTCGATCGCCTCGCTGACGTAGGCTTTTTCCGCGTCGATATACCCGTTATCGATCAGCGTCTGAAGGAACTCGAACCCCGGACGCATATAATCGCTGTATTTGGCCGCGCCGCTGTTCAGGGCGGCGATCTCCTCTTCGGTATCCCCGCCGTTATACAGGTCGGCGTATGCCTGCGCAAAGACGAACGTCTCCAGCCACCAGCGGTTTGCGCCGATGGGCGTCTCAATCCCGTTTTCTTTGAAAACCCGGCAGCATTCCAAAAACTCCTCCGGCGTTTCCGGCAGGGAAAGGCCGTACCGGTTGAACAGGTCGACGTTCACGAACAGGCCGTATGCCACAACTTCCTGCGGGATCGCGACCAGCTTGCCGTCGACCGTATTGGCCGTCAGGACGATCTCGCGCAGGTTCTTTGCGCTTTCCAGCCCGGAAAGGTCCATGAGCCTGCCCTCTTCCCCCAGCGTCAGGATGGTGTCGGGGTTTAGCAGGTACAAGTCGTCCATGTCGTTGCGCACCCGGTCCAGACAGACCTCGTCATAAGCCTTATCCTGATAATCCTCGGCGGTGTACGTCCAGTATTCCATGGTGATGCCCAGCGTTTCCTCCGCCATTGCGACGGTCAGGTCGGACGCGGTGCGGGCCACGTTTTCCGCGTCGGGGTCGGTCTTCTCCATGGGGCTGAACAGGTTGACGATCCGCTCCTCTTCCCGTTCCTTCGGGATCAGGTTTTTCGTCTCCTCCTGCCCGCCGCAGGCCGTCAATGACAGGATCATGCAGGCCGCTGCGCAGGCGGCGATCCGGTTGCCTTTCTTCATGTGCATCCTCCCTTCATGCATTGTTTCATGACCTTTTTCAGCTGCTCCATACGCAGGGGCTTGGGGACGTGGGCATCCATGCCGGCGTCCAACGCGGCCTTTTCGTCCTCGGTGAAGGCGTTGGCCGTCATCGCGACGATCGGGATCGCGGCTGCGTCTTCGCGCGCCAACGCGCGGATCGCCCGGGTCGCCTCGTGGCCGCCCATCACCGGCATTTGCACGTCCATCAGGATCGCGTCGAACTCGCCCGGCGGCGCGCTTTGGAACCGTTCCACGGCCTGCCGCCCGTCTTCGACGATCACGCAGGTCGCGCCTTCGACTTCCAACAGCTCCGCAAGGATCTCCGCGTTGATCTCGTTATCTTCCGCGGCGAGGAAATGCAGCCCCTTCAAAACGTCGTCTTCGTCCGGCTCCGGCGCGCCCGCCGTTTCGTCCCACAGCTCCGCGATCTTCGCCCGGAAGGCGGAAACAAAGAACGGCTTTGTCAGGGGTTCCGTCCGACGGAACGCAAGCGCCTCTTCCATCCCTTCCGCGTCGAATTCGGCCAGAAGGAGCAGGGGGACGGCGTCCGGGAGCGCCTCCCGCAGCGTCCGGGCCGCCGGCAGGCCGAAATCTTCCCAATCCAACAGGAGCGCCTGGAACGCTTCGCCGCCCCGGATCTCTTCCAGCGCCGCTTGCGGCGTGGCTACGATATCCAGCTGCACGCCGGTTTCCTGCATCAGATTTTCGATGTTTTCGCGGCCTTCCGCGTTCCCGACGACCGCCAGCACGCGGGAGATCTCCCGCTGCTGCCAGAACTGCCGGCCGGCGGCTTCCTCACAGACGCGCAATTCCAGCTCGACCCGGAACAACGAGCCGCGCCCCATTTCGCTGGAAACTTCGATGCTCCCGCCCATCATCTCTACAATGCTTTTGGTGATCGCCATCCCAAGGCCGGTGCCCTGCACCTTGTTCGTGGTGCTGTTTTCCGCGCGGGAAAAGGCGTCGAAAATGGTCTTCAAATATTCCGGCGTCATGCCGTAGCCGTTGTCCTCCACCTCGATCCGGATATGCTCATACTGGCTCGAATGCTGTTTCAGCCCGATCATACGGAACCAGATTTGTCCGCCCTCCGGCGTATATTTGACCGCGTTGGAAAGCAGGTTGATCAGGATCTGGTTGATCCGGGTCTCGTCCCCGATCAGGTATTCGTGATGGATCCCGGATACTTCCAGATGGAATTCCTGGCCTTTTGCTTTCGCCATCGGCTGGATGATCGCGTCCACGGAGGATATCACATCGTTCAGGACGAACTGTTCCAGATTGAGCACGACTTTACCGCTTTCGATCTTGGAAACGTCCAGGATATCATTGATCAGGCTGAGCAGGTGCTGGCCGGAGGCCATGATCTTTTTGGTGTATTCCCGCACCTTGACGGGGTTTTCCGCATCCCGGGCCAGCAGCGTTGCGAAGCCGAGCACGGCGTTCATCGGGGTGCGGATATCGTGCGACATGTTCGACAGGAAGGTCGTCTTGGACTCGCTGGCGATCTGCGCCGCCCGCAGGGCTTCGGCCAGCTGCTGGCTGTGGAGCCGCCGTTCGGATTCCTGTTCCCGGCGCAGCTTTTCCTGCTGCCGCCAGCTTAAATAATACAGGCCGATGCACAGGAAAAATGCCGCCAGCAGCGATACGACCACGATCATGATGTTCTGGTTGACCGTCCGCCCTTCCTGCTGGATCGCCTGCACCGGTACATAACCGACCAGGAAAATCGTCCCGCCGTTGACCGCCCACATGTAATTCAGGGCGTGTACCGCCCGGATGTCGTGATAAAACAAGGCGTTTTTTCCCGTGCGCAGGCATTCGTCCACCTCGGATCGGATCGTCGTATCCTGGATGCTGTTTGCCCGGTAAAAATCGGTCAGGTTCAGATGCCCCGCGCTGCGCTGCCCCATCCCCTTGGGCTTCAGGACAAACCGCTGGCTTTCGGCGTCCATGATGTATAGCGTCGCCTGCTGGTTGTAAAAGCCGTTGGGCAGCGATTGGTCGATCGCATCGTAAACATATTCGGCGTAAAGGGTCCCGATCGTTTCCCCGTCCCGTTCTACGGGGCATTTGATGGTATAGGACCAGGTGCCCATATAATTTAAATACGATTGGGAGATCGGCAGCCCGGCGACCGTCCCGCCTGCGGAAAAGTCCAGCCCTTCCGCCGTGAACGGCTGGCCGTCGTTGGAAATCCCTTCGGTCTGCCCGGCCAGGATCAGCGACAGCTTCGACATGGTCTGATTTTTGTTGCAGTTGCGGATAAATGCTTCCGGGTCGTCCGCGTGCGCGACCTCCTGCGCGATCAGCTCCTGAAACTCCGCTTCGCTGCGCAGGATCGCCTCAATCGTGCATTGGAGCAGATCCAGGCTTTCGCTCAGGTTTTGGATGGCCGACGCCGCCATTTCCCGGGATGTTTTTTTCGATACCGAAAATACAATCGTTCCGAAAATGCTGAAAATCAAGATAATGGAAACGAGCAGGAAAAAACCTTGTCGTTTCATCTGCCTGGTCGACGTTTCTCTCATGAACAAACCCCATTCCCATGCTCTGAATGAGCACTCGCCTTCCTTCCGGGAAGGCGCCCCTCACAGTTCTGGAAAGCAGGCCCATTGGCCGCTTTAGTTTATTATACTATCCTTCCGGTTTTATTGTCAATGCGAATCTGCGGGAAAGTGCCCGCGCGGCGGCGGCGGGGCGCGGACAGGGCTGAGACGGCGGCCGGCTTTTCGGCGGAGGGGGCTGCGCGGGCTTGCAAAAGCAGGGTATGCGGGAGCGGCTGAACGGCTCCCGCATGGTATAGCTTTTGCTTTCAAGGTGCGCACCCGCCTATATGCGGGGCGGTGAACCGGTTTGTATCCGCGGAGCGCTTGCGGTTCAGGCCGGTCCGGGATAGTATGGCGTTTCGGTTCCCGAACCGGCCTATGGGAAAAGCCCTGTGGAGCCGGCAGGATTGCCGCTCCACAGGGCTTTTTACCGCATGCGTTACCGCCGGGTCTATACGTTACCGCTGGATGAATTTAACGTCCTTCTTCTGGAATTCGGCCCGCAACAGCTCCACCATGCCTTCAACCGTCTTTTGCTGGCTTTCCGTCAGGTCGTCGATGAAAATGCATTTCCGGTGATCCAAACCTAAAATATAATCGGTCGATGCGCGGTACAGGATCGCTAACTGTTCCAAAGTTTCTATACTTGGCGCAGAGGTATTGCATTCATATGCGCTTATAATGGAAGCTGTGACCTCCAGCCGTTCCGCTACCTGTTGCTGCGTAAGTTTTCGTGCCTTCCGCAGTTTTTTCAGCCGGAAGCCTCTATCATATGTTTCCATTCCCATATTTCCTTTTGTGCAAGCTATTTTTATTATACGATATGATACCCTTGCACGACTGTACTTATCGACCTAAAACTAAAGTTTTACTTGATATTTTGGTGAAAATGTGATATCTTAAGTTTACCAAACATATATTATCACATGGAGGTCAAAATAAAATGGAAGAATTTGCGTCTTTACAGTTACCCTATCGCCCGGCGGGCGGTTTCCCCGAAGAACAGGAAGACCTCGGCGAAATCATTCGCGCAAATCTGATATGCCCCGGTGTGTACTATATCGAAACCGATAAATCCAAAAAATATGAATATGGCGCCGAATGGGCCCTCGTGCTCCCCGATTCCCCCGCCGTCCCGCCAAAAGCCCGCGCCTATGGATCCCCCCTGCCTTCCTGCCCCGATCTCGTGCTGTTCCCCTATAAAACCGGCAACGGCTGGCCGATCCTTCAATACGAGATCCATAAATATCAAACGGAAAACGGGATCCGTCAGCCCGCCGAGCTGCTCCGCACGGAGCTGTCCGAAGGTATGCGCTATTACCCCGAGTATTTCGGGGAGTTCCCAGCGCCTACATCAACCCCGTGGGGGCCGCCGCTTCGTTCAAAGGCGATCGCAAATGGCGTTTTTTGGGTCGAAACCGCCGAAATGAAATTGGGAATGGCAGTCTGCTATTCCATTGCGGCCGATTTTCACGAGACAATGCTCAGTTTTGCCGTCCTGACCGATCTTGACCAGCAGATCGGTATCCAGAACACCTGCGGTTATTATTTCTACCCGAGTAACCTGCTTCAAATGCCGTTCGTGGCGCTCGCTGCCTATGTCCCGGAATATTGGACGAAGATCCAGAGCTACCTCCCCGCTATCCTGAATACCATCCACGAATCTTCCTCCACTTCCGCCGGGAAGTCCGATTTCAGGAAAATCGATTGCCCCGATCCGTTCGACGATCTCTCCGGGGACGGGCGTTCGTCCTTCAATGGGACCCTGTTTGAAGGCGAGAATATTTTTGCCGGATGTCCTGCGCCCTTTTCGGAATAAGTGCTTGAAAAAACGCCGCGGCGGGTCTTTGCCCGCTGCGGCGTTTTGGTCTTTTGTTTGATTTTTTCGTTGCAGCCGTTCGGCGGTCCGTCAGCCGACGACGATGATCCGGATCTTTCCGCCTTCCTTCACGCCCTTTTCGGCGTACAGCGTGAACGACGTATAATTCGCCTTCGCTTCCCGGAGGGTGATGCATTTTTTCAGCTTCCGCGAGTAGACCGGCACGTCGTCCGCGATCGTGAAATACCCTTCCCTCGTGTTCACGGCTTCATAACCCGTGAAGGCTTCCAGCCCGACGGTGTCGACCTGCTCCGGGATCTGGAGCGACAGGTAGACGCGGGTGTTGTTGGTCAGCGCCGATACCGGCAGGCCTACCACCTGGTCGTATTTCAGTTTGCGGCCAAGGTCGTTTTCCAGCAGGAATTCGCGGGTCTCGCTCTTCCCGTCGATCAGCGTCGTGATCTCGACCCGGTAATCATAGATCGGGTCGGGCTGGATCACTTCGCCCGTCTCTTCGTCAACATACGGATCCTGCTCAATCTCGGTGGTCTTGTCTTTCACCATGCCATAGATCCAGTTGTCGCCGCTCACATCGCGCAGGATGATCGTCACGATCGTTCCCGCAGAGTCGGTGCGGGTCGAAAGGATCTGGGACGCCGGGACAAAATCGGTCGGGATGTCATGGATCGACAGCGGCGAAAGCGGGGAGTTCCCACCGACCCGTTCGTAGATCTGCACCTTCGGCGAGACCGGCGTCGTGCCGATTACCCGGTTTTCCACGTCCCAGTTGCCGTCCTTCGTGTTGAAGGTGGTCGTGCGCAGGCGGGTGAGCACCAGCTTGCCCGTGGAATCCTGCATCACGCTGACCTGCTGGCCGACAAGGTCTTCGTCGATCTCCTCGACCTCGACCTTTTCGCCGAATTCGTCTTCGACCTTGCGGGGCGCGAGATCGCCCTTGACCGTCACGCCGCAGTTCAGGCGGACGCTTGCCGTCGTGCTCGTGCAGGCGACGACGACGCCTTCCATCGTCTTTTTCGCGCGCTTGTCGTCGACCGCGCCGCAGATCCGTCCGTAGGAATCGAACAGCAGCGTAATGAACTGGTTCGGCTCGAACGACTTGAAGCTGGTCGCGTACTGCTCCGGCACCGAAAGCTCCGCGCCCATGACCGTGATCGTTTCGGGGTACCGGTAGGACGGCACGCCAAGCTCATAGACGCCGGTCAGACGGTCGCTGCATACGCGCGCGGTCTTGTTCTTGTGGTCAAGGGTGATCACGTCGTATCTCTCGATCTGGTTTTCCTTGATCTTCCGGCCGTTCTTTTCGATCGCCCAGCCGGACGGGATATCCTTCGCGCCGCCGTTGATATCGACGATGATGATCGGGTAGTTGTAATGCTCCGCGCTCTCCGAGACCATTTGGAGGACGCCGTTGGCGTCATAATACAGGTTGACCGGCGTGTTTTCCGACAGGTCGAACCAGTTCGCGCCGTAATCGCCGACATTCCCCAGCGCGACCAGCGGCGTGTGGCGCGGGATCTCGATAAAGCCCGCGTCTTCGGTCAGGATGCCGTCCGGTTCGACGCGCGTCGCGAGGATCTGCCGCGAGGTGCTTTGATCCGGCAGGAACCCGCGCACATGATCCGTGCGCGCCCTGTCGAAGATCACCACGCCCTGCGTGCCGACCAGCGTCGCGTCGATCTGGCCGATCAGCTGCCGTTTCATCAGCGTGCCCTTGCCGTCTTCGCCGCCCGGCTCATAGAAGACCGCCTGGCTGGCCGTCAGCGTGGAGTCGGTCGCGCTCGTCGCCACGAGGATCGAATGCTCGACCGGCGTACCGCCCGAAAGGCTCGACAGCATCGATTTGCCGTCCTTCATCTGCGCCGTCAGCGTGTTGCGGAACAGGATCGCCGCATGCCCGCGGGTCAGCGCGCCGTTCGGGTCGGTGACGGGCAGGTTGGTCAGCAGGCCCAGCGCCCGCGCTTTCGCAACATAATCGTTCGGCCAGAAGGGGCCGATGTCGGCGGTCCCATAGCCCAGCAGCCGCAGCGCGATCGTACACCCTTCGCCCAGGGTGATGACGTTATTGGGGCCGAAGGTGCCGTCGGCCAGCCCCCGGATGATGGGCGTGTCTTTATACGCCTCAATGATGTCCGGGTGCCGCACGGCGGCGTTCACCCAGCCGGCCGCCCAGTTCCCCGCCGGTACGTCGGGAAAAATGGTGTAGCTGCTGTAGTTATCAACGTTGGTGATCCCCAGCGCGCCGATCGCGATGCGGGTGAATTCCGCACGGGTGAGCAGCCGGTCGGGGTCGAATACCCCATAGGTCGTGCCGGTGACGATCCCCATGCCCGCAAGCGAGCTCGCCGCCTGCTGGGTGTAGATGTCCTGGATGTCGTTGAAGACGGCGCCCGCCGATTGGGATAGCAGCGCCGCGGCAAGCACCGAGGAAAGGATCCGTTTCTTCATTTCTGTATATCCTCCCAAAAGCATAGATCAAAACTCAGGGCCTGCGTCACGGCGCGGGACGGCGGCGGGAAAGCCGCCGCTTCCGGCAGGATGGATGCAGGCCTAATTGCGGTCACTGCGTGCGCAGCGCGTCGACCGGCTGCATGGACGCCGCCTTGTTCGCCGGGTACAGCCCGAACAGGATGCCGAGCAGCGCCGAAAACAGGAACGCCCCCAGCACCAGCCCAAAGCTCGGCATGACCAGGAAGGCGTCGACCTTCGGCATCCATGGGCTGTCGACTATGCTGCCAAACATCATATTGCCCCAGATCGCCGAGCCGATGAACCCGAAAAAGATGCCGATCAGCCCGCCCATGCACGAGATCACCGCCGATTCGATCAGGAACTGGCTGATGATATCCCGCTTGCGCGCGCCGATTGCCATGCGGATGCCAATCTCGCGCGTGCGCTCGGTCACCGTCACCAGCATGATGTTCATGATGCCGATGCCGCCGACCAGCAGCGAGATCGCCGCAATGCCCGCCGTTTTCGCGGCTTCCTTGTTCTGCGACTGCTCCATCTGGTCCTGCGCCTGCCCGATCGAGTCGGCGTAAAAATACCCGTTGCTGTCCTGGAACCGCTGCTCGAACTTTTCGATGATCTCCTTGCAGAATTTGTCGGAAGATTCGCGGTCGATCGCCGTCATGGCCAGGTCCGGGGTCTGCTCCCCATAATATTGGGATACGCGCCGCTGGAGCGACATCGGCATACAAAGAATCTGGTCTTCGGTGTTCAGCTTGCTGCCGTAAAGCGGTTCGTACACGCCGACGACCGTGAAGCTCTGCCCGTTGATCTTGATCTTCTGGTCGATCGGGCTCATTGCGCCGAAAAAGTATTTGCGTACCGCGTCGCCGATCACGCACACGCGCGACTGGTTGCGCACGTCGGCGTCGGTGATATCGCGCCCGATCGAGATGTAACGCCCGGTCGAGGCCGAATAGCCGCCGTCGATGAAGTAGGCGCCGCCGCCGTTGTCCATGCTCATTTCCTTGCTGCGGTATTTCAGCGAGATGTCATACGCCCAGACATACTGCCCGAAGGTCGCCAGCGTTTCGCCGACCTGCCCCTGACAGAATGCGGCCACTTCCTCCATCAGGCGGGTGTTGTTGGCGTAGCACC
The DNA here is from genome assembly GCA_910586105.1 of uncultured Eubacteriales bacterium. Lineage (GTDB taxonomy): Bacteria > Bacillota > Clostridia > Oscillospirales > Butyricicoccaceae > QXXE01. The sequence continues at coordinate 2,720 of CAJUGU010000117.1, read as the reverse complement.
CGACCTGAATGCGGTTCGCGCCCATCGCCTCCAGCTGGAGGCGGGTATATTTCTGCTCCGCCTGCGCGCTCGCGACCAGAATAATGACCGTCGCAACGCCGATGATGATGCCCAGCATCGTGAGCAGCGAGCGGATTTTGTTCGACAGCACCGATTTTACCGCCATGGAAAAGGTTTGTGTGGCGTTCATTGTACGATCCCCCTTCCGGCGCGGTCCGAGATGATGTGGCCGTCGGAAATGGTGACGATGCGCTTCGCCATCTCGGCCAGCTTGTTATCGTGTGTAATCAGGATGATCGAGGTGCCCTGCCGGTTCAGCTCGGAAAGCTGTTCCATGATCTCCCGGCCCGACCCGGAATCCAGGTTGCCGGTCGGCTCGTCGGCCATGATGATCGGCGGCTTTGCCGCGACCGCCCGCGCGATCGCCACGCGCTGCTGCTGCCCGCCCGACATCTCCGCCGGGCGGTGCCCCATGCGCTTGCCCAGCCCGACCGCTTCAAGCGCCGACCGCGCCAGCCTGCGCCGCTCCCCGGCGGGCATCCCCCGGTAGATCAGGGGCAGCTCGACATTTTCCAGCGCCGTCAGCGCCGGGATCAGGTTGAAGCCCTGGAAGATGAACCCGATCTCCCGGTTGCGGATGCTCGACAGGGTGGAGGGCGGCAGGTCGCTGACCGCCTGCCCGTCCAGATAATAGGTGCCGTAGGTCGGGATATCAAGGCACCCGAGGATGTTCATGAGCGTGGATTTGCCCGAGCCCGACTGCCCGAGGATGCACAGGAATTCGCCCCACGGCACCGCGAGCGAGATATCGTCGAGCGCGCGCACTTCGTTTTCCTTGCCTTCGTTGTAAATCTTGCTCAGCCGCCGCACGTCGACCAGCAGGCTGTGATCCGCCGTATGGGCGGGCGGCGCGGCGGCGGGCTTCCGTTTCCAAAACATAACGCCCCTCCCCTTTTAGCCAACCGCAACGGTGGACATCTGCTGTTCATATTGCTGCCAGGCGTCCTGCGGCGCGGCAAGGTAGACCTCGACGCCTTCGCCGATCCCGGAAAGGATCTCGGTGTTCGTTTCGTCATAGATGCCGGTCTCGACCGGGACGAGCACAAAGCCCTCCGGCACTTCGCTGCCCTCCGGTACCGGCATCGCGTTTTCAAAAGTCACGCCTTCGGCCTCCTTCGCGTAGACCGCCGCGCCGTCCGTCGTGTAGACGACCGCCGACGAGGGCACGATCACGCAGTCCGTGCTGGACGCGGTCGTGATCTTGAATTCAATCGAGCGGTTGGGCGAAAGCGTCTGCCCCTCGACCTCGTCCACCGTGATGACGATGGGGAAATTGATCGAGCTGCCGCCCCGGCTGCCTTCGGAGGATTCCGCCTGCATGGAAACGGTCGTGACCGTGCCGGTGAACGTATCGCCCGAGTCCATCGAAAGCATGACCGGCTGGCCGGTCTGTACCTTATCGATATCCAGTTCGGGGATGGTCGCGTTGACGACAATGTTGTTCAAGTCGGCAACCGTGCAGATCGCCCGCTGGCCGTCGACCTTGCTGCCTTCCAGCGCGGAGATATCGACCACGATCCCGTCGATCGGCGAGGTGACCGTCGCGCCTTCGATCAGCGCTTCCAGCTCGGCCACCCGCTCCTGCTTCTTTTCATACATTTTCTGCTGGCTCTCGACCCCGGCACGCGCGCTTTCCAGCGCGTCGGTCACGTCCGGGTTGGACAGGCTGAGGATCGTTTGCCCGGCGCTGAACCGGTAATAGCTCAGCCCGGAGACCGAGGTCACGGTTCCGCCGCTTTCCAGCACGACCGGCTTCTCCTGATGGTATTCCAGCTTGCCGGTATCGGCGGGGACGACCGGCGCGCCGTCGATCAGGATGGTGCCGATTGCGTCCATGCCCTTCGTCAGCGTGCCGGGGTTGTCGAAGGCCAGCGTCACCCGGAAGGTCTTCGCGCCGTCCGGCGAAATGCGTTCGATCTTTTCGACCTTTTCGACCGTGGCGGGCACGGAGGTCATGGTATACGCGACCGAGACCGTCGCGGGCATCCCTTCGGTGATGCTGTCTATGTAGGCGTAGCTGTAATACAGCGGCACGTGCAGGATGCTGTCGTCGACCATCACCCCGATCGTCGTCCCCGAGGAAAGCTCGTCGCCGACGCGCACGCTCAGCTCGCCCGCCTCTTCATCCGGGATGAGCTTGCCCGCAAACGGGGCCGATACGCTCAGCGCGCCCGCGGCTTCCTGCGCCGCGCGAAGGCTGCGCTGGGCGGATTCGATCCCCTTGCGGGCGTCCTCCTCCTCGTCCATCGCCTCTTGCAGCTCCGTGCGGGTCTCCGTCGGGTCGATGATGAGCAGCGTATCGCCCGCCGCGACCGCGTCGCCGGGCTCGACCAGCACTTCGGTCACGGTACCCTTGATATCTTTGCCAAGCTCCTCGCTGCGCCGGGCGGCGGTCTGGCCGTAGCCTTCTACATAGGTCTCCAGGAACCCAATCTCGGAGAAGGCCGTGTCTTCGGACGCGATATCCGTCCCGTCCGTGTGCGTAACGGCAAAATAGCCCCCGCCGCCCAGCAGCGCCGCCACGATCACGCCGATCGCAGCCTTCGCCTTCCCGGGCAGCTTTTTCTTTTTCGAGTTCATTTTATCCGCGTATTTGTTGCGGATCAGCGGCGCAGCCTCCGCCGCGGGCGCTTCCGGGGCGGCAGCCGCAGGGGCTTCCG
>CAJUGU010000116.1 GCA_910586105.1 uncultured Eubacteriales bacterium | reverse complement strand
TCCGGGCGGTCAGAACAGGCTGACCTGCGTCGACTTCGGCAGGTCGCCTAACGCTCCGATCTGTCCGAGCAGGTCGATCACCGCGCTCGATACCTTCGAGCAGCGGATCGAAAGCTCCTCCGCCGAAAGGAATCGGCCGTTTTCCCGTTCCCCGACAATGCCCAGCGCCGCCTGCTCCCCAATGCCCGGCATCGATGTAAAGGGCGGGATCAGTCCGGTTTCCGTGACCTTGAACCGCGTCGCGTCCGATTTGTATAAGTCCATCGGCTCGAAGCGGAAGCCCCGCTTGTAGAATTCATGGCAGACCTCCAGCGTCGTCATCGTGTCCTTTTCCGCGTTCGAGATCGTTTTATCGTTTTCCTTGTGGCGTAATTCCTTGTATTTCGTGACCGCGACTTCGTCCCCCTTAATCATGCAGGATGCATCGAAGCCCTTCGCACGGATGCTGAAATAGGCCGCGTAGAACGCCAGCGGGATGTGTACCTTGAACCACGCGATCCGGTATGCCATCATGACATACGCGACTGCGTGCGCCTTCGGGAACATATACTTGATTTTGCGGCACGAGTCGATGTACCAGTCCGGTACCTCGTGCTCCCGCATCGCTTCCTCCCAGCCCGGTTCAAAGCCCGCCTTCGCAACCTTCCCCTTGCGCACCGCCTCCATGATCTTGAACGACATCAGCGGGTCCAGCCCCTTGCCGATCAGGTAATTCATGATATCGTCGCGGCAGCAGATGCACTGGCTCAGCGGTACCCCCTGCGCGACCAGATCCGCCGCGTTGCCCAGCCAAACGTCCGTGCCGTGTGACAGCCCCGAGATACAAAGCAGGTCGTCAAAGCTCCGCGGTTTGGTGTCGTTTACCATGCCCCGGACAAATTTTGTGCCGAATTCCGGTACCGCGATGCAGCCCAGGTTCCCAAGGATCGGGTCGGGCTCGTCGTCAACATACTTCAACGCCTCGTTCGACGTGAACAGGCTCATGACCCCCGGATCGTCCAACGGGATTTCCGTTGCCACGACGCCCGTCATTTCTTCCAGCATTTTAATCATCGTCGGATCATCGTGCCCCAGCTCGTCCAGCTTCAGCAGGTTCGCGTCGATCGAGTGATATTCAAAATGCGTCGTGATAATGTCCGAATTCGGGTCATCCGCCGGATGCTGCACCGGGCAAAAGTCGTAGATCTCTACGTCTCGCGGCACGACTACGATCCCCCCCGGATGCTGCCCCGTCGTCCGGCGGATGCCCGTGCAGCCCGCCGCCAATCGGTTTTCCTCCGCCCGGGAACACTCAATGCCGCATTCCTGCATATACTTCTTGACATAGCCGTAGGCGGTTTTCTCCGCGACGGTCGCGATCGTCCCCGCCCGGAATACATGATCTTCCCCGAACAGCTCGCCCGTGTATTTATGAATGCGAGGCTGGTATTCGCCCGAAAAGTTCAGGTCGATATCGGGCACCTTGTCCGCGTTGAAGCCCAGGAAGGTCGCGAACGGGATCGTGAACCCTTCCTTGGTCAGCGGCTTGCCGCAGTTCGGGCAGACCTTGTCCGGCAGGCATACCCCGCAGCCGACCCCCTCGTTTTCGTGCCATTCCAAATATTTGCATTCCGTGCAAAGATAGTGCGGCGGCAGCGAATTTACTTCCGTAATGCCGCTCATGAACGCGACCAGCGACGAGCCGACCGAGCCGCGCGAACCGACCAGATAGCCGTCCTCCAGCGACTTCGCCACCAGCTTCTGCGCGATCATGTACATCACGTCGTAGCCCTGCCGGATGATCGGTTCCAGCTCCTGCTTGAGCCGGTGCTCGATCGGCTCTGGGATCGGGTCGCCGTACATCCGCCGCGCCTTGTCATAGCAAAGCTGCTGAAGCTCCTCCGCCGAGCCTTCGATCTTCGGCGGGTAGTTCTCCCGCGGCACCGGGCGGATCGGTTCGAGCTGCTCCGCGATCAGGTTTGTGTTTTTCACCACGACCTCATAAGCGCGCGCCTCGCCCAGATAGGCGAATTCTGCGAGCATTTCATCGGTCGTTTTCAGATAAAGCGGGGCCTGGTTGTCCGCGTCCTTGAAGCCCTGCCCCGCCATCAGAATCCGGCGATAGGCTTCGTCCTCCGGTTCCAGAAAGTGTACGTCGCCGGTCGCGACGCATGGCTTGCCCAGCTCGTCCGCCAGCTTCAGGATTTTGCGGTTGAAGTCGCGCAGTTCTTCGTCGTCCTTCGCAATGCCTTTTTCGATCATAAAGTGGTTGTTCGCGATCGGCTGGATTTCCAGATAATCATAAAAATCGGCGATGCGTTTGAGCTCGTCCCAATCCTTGCCGTCGAGCATCGCGCGGAACACCTCGCCCGCCTCGCACGCCGAACCGAACAGCAGCCCTTCGCGGTGCTTGATAAGCTCGGAGCGCGGCATGAGCGGCTTGCGGTAAAAATGGTTCAGATAGCTGTACGAAATCAGCTTGTACAGGTTTTTCAGCCCGGCCTTGTTTTTCACAAGGATGATGAAGTGATACCGCTGGTAGTTTTTGAGCTGGTTCGCCTCCTCGCGCATCCCGGCGAGCAGCGGGTTGAGATCCGAGAGCTTCGTACCGTGCAGCTCGTTTTTGACCCGGTCAAGCAGCTTGAGCCAGATGCGCGCCAGCACCGAGGCGTCCGCGCTCGCGCGGTGGTGCTCGAACGGGCCGACCTGGAGCGCCTTTGCCAAAACATTCAGTTTGTGACGGCTCAGGTCAGGCAGCATGATCTTGGACATTTCGAGCGTGTCGACATATGTAAACGTGCGCTCGATCCCCAGCTTTTTGCACGCCGCCCGGAGAAAGGACAGGTCAAAACCCGCGTTGTGGGCGACCAGCACGTCGTCCCCCAGGAAAGCGAAAAAGCGCTCAATCGCTTCGCCCAGCTCGGGAGCGTCCTTCACCATGTCGTCGGTGATACCGGTCAGCTCGGTGATATCGGGCGGGATCGGCTTGTGCGGGTTGACGTAGGTTTGGAAGGTATCGATCACCGAACCGCCCTCGACCAGAGTCGCGGCAATCTCCGTGATCTCCTCCTCGGCGGGCTTTAAACCGGTCGTTTCGAGGTCAAATACGATAAACCGGCCGTCCAGTGGAATGTCCTTCGGGCCGCGGACGACCGAAACCGCCTCCGCGTCGTTAATATAGTAAGCCTCGACCCCGTACAAAATCTTGGGATACTGATCTTCCTTCCCGTCGACGACGTGCAGCGCCAGCGGGAACGCCTGTGCGCAGCCGTGGTCGGTGATTGCCATTGCGGGCATCCCCCACAGCTTGCAGCGGTTGATAAGGTCTTTGGTATCGGAAATCCCGTCCATCGCGCTCATATTGGTGTGCAGGTGGAGCTCCACGCGCTTGACGGGCGCATGATCCATGCGGATTTTCTTTTTCGCCTTCACGATCGCCGAGGGCTCCAAAATACTTTCCTTTTCGAAGGTATCGTAGGAAACCTTGCCCTGAATGCGAAGGTACATCCCGGTTTTAATGGCGGAAACCAGCTCTTCCGACTCGCTCTTTGCGAGGAATTTGGAGACGCGGATCGAATTGGTGTTGTCGGTCACGTCAAACGCGAGCTTAACCCATTCTTTCCCGTTCTTTTTGCTCGTGATCTCCTTATGGTCGACAAAAAACACATCCCCTTCGATTGTTACGCGGTCAAAGGCGTGAACGGCTTCGCGGATCGGCACGGGCGCATCCTGATACAGCTTGCCAAAAATCTGGTCGTCGTCCTTGACCTTTTCCACCTGAGGGCGGGTATAGCCGCCCTCGGAGGGCTTCCGGCGCGGCTTTTTGGGCGGTTTCGGCTCTTTCCGGTCTTCCGGCGCAGGCGCCGAGGAAACGGAGGCGCTTTGCAGCGCCTTCTGGCGCGCTTCCTCCAACGCGCGCAGTTCCTGTTCGGAAGCTGCTTCGTCTATGATCTGCGCTTCGACGGCGCATTGCAGGCCGGTTTCGGCCCCAATTTTTTCTTGCAGCTTGCGCAGCGCAACAGTGAGGTAAGCCTGCGCGGCCTCGCCCATAGTGATCCGTACCCGAGCTCCGTCGTAGCTCCACTGGCTGTCGGCCAGCAGGCCCTGAGCGGACGGGAGTTCAAATGTCAGCGTTTCCTGCAAAACGTCCAGATATTCGTTGGTCAGCGAATCCATAGAATAACGCGGGGCGATATTCACGCGGGTCAGGTGATAAACCTTGGCGATACCGCGTTCGAGCATATCCAGCATTTTCGGCCGCACAGGTTTGGGAAAGCGTGTCTGACACAGCACCACATTGCGGTCGTGGTTGACGGCGATCGAAAGCACTTCGCCCTCTTTGAACGCCTGTCCCAGCTCTTCCGTCTTACAGCGGTCAAACACCTCGTTCAGCATCCTTAACATGAAAACTCCTCTTCCAGCAAATTAAATGACCCGCCCCCTCGCCGGGGCGGCGTCCTACGCGGACAGCGGCCGGGCTCTGCCCTGCACCCGCCCCCCTCGCCGGGGCGGCGTCCTACGCGGACAGCGGCAGGGCTCTGCCCTGCACCCGCGATTTTTTTTGTAAAAAAATCGAGTAAAAACTTCATTCCCGCTGCGGCGGGAAAGGGGTGCGTTTCAAACCGTTCATGCGCGCTGCCCCGCCCGCCACAACGACGGCGGGCGGGGCGGGCGATTGCGGCAGTCAACAAACAGATTATCTTACTCACCCTTGTGGGTCATAGGCTTCGATCTCCCGAAGCAGCTCGTCTACAAGCTGATCCTGCGGAACCTTGCGCAGGATTTCACCGCGGCGGAACAACAGCCCTTCGCCGTCGCCGCCCGCAATGCCAAAATCGGCATCCCGTGCTTCCCCTGGCCCATTCACCGCGCACCCCATCACCGCAACCTTGAGCTTTTTGCCTCGAATTGCCGCAGTGCGCCGCTCGACTTCATGCGCAATACCGATTAAATCGATCCGCGTGCGCCCGCAAGTCGGGCACGCGACCACATTTATCCCGTCGTCATTCAAACCGACCGCCTTCAAAATCGCATAGGCCGCGCCGATCTCCTTCACCGGGTCGTCGGTCAGAGAAACGCGGATCGTGTCGCCAATCCCAAGCGCCAGCAGCCCGCCGATGCCCGCCGCCGATTTGATCGTACCCATATATTCCGTGCCCGCCTCGGTCACGCCAAGGTGAAGCGGATAGTCCGTTTGTTCATGCATCATCTGATAAGCGCGCATGGTATACGGCACCGACGAGGATTTGATCGAAACACAAATATCCTCGAAGTCGAATTTGCGCAGCAGGTTCACATGATACATGGCGCTCTCAACGAGCGCTTCCGGACAGGGGGAGCCATACTTTGCAAGGATTTCGCGCTCCACCGAACCGGAATTCACCCCGATCCGGATCGGGATGCCCCGGACGCGCGCCGCGTCAACAACCGCCTTCACCCGGTCGTCCGAACCGATGTTGCCCGGATTCAGCCGGATTTTCTGCACGCCCGCCGCGATCGATTCCAACGCGAGCTTGTAATCAAAGTGGATATCCGCAACTACCGGAAGCGGCGATCGCTCGCAGATCGTCCCAAGAGCGTGCGCCGCTTCCAAATCGGGCACGGCGCAGCGGACGATGTGGCATCCGGCCTCTGCAAGCGCGCTGATCTGCGCCAGCGTCGCCGCTGGGTCGCGGGTGTCTGTGTTCGTCATGGACTGCACCGCGATCGGCGCGCCTCCGCCGACCGCGACCGTTCCAATCTTGATTTGTCTTGTCATTTCCCAACGCCTCCTGCATCCATTTTCCGCATACGGATTCCCCACGCATGCGGTCTTTGATCGCCCTGACCGGGCAGTATTCAACCGCTTCGGAGTGTTTCCGGCTCAGCAGACTGCCTGCCGCAGCCGTCAGGGATTCGCCGTCTGCCGCTGCGCGGCGATCTCCAAAAAACGCTGCTGGCTGGGCGTGCCGCGCAGCTTCTTCTTTTTCGGGAACTGCCGGTCAAATGTATCCGCCGCCGCTTCATCCACCGCATAAACAGGGGCTTCACAGTATCGCCCGCGCGCTCCGCGCAGCGCATCCGTTTGCAGCTCGCAGGCGTGCAGCGCCTCCGCATAGGAATTGTCCTCGGTACGCACGCCAAACCGCGCCGCTGGCACAAACCCTTGTTTTCGATAATATGCCGGGTCGCCGCAAAGGAACAGCGCGCCATAGCCCTGCGCCCGCGCCGCCCGCCTGACCTGCTCCAGCAGCCGCGCGCCGGCGCCACGCCGCTGATATCCCGGAACGACCGAAAGCGGCCCGATGGTTACCACCTCGCGCCGCCCGCCGCTGTCGCACAGGATCGTCCCCTTCGCCGCCATCACGCTTCCAATGGGTACGCCGTCCGCGACCGCTACAAAATCAAGCTCCTGTAAAAAGGCAGGATCCGCCCGCAGGATGTGAACCAAATAGTGCTCGCAGCACCCGGGCGCATAGACGTTCCAGAACGCCTCCCGCGTCAGTTCCTCGACAGCCCGGTAGTCCTCCGGACGCTCCAGCCGAATCTCCAATCTCATCAATTTCCCTCCAAAGACACGCTGACGCGGAAGTTTTCCCTTCCAAGCAGCGCCTGATATCCCGCCGAGGCGCGGTCGCCTTCCTTCGGCGCATAGATCACACCCGGGCCTTCAGTCTCCAGATGTCAATGCGCGATTAGCCGCAGGATATCGTTGCCCGTCGCGTAAATAATGACCGCGAACAGCGCGATCATGAACGCGGCGTTGATATAACCCTCGACCTCCTGCCGCATGGGCTTGCGCCGCACCGCTTCGATCAGCAGGAACAGGATCCGCCCGCCGTCCAGCCCGGGGATCGGCAGCAGGTTCATCACGCCGAGGTTCACCGAAATGAACGCGACCAGCGACGCATACTGCTTGAATCCATAATGGATGACCGTGTCCATCATGACGCCGGTCACGCCGACCGGGCCTTGCAGCTGATCCATGCCCACCGAGCCGGTGACCAGCTCATACAGCCCCTGCCAGACCACCTGCGCATAATTGACCGAGTGCTGGAACGCCGCCCGCAGGATACGGAAAAACTCCACGCCCGGGTTGCTGACAAAATACAGCGCCAGCATAATCAGGTACCCGATCAGGAAATTCATCGCCACGCCTGCAACCAGTATGATGAACCGTTTCCAGCGCTTGGCGCGCGGGAAGGCGCGCGGCGAAGGCAAAAAGCCCTGCTCCTCCAACGGGTCTTCGCCCTCCATCACGCATGCGCCGCCGATCGGCAGCAGCTTCAGGCAATACCGCGTTTCGCCGATGCGTTTGCTCAGCAGCGTCGGCCCCATGCCCAGCCAGAATTCGTTCACCTGCACCCCGCAGAGCTTCGCCGCCACGCAGTGGCCGGCTTCATGCACCAGAATCAGCACGCCAAAACCCACGATCGCGAGCAAAAGCGTTAAAAAAGTTTGCATCGTTTCACCTCGCAGAATAAACCAGTTCCCTCGCCTGCGCGTCGGCTTCCAATACGCGCGCAAAGGTGAGCGTTTCGCAGCGCGGAACTTCCGCCAGCGCGCGTTCGACCAGCTCCGGGATCTCGAGGAAGCCCAGCTTCCCGTTCAGGAACAGGTCGACCGCCGCTTCGTTCGCGCCGTTCAGGATCGCGCAGGCGTTCCCGCGCTCGCCCGCCGCTTTCCGCGCGATCCGCAGGGCGGGGAACGCTTCTTCATCCGGCGCAAAAAAGGTCAGCTTGCCCGCCTCGGCAAGCGACAGGCGCGGGACTTTGCACGGCACACGCGCCGGATAAGTCAGCGCGTACTGGATCGGCAGCCGCATATCCGGCAGCCCCAGCTGTGCAAGCTGCGCGCCGTCCTCGAACTCGACCAGCGAATGCACGATCGATTCCCGGTGTACGACGATCTCGATCGCCTCCGGCGGCAGGCCGTACAGGTGCATGGCCTCGATCAGCTCAAGCCCCTTGTTGAACATGGTCGCCGAATCGATTGTGATCTTCGCGCCCATGCTCCAGTTTGGATGATGCAGCGCCTGTTCCCGGGTCACAGACGCAAGCTCGGCCCGCGTTTTCCCGAAAAAAGGCCCGCCGGAAGCGGTCAGGATGATCTTTGCCAGCGGGTTACCGCCGCATGCCTGCGCGCATTGGAAGATCGCCGAGTGCTCGGAGTCGACCGGCAGGATCTTCACGCCGCGCTCGCGCGCCGCGCGCATGACAAGTTCCCCGGCGCAGACAAGGGTTTCCTTGTTCGCAAGCGCGATATCCTTCCCGGCGGCAATGGCTTCCAGCGTTGGGGCAAGCCCTACCATGCCGACCACCGCCGTGACGACGATGTTTGCGGAAGCCAGCGTAGCCGCGCGCGTCAGCCCTTCCATCCCCGCGCAGACCTCGATGGAGGTATCTGCCAGCGCCGTGCGCAGCTCCTTCGCTGCAGCTTCGTCGCAGGCGGCTACCAGCTCCGGGTGAAGCCTGCGCGCCTGCTCCTCAATCAATTTCACATTCCGGTTCGTGGTCAGGGCGACGGCCTGCGCGTCGATCGAATCTAAAATGTCGACCGTCTGCGTCCCGATTGAGCCCGTTGACCCCAGTATTGCGATCCTCTTCTTCATCATTATAGTCCTTCCGCTTTATTTTATGCCTGTGCGGCGCGCCGGATGTCGGTCAAAACGGAGCCTCAACGTCCTCGAAAACGTCGTACAGCGAAATCGTCAGGTCGTCGAACAGCGTACACCGGAATTCTGTCACCAGCGTGGCGCGTTCCTCCTCCGTCAAATTGCTTAACAGGTAATCCGGCAATATGGAGTACACGTCCCGCAGCGCAAATACGCCATCCTGCAGAACATACTGTTCGACCATCCGATCGGTAGGGTTGATGAGCCAATATTCGCGCACGCCTGCTTTTTCATAGGCTGCCCGCTTCTTTCCCCGATCATATCGGACCGTGCCTGGCGAAAGCACCTCCACAACCAAATCCGGCACGCCATGTACACCGTTTGGCTTGATCTTGCTGCGGTCGCAGACGATCATGCCATCTGGCACAAAGCGATTGCCGTCGCTCAAATACAGATCTGTCCCATCGCCAAAAGGCCGGCAGGGCTTCCCCTTTAAATAATGATAAAACAGGCGGTTCACGTTAAATGCGATCGTATTGTGGTTCACAGACGGCCTCGGGGACATCAAAACGATCCTGCCGTCGATCATCTCGTCCCATCGCTCCTCCTGATATGCCAGATTGCCGTTCATTTTTTGCCCTCCTGAAATGTCCATCGGAGCAAAACGCTCTCATTTGACCCTTCTAAAAATCTCCGCCAGCGGAATGTCCAGATCCTCGAACAGCGAACAACGGAAAGCCGCTGCCTGCCCCGCCCGTTCAGCTTCGGTCATGCTTTCCAGCATATAGTCTGGCAGAAGGGTGTAGATTTCCTGCCGCCAGATTCTGGTTCCGAATGGGACGCGGCGACTATCGATGCGATCTCACCATCGATCAATTCGTCCCACGCCTCGTCCGGATATGCCAGATTACCGTTCATAAACGACTTCCTTATCCGGTTGTACACGATCCCAGCTCGCGGTCATACGGCGTTTTCGGAGAGGACGCGCAGCAGCAGTTCGACCACCGGCGCAACAAAGATCACACTGTCGAACCGGTCGAGCACGCCGCCATGCCCCGGGAAGATCTTCCCATAGTCCTTAATCCCCGTCTGACGCTTGACGATCGAAAACGCCAGATCGCCCAGCTGTCCGACCACCGCGCCGCACGCGCCCAGAATCGCCGCCACCCAATACGACAGATCGATCATGGAATGGTAATTGAACAGCTTCACCGCCGCCATCATCAGCACGACCGCGCCAACAATGCCGCCGATCGAACCCTCGATTGTCTTTTTCGGGCTGATGCGGGGCGCAAGCTTATGCTTCCCGAACCGCACGCCGGTAAAATAGGCGAAGGTATCCGACCCCCACGCCGCCACCAGCGGCAGCAGCACCAACAGTTCCCCGCCGTTCATATCAAAAATACGCACCAGCGAGAGCAGCAGGGTCGGCAGTACGACCGTTCCGAAGTAGGCGCACGCCAGCTGTGAAAAATCCATCTTTTCGTGCTTATGCAGCAGATGCAGGAACAGCGAGATCAGGATCGCCAGCGAGATCAGCTCGGAAAGCACCGTGCTGTCCGTCAGCGTTTCGCTCAGCGCGTATACAACGGCAAGTCCGGTGCACAGCAGCACGACCGACCGTTCGCGCACCAGCCCGGTCGCGCCGGTCAGCTCATAGCACGCCAGCCCGCACAGCGCCGACACGCAAAGATACAGCACGATTGGCGGGAACACGTACAGCGCAAGCAGGACGAACGCAAATCCGCCAACGCCAAATGCGATGCGAGTTTTCATTACACACCTCCGAAGCGGCGGCTGCGCCGGTGATAGTCGTCAATGGCGGCGTCCATATCCTTCGTGGTGAAATCGGGCCAGAGCACCGGGGTAAAATAATACTCCGCATACGCGCTCTGCCACAACAGGAAGTTCGACAGCCGGATCTCCCCCGACGGGCGTATGATAAGGTCGGGGTCGGGCAGGTGCGCGGTGTAGAGCGCCCCCGCGACCGTGCCCTCGTCGATCTCCTGCGGGTCGAGTTCGCCCGCCTGTACGCGCTCCGCGATCCGCCGGACCGCGTTTTTGATCTCGTCGCGCCCGCCGTAGTTGATGCACAGCGAAGCCGTCGCCGCGTCCTCGCCAAGCGTGTCCGCGATGCGGCCGGTCTCCCGGATCAGCTCGCGGATATCCTCCGGCAGAGGCGACAGGTCGCCCAGCACGCGCACCGCAACGCCGCGCGCCGCCATGGTCTCCGCCGCCTCCCGCAGGTATTTGCGGAAAAGGTCCATCAGCGCGTCGACCTCTTCCTGCGGGCGCTTCCAGTTTTCCGTCGAAAACGCATAGACCGTAAAATACTGCACGCCAATATCCTTACAATAGGTCGCGATCGTGCGGAAGGTCTCCGCGCCCGCGGCGTGGCCCGCCGAACGCGGGAGGCCGCGTTTTTTCGCCCACCGTCCATTCCCGTCCATTGTAACGGCAATGTGCCGGGGCGGCTGCCGCGTCTCGCGGACGGGGGCGGGGGCGGGCTTCCGAATCCCAAAGAATGCCATAATAAACTCCCAAGAAAAGGGGCGGCGAAACGCCGCCCGAGCTTTTCGCGCAGCCGCGCGAGTTTCACATACAATATACCCCAAAAAGTCCGGGAAAAAACAGGGGACGCTTAAACCTCGGAAAGCTCCTTCGACTTCTTCGCCGTCATGCCGTCGATCTCCTTGACATACTTATCGGTCATTTCCTGCATTTTCTTCTCGGCGTCCTTCTGCTCGTCCTCGGTCATTTCCGACTTTTTCGCCGCCGCCTTGCACTTGTCGATCGCATCGCGGCGGATGTTGCGCAGCGCGACCTTGGATTCCTCGCCAGTCTTGGAAACCTGCTTGATCAGCTCCTTGCGGCGGTCCTCGGTCAACGGCGGGAAGGTCAGGCGGAGCTGCTTGCCGTCATTTTGCGGGTTGATGCCCAGATCGGAGGCCTGGATCGCCTTTTCGATCGGCTTGAGCGTCTTCGCGTCCCACGGCTGGATGGAGAGCGAACGCGGGTCGGGCGAAGCGATCGCCGCCACCTGGTTCAGCGGGGTCGGCGTGCCATAATAATCAATGGTGATCTTGTCGAGCACGTGCGGGTTGGCGCGCCCGGCGCGGATGGCCGCAAGATCCTTTGACAGCACGTCGAGGGTCTTCTTCATCTTCACTTCGTAAGGCTTCAGGTCTGCTTTCATTTCAGTTTTCCTCCTTCACAAGCGTACCGATCTGTTCACCGGTAATCACCCGGTAGATATTCTCAGGGTCCTTGAGCGCGAACACGAGAATGGGGATATGGTTGTCCATCGACAGCGAGGTCGCCGTCGTATCCATTACGCCAAGCCCCTGGTTCAAAACATCCATATAGGTAAGGCGGTCGTACTTTTTCGCCTCGGGATTCTTCGCCGGGTCGGAATCATAAACGCCGTCGATGTTCTTGGCGAGCAGGATGACCTCGGCGTTGATCTCGGCGGCGCGCAGCACCGCGGCGGTATCGGTCGAAAAATAAGGGTTGCCCGTGCCGCAGGCGAAGATCACGACGCGCCCTTTGGACAGATGCGTTGTCGCGCGGCTGCGGATATAGGGCTCCGCGATCTGGTTCATAGTGATCGCGGTCTGCACGCGCACGGCGACGCCGCGCTGTTCGAGCGCATCCGCCAGCGCCAGCGAGTTGATCGTGGTCGCAAGCATACCCATATGGTCGGCGCGGGTACGTTCCATCTTGCCGCCGCCATCCTTGACGCCGCGCCAGAAGTTGCCGCCGCCGATCACAAGGCCCACCTCGCAGCCGATATCCACGCAGCGCTTGAGCACGTCGCATACCGGGCCAATGACATCAAAGTTCAGCCCGAAGTGACGGTCCCCCGCGAGGGCTTCGCCGCTGATCTTGATCAGGACCCTTTTATACTTCCTTTCCATTCAGTTATCCTCCTGTGTTCCTCAGAGCGCCGTTCCGGCTCGGAATTTCTCTCCCTATATTCTACCGTATCGCCGCCCAGATTGCAAAGGGTTTTCCAGAATTTTTAACTCCCCCGCAAAAAATTTTCAAATATTTTTGTAGCGCGACGAGATTTTTGAGAAAAGCGGACAGGATAAATGAGAAAAAATAGC
>CAJUGU010000115.1 GCA_910586105.1 uncultured Eubacteriales bacterium | reverse complement strand
TTCTGATTATATCTCATGAGACACTTCTGTTACAACTTTAGTATAGCACTTCAGTTGGCGACAAATGGTTCTACTCTCATGCGCCACTGAATCCCTACATGTTTGAGAACCATTTGCCACGTGCTTTAGGAGATAATCAACAAAAACAAACATGGATTTTTGTGCAAAATTTTATTCTTATTCGCTCATCCCTTGAGCGGGTTACCATGTATCATTAGGACCAGCGATCAGAGAAAGGAGGGAGCGTGTATATGAGCCCGTGGGAACGCCAGCTGAAGATACTCGAATTACTTTGTATCGTTCGGCACAGCACTTGCGATGAATTAGCATTTAGATTTGGCGTTTCAAACGCGACTATACGGCGCGATATCGCGGTGCTTAAGTACAAATTCCCTGTGGAGACTTCGTGTGGTCGCTATGACGGTGGCGT
This sequence comes from uncultured Eubacteriales bacterium, assembly GCA_910586105.1. Lineage (GTDB taxonomy): Bacteria > Bacillota > Clostridia > Oscillospirales > Butyricicoccaceae > QXXE01. The sequence goes on along the minus strand of CAJUGU010000115.1, from coordinate 12,329 downwards.
TTGGGTTGAGGAGGGGTATTACCTGCATCGAAAACCTGATAGAAACGAACTTAATGAGGAGCAAACAGCTGTGCTTAGAAAAATGCTCTTGGTAACTGATGCCTATGAGAGCAAAGTAATCTCCGGCATACTCATCCAGTTCGCTCCCCGTCCCGTTGCACCTTGACAAATAACAGTACAATTACTCTAAATGAGCAAATTCACAACTTGCACAAAATTGGGGTTGTTTTATCTTTGCCATGCGGACAAATAGCTTGTTTATGCGGGTTTTGTCCATGTACCATAGACAAATTTGTGCAATATTCAGATTTGCTCATTTGGAGTATAAACATCTGCTTATATCAATATGTAAGTGATGCATCTTGCATCAGTCATCCAATCGCGAGGACTGCCTGCGAACAGGGTAACCGGGAATCCTCTACTATCCTGCTCGTCAAATCGATAATCGAAGGCATGAGCGACATCTGATATGATCTGGTCGGTACTAGCGATACCGTCTGCGCGAGATACACCGCAAAAACCTGTACCGCTGGGTTAAAGGGGGATACTATGGGATTGGTTTGGACAGTTTAGTCATCTGTCGCCGCCGTCCGTTGGTATCGCGTCGCCGCGCCAAGGCGAGCTTACATATTCCCGTGCCGGGGGATAGCAGTAGGGCGGTCCTGCCGCCTGATAATACGGCACACGATGTTTTACCCATTGCATGGGAACCCACGCCGGTCGCAGACCTTCACAGAGTGAGGACGCAAAATGGGCTGGCGTGGTGCTTCCTGTTTTTCTTGCGGGATGCAAGACGTGACACCATCTTTTTCGATAGTGCCACGTGTTTCATTCGGCAGGAATGAATGATTACATGGCTGTAGACCGGGGAGGTGAAAAGATTGATGCTTGTGCAGATCAGTGAAATTGTTGTCCATCCAAGACGGCGGAATGTTGCACCGGAAAGCGTGCGCGAATTGGCGGACAGTATTTCCGCACTGGGGCTTCTGAACCCTATCACGGTTGACCACAATCACATTCTGATTGCCGGGCTGCATCGGCTGGAAGCAGCAAAACTGCTGAACTGGACAGAAATCGAATGTTCGGTTAGCAGTCTGGAGGGGCTCATGGCAGAGATGGCTGAACTGGATGAAAACTTTGTCCGTGCGAACTTGTCCCAGGTCGAGTTTGACGACCTGCTTCTGCGTCGGAAAGAGCTTTACGAGATGATCCATCCGGAAACGAAAAACGGGGGTGACCGAAAGAGCGAGAAAATCAGAATTGCAAAATGCGAATCTGATCCAGTGAAGCCCTTCATACAGGATACTGCTGACAAGCTGGGGGTCCATCCCTCTACGGTTGCGCGACAGATTCAGACAGCTAAAAATCTAACGCCGGAAGCAAAAGAAATCATCCGGAATTCGGATGCCAAGATTACCAAGACGGATGCGCTGAAATTGTCCCGCTTGGAACCGGAGCGGCAAAAGGAGGCGGCAAGCCAGCTGGCAGAAGGGAAAATCCGGTCAATCGGTGAGTTCCAAAACACCATTGCAGCGGACATGGAGAAACCGAAGCCTACGCTCCCGCCTGCGGTTCAACACTCAAAAGGCGAAGCAACCAGCAGCACGGAAAAAATCGTTGCCGACCTGAAAAGCCGTGACAAGAATTTCGACAGCACAGCGGACAGCCTTCTGTCGGATATTGACGGCTTCGTGGAGCGGTTCCACCGCGATTTTGCGTGGTACAGCGGACCGGTATATGCTCCGGTATTTTCAGAGATATCACAATCACAGCTTGCATATATCCGCCAACGCTTTGCAAGCGTTACCTCCGCGATGAAGGATTTGTTACATCAAATAGAAAGGAATTTGAATCATGAGCAGCCGAAAAAAGCGCCGCGCCTATAAACAGGGGAGCGAAATCCAAAAGCCCGACCCGGTGGTGGCCAGGTACAGCAATCCCGGCATCCTTCGCGATCTGCCTACGGACAAGCTCACTTCCGGGCTGGCATACCAGCGTCCCGTTGATACGAAAACGGTTGACGAGCTGATACGGGATTGGGATCCCCGCCTGCTGGAACCGGTCAATATCAGTTTTCGGGAAGGGGCCTATAACGTGCTGGATGGACAGCATAGAATCACCTGCATGAAGAAAATGGCGGACGGCAAAGATGTCATTGTCCCTTGCCGGATTTTTACCGGTCTGACCTATCGCGAAGAAGCGGAATTGTACGCGCTCCTGGATAAAGGCAAGAAGCGCCTGAGTGTGCGTGAATCTGTTAATGCGGAAATTGAATCCGGAGCTAATCCAGAACTGGCCGAAATCAAGCGGCTGGCTGAGGACAACGGTTTCACGTGGGCAATGGACACACCGACCGGTGATGCTTACGAGATCGGAGCCGTCCGCGCTCTTATCAGCGCATACCGGCTGCTGGGAGGGGCAGCATTCTCGCGGATGCTGTACTTGCTGGCAAATACCTGGCATGGCTCGCCGAAATCGGTCAAAGCTGTGATGCTTTCAGGGATAGCGCTTTTTCTGAAAACCTATGAAACTGAGATTGATAACCGCACATTTATCCAGCGGCTGTCCGCCATTGAGCCGGAGGAAGTACTGCGGTTGGCAAGTGTAGATTTCAGCACCAACCGCGTGGCGCTGCGTTTTGCCCGTGTGATCCGCGAAAAATACAATGGCCAGAAGCGCGGAGGGCGCAAACTTCCGTATCGCTTCAAGGACTGATACATAATGATACTGCCGCAGTCCGGGAATGGTCTGCGGCAATCAAAATTGCTGCAAGGAGTTTTGTTATGATGCAAGTACATACCTCAAACAGGGACTGCCCTCCCGCCGATGCTGATCTGGTCGATATCCGAGACGTAGCCGTTGACCCGAACCTTCCCAAAGAGGAGCGGATCGCCGAATTCCTTCGGCAGATTAAAAATCCTTATCACTTCAAATGCGGCAAGTTTACCGTCCGGGCGCGGTTCACCGAAGGAGGGCCGTCACTGGAGGAGTGCCTGAAACAAATTTTAATTTAGCGCTTTAATGTGTTGACTTTCCCGAAGGGGTGTGTTATACTGAGAATCGGAAAAAGAACTGAATAAGGTCAGTCCGAGAATCACTCTTTGAATTTACGGGAGAAGTCTGTAAATTGCAAAGGAGTGATTTTTTTCATGCCGAAATACAAAGCAACGGCATATCTGCGGCTTTCCTATACGGCTGACCGCAGTGAGGAAAGTGACAGCATCACCAACCAGAAAAAGCTGATTGAGGACTTCATTGCGAAGCATTCCGATATTGCATTAGTGTCGGAAAAGGTAGATGATGGTTACAGCGGGGTTCTTTTTGATCGACCGGCTTTTCAGGAAATGATGTCGGATATCATGGCTGGGACAACCAACTGTGTGATTGTAAAAGACCTCTCCCGCTTGGGACGTGAGTACATCGAAACCGGGCGCTACCTGCGCCAGATTTTCCCCGCCTATGGCGTGCGCTTTATCTCTGTAAACGATGGCATCGACACCGCGAATGAGCATAACGGCGATGATTTGAACATCAGCATGAAAAACCTGTTGAACGACACCTATTGTCGGGATATTTCCGTCAAAACCAGAAGCGCACTGCTTTCCAAGCGAAAAAATGGTGATTATGTGGGAGCCTGCCCCGCCTATGGGTACAAAAAAGACCCGGAAAACAAAAATCATTTGGTGATTGATGCGGATGCCGCCCACGTAGTGCAGGACATTTTCCGCCGCCGCATTGACGGGGCCAGCGCCCAGCGGATTGCGGACGATTTAAACCGATTGGGAATCCTCTCGCCGCTGGCGTACAAGGTCAGCCGTGGGCTTCCTCACCCTACGGGCGGCTACGCGGACAGCCCGGATGCAAAATGGTCAGCCCACGCGGTGCTGCGGATTTTGCAAAACGAAACCTATTGCGGTGTACTGCTGCAAGGCAAACAGGAAACGTATAATCATAAGCTCAAGGATATTCTGCAAAAGCCTGCGGAGGAATGGATCCGCACGGAAAACGCTCACGAGCCGATCATCAGCAGGCCGGATTTTCAGCTTGTCCAAATGATTTCAGGCTTGGACACGCGTACCGCGCCAGATGGAGAATCGGTTTATCTGTTTTCCGGCCTGCTGATTTGCGACTCCTGTGGCGGACGCATGACTCGGAAAACGAATACGGTCAACGGCAGGAAATACATCTATTATCATTGCCCTGCCGGTAAAAAACGGGGCTGCGCAAAGCCTGTCATGATCCGTGAGGATGATTTGATACAATGCGTTCTGGAAGCCCTGCAAGCGCGGGTCCAGAGTATTGTATCAATGGACGAGGTCATAAACAGTATCAGTGAGGAGCGGGTCAATAAAGATCTGATCGCCGGATTCAAAACACAGATTGCAGACAACCGGATGCAGCTGGAGCAGGCGCGTCAATTCAAGTCTACGCTGTACGAAAACTTCGTCAGTGGAATTATCGAAAAGAAAGAATATCAGGATTTGAAAAAGCGTTACGCTGAGCGTGCAGAACAGGCGCAAGAAGCCATTGACCGTCTTCGCGAGGAACTGGAAAATGCGTCAAATAACAGCAGCGACCGGCTGCGCTGGGTGCAACATTTCAAGCAGTTTTCCACGATGAAGGAGCTTGACCGCCGGGCGGTGATCGCTACGATCCAGGCGATCCGCATCACTGGCAAAAAGTGTGTGGACATTACCTATCGTTATCATTCCGAATATGAGCAGGCGCATAGATTGCAGGCGGCAGGAAAGGGGGCTGTCTGATATGGCACGGAAAAGCAGAAAAAATACGGTTGCCCCCGAACCGATAAAAAAGCCTGCCGAAAAGATTTGGCACGCGGCGCTTTATATCCGCTTATCCTCAGAATTTAACGGCGGCCGCGGCGATTCGCTGGAAACGCAGCGGCAAATCATGGAGACACACCTTGCACTGTACCCTGACATCGAAATCGTTCAGATTTACACGGATAATGGCGTGTCCGGGCAAACTTTTGAACGTGTGGCATTTCAGGAAATGCTGCACGATGTAGAAGCCGGAAAAATCAACTGCATCGTTACCAAGGATCTTTCACGGTTGGGAAGAAATGTCATTGATACGGGCTATTATATCGAGAAATACTTCCCACTCCATCAAGTACGGTTTATCTCGGTCAACGACCAATATGACAGCGAAGATACCGAAAACAGTGGGAATCACCTGATCGTGCCGCTCAAAAATATGATAAATGAAGCATATGCGATCGATATCGGTAAGAAAACCCGTGCGCAAAAGCAGCAGGCCATAAATGACGGCGAGTTTATTGGCAGCCGTCCTCCCTATGGCTACAGAAAAGATCCGGATAACTGCCATAAACTTCTGGTAAATGACGATACCGCTCCTGTCGTGCGTCAGATTTTTGAGTGGGCGGCGGATGGTATTCCGATAATGCAAATTGTCAGGATGCTGAACGAAAAAGATATCCTTACTCCCGGATATTATTTAGCAAGTATTGGTATTATAAACAATCAGCATTTAAAAGGAAGCGGGCACTGGCAGACCTGGACGGTAAATAAGATCCTGGCTGACGAAGTGTATCTCGGGAAAATGGTGCAGGGGAAAACGAAAAGTGTCAGGCGCAAGCAGATACCGGTCGATTCGGGAGAATGGGTTACGGTTTGCGACACTCACGAACCGATTATCAGCCGCGAACTGTTTGAAAAGGCCCATGCCAAACTGGAGCTGTCAAAGCAGAAGCATCGTGAAAAACGTAAAGCGGTTCCCTACTCGCCGAATATTTTGAAAGGGAGGATTTTTTGCGGCTGCTGCGGCAGAGCACTGAACCGACATCGGGATAACCGGTCGTATGTTTACAGCTACAGCTGTATCGCCGACAATATAATCGGTCAAAACACGTGCGCAAACGGAGCCTATATCCTTGAGCGGAGGCTGTTTGAAAGTCTTTTGACCATCATCCGATGTGAAGCCGAAATCGTCATCGGGAACAGGCTGCGGCTGAAACAGTATGATTCCAAAATCACTGCGCAAAGGGCTGCTGTGGATAAGGAAATATCCGGACTGCAAGCGGAAGCCGAGAAAAACCAGATGTTTTTAGCTGGCCTTTATGAGAACTTTGTTCAGGGTATCCTTACCAAATCAGAATATCTTGAAATGAAAGCCGACTACAGCCAGAAAATCAAGGACGCGGCAGAGCGTGTCCGGCAGCTTCAGGAGCATCGGAAATCGTTTGAAAATCAGTTAAACGATTATATCAGTTTGGCGGATCGTCTGGCTGCGGTAGAGAAAGATACATCTTTATCTGCCCAGCTGGTAAATCAGCTGATTGAAAACATTACTGTCAGCCGCCCTCATGAGGTATCTGTCAAATTCCGTTTTGAACGCAGTTTCCGGCAGATTATGGAGGTGCTGGAGGATGAATAACGCGATGGCTCATATGGTTTATGTAATTGCATTGTACATTCGGCTTTCCAATGAAGACAGTCGAAGCGGCAGCATGAGCATCGAAACGCAGAAGCGGGTTCTTCATCAATATGTAGATAATATGGAAATCGGGAACACGGTCGAAACAATAGAATTTGTGGATAACGGTTTTTCTGGCACAAACTTTGAACGTCCAGCCGTGCAGGAACTCCTTAATATGGTTCGAGAGGGGAAAATCAACTGCATTATTGTCAAGGATTTTACCCGGTTTGGACGCAACAGCATTGAAGTGGGTTACTTTATGGAGCGGGTTTTCCCGCTCTATGGAGTGCGGTTTATCTCTGTCAATGACGATTTCGACAGCAGCAGGCTGCATGGTGATACCGGCGGGATCAATGTTGCATTCCAATATCTTGTCAGCGAGTTTTACAGCCGCGATTTATCCATTAAATTAAAAAGCGCCAAATACGTGAAATTCCGGCGTGGAGAATATCAAAGTAAATGCTGCCCGTATGGTTACCAAAAAGGCCCGAATGGGCGGATGGAACCGGACGAGGAGACAGCGCCCAATGTACGGCTGATTTTTGAGTTGGCGCGCAGTGGATATGGAGCATCCAGAATCGCAAAGGAATTGTTTCAGCGCGGAATCCCAACCCCAGCAGAATATAAGGCCCGAAAAGGTGTAAAAACATGGAATACTTCACATGAGCGCCGGATCTGGTCACCGGCTACAGTTCGTTCGATGCTTATGGACGAACGATATACCGGTACATACATCATTGCCAAACGGGAGTCAATCGAGATTGGAGGAAAGCGTCTGCGAGTAAAAGAGGAAAGCCAGTGGATCAAAATCCCAAACCATCATCAGCCACTTATCAATATGGAACTATTTAAGCAGGTGCGGAGCCAATATCCCAAACATACCCGAGCAAAGCAAAGTACTCTTGTTTATCCCCTTCGCAAAAAAGTGTTTTGTGGATGCTGTCGTTACGCAATGCCGAGAACGACGCATAAAAATCATTATTTTTGGTGTCGGCATACCCGTGCTGATGAAACTGCCCCGTGCTATGGCTCGAAAATATTGGAGTGCGAGTTGGAAGGTATGATCTATGAAATCCTTTCCAGACAGGCGCGGATTATCCTGAATCTGGACGACTTGTCCAATGTCAATACTTTGGAGATTCAACGCGCAAAACAATCTGACTGCAATGGTCAGATAGAACGTTGTATCGATAAAAAACAGGTACTGTATGAACAGCTTTTGCTGAAAAGTATTACTATCGATGCGTATAAAGCAAAGAAAGCAGAAATTGACCGGGAACTTGACCGTTTACAGCAGATTCGTTCGTCGGTTATCACACAGATCGAGCAGATGAGAACGGACGAAAAAACAAAACGCGTACAAAAAGATCTGGCGCACGAAGTAATTAAATCCGGCAGCATAACTGTCGGTCTGGCTGATGCGCTGATTGAGAAGGTATATGTTTATCCTGACAACCAAATTGAAATTGTTTGGAAAGTGAAGGATTTTTGTATGGAGGAAATCTGATGGATCAAAAAAGGACCTGGATTTACTGCCGTGTAGATAATGGCGGCGTAAATTGCGCGGAGCTGCTTGAAATGCAGAGACACGGTTTGGAATCTTACGCAAAGGAGCACGAGCTTCAAATCGTTGGTTTTTCCAGTGATACTGGTAACGGTCTGGCACTTGATCGGCCCGGCTTAAAGGCATTTCTATCCGCTGCGGAATGCGGAAATCTCGATGTGCTCCTGATTCATAATCTCGATCGCTTAGGCCGGGGGATGAAGAATATTACTGCGCATTTGAAGTCCCTGCGAAATCATGGCGTTCATGTCCACACGGCGGCGAATGGCGAGGTTGACTTGGACGTATATGAGATGATTTTTGAAATGGTAAAGAAATAAAGCCTGTTTCCTGCTTATGCCGCAAAATCATCCGCAAAAACTTGAAAATGTTTTTGTCTTGTACTTGACATTTGGGTGCGTCAAATCGTAGGGCGGCTGTGCGGAAAAATTGTTGTTGTCGTTCTGGCGGCGCTGCCAGCGGGTAATGTCGGTTTCGACGGCGAGGATTTTGTTCTGCACATCCTTCATTGCCTGATCGGTCGGCACGGGAAGGATGTCGATCGACAACATCAGGTTTCGCGGAAACTCGGTCAGAGCCTTAATTGCAGTATCTTTGATAAACGAACCGTAATTTTTCAGGAACAGCACGCGGGCAACCTTACCCTCGCCGATTTCGATGTAGCTTCCGCGAAAACGCATACTGTCCGGGCAAATCAGGTCGCGGAAGTCATGCCCATGCCGCATGAGCTGCTTCAAACTCAGCGAAAACGCTGCATTTTTATCCATGCGGAAGAAGTCATGCAGGATGCGCAGGCGATCGTCTGCATCTAGCTCCACAATCGACGAAGAAAGCCGTCCAAAGCCTGCAATGAAATCGTTCCCGACACGGGTAAAGAAGGTGCGGGCTTCTTCGATATTTTTCCGTGCAAGCGAAACTGTAATGTACTTCTCTTGCACAATATTATTCCCGGATTCCGCCTTTTCCAGCAGCATCCGGTTATATTCACCGCGATAATCGTCCATGCCGTCGCCAACCGCTTTCATCATCATGGCCCGCTGAAACTCCTGCCGGTTCAGGCAGCGGTTATTGATGGTGATTTTCGTGGTCGCGTCGTTCGGCAGGGAGCCGATGATCGCGCAGTACGCCTTGAACATTTCCTCCTGCGCTTCGGATCCCGCGACGGAATAATTGATATCTGTGAATTTCCACGTCTGGCTGAACTTGCCGCCGACTTCAAAAATACCGTCCTTATAAATGCGCCGGATGGGGATGGACTGCTGAACGCTGCGCGGGATATGGAAACCGCTGCGTTCGATCCTGGCGTTGACAGACTTATTCTTCATGCGTTGCCCTCCTGCTTTTACGGGTGTGTTTTACGTCCTTTTTGTTGCGTTTTTTCTGGTTTTGCGCGACAAGAAGCTGATAATAATAGTTTTCTGCGCGATAAACGCGGCGGGCTGAAAGCAAAACCTCCGACTTGAAAACCGTCCAGAGGAATTTTTCAAGCATCAGCCCGTTGTAGCTGAAAAAGCCCGCCGCCGCGAACGGGGCCACACCAATCAGGCACAGCCAGCTTGCCGTCTCCTTACCCAGCACGCCGCGTGTCAGAAAATAAAGTCCGACCGCCGTGCCGATCGCAAGCGCAGAACAGAAAAACTGTCGCCACGACAAACCGAAAAACACACTTTCATGATACGATTGGATTTCTTTGGGGATTTTGACCTCCATAAAGCACCTCCAGTTTTATGTTCCGAAAATTTCTTTGACAACATGGTCGGCACCCTTAACCAAACCAACCAAAATCAGCATATTAAAGACGGTTTCGCCAAGGTAAGCCCAAACCATCGTGACCGCCGTCGTCCCGGTGTTGGGCAGTCCGGTCGTTCCGCTGCTGAGATACGCGGAATAAATCAGGCACGCCAGCACGATTACCGCGCCTTCCATGCACACGCCGATGTAGCTTTTAATAAAAGTTTTGCCGGACTGCGACGTTCCTTCGCCTCCAAAGGTGGCAAGAGGAAGTGGGGCAAGCGCAGTAAACAGGTAGAGCTTGAAAAAGCGTCCGTACACTGTCAAAATCATGATAAAAGAGAGCACGGTTATAAATAGGCTGCCGAGGAATGATACCAGCCAAAGCGGGATGCTTTCCAGAAATGTCACGGCTTCTACCGCGTCAACGATTTCGGTCGGAAGCGTCGCCGCCGTAGCTGACAAAGCGCCCATATTATTGGCAATCGTGCTGACAACGCCGCCGCAAATCGTAAAAATCGTGCTCATGATCTCCATGCCGCTGCTGATGGCGACTTTCGTCATAAGAAAGCGGATGAACAGCCGCAGCGCCTGTTCCGGGCGGCGGAATTCACGGAAGCTGGCGGCGCTTTTGAACACGCCCATTGCAAAAAACGAAATCAGCAGCCCATAGCCGACCGCCTGCAATGCCTGATGGATGTTCACGATCGTGCCCCAAATCGCGCCGCCCTTGAACGTTTCCGGCGACTGGCTGACCAATGACCAGATTTCCGCCAGCTTACCGTTCCACGTTTCCAGCGCATTGTTTAAGTTGTCAACGATCCAGTTATCATTCAAAGCGAATCCTCCTTTTGTATGTCCACTTTTGACCAGCGGAAGCCCTTATCGCCGGGCAAAAGCAGCCCCTTGTCCTCCATCTGGAAGCGGCAGTCGTAATCGCGGAGCGGATGCCCGTGCGCCTTAAAGCAAACCGGGCTGTCTGCATCCCAGCGCAGCATGAACGTCCACAATTCCGGGTGATCGTGCCGCAGGTTTCGGAGCTGCATAATGGTCTGGCTCGGGCAAAACCAGCAGCCGCTTCGCGCTGCTTTTTCGTAAATTGGGGCAAGCAGCCCGTTTTCCTCGCACCATTTCCGGCACATACTTTCCGTCCAGCCTGCCGCCGCAAGAGGGCTTTTACGCGTGTCGCTCAACCCTTCTAAGCGGCTGATTTCATCGGCGGCAATGCCTAAATATGTAACAGCATTCCCCTGAAATTTCTGCATAGGGCGGACCTTGAGCGCCTTTTGCAGCTCGCAGCCGTGATTTGCAAATGCCACCATCGGCCAGCCCATACGCTCCCCGATACGGTGTCCGCGCGTGCGGATGTGGTATATTTGTTCTTCTGCGGTCTGATTGGCGCGGACGTGCTCGACCGTCAATCCCCAGCGTTTCCGGATGATTTCATCGGCCTGCGCCTTAAATTCCACCATGGGCGGAAGGTCGGCAAGGATGGTGTCGGTCGCCCAGACTTCTGCATGGATAATGCGGTCAAGCGGCCACCTGAGCCGCTCGATCGCCCCCAGGCAGGCGAGTGAATCCTTCCCGTAGGATAAACTCAGGATGTATTGCATTTTTTGATCCCTCCCCTGTAATCTTCAAATTTTGGCACCATTTTACGGATGCGGATGGAATTGCACCAACGCTGAAGCTGCCGCAGTTCGTGCGGTGCGTGCGGCTTATCGTAAATCATGATGTACGGGTTATAGCCCATGCGGTCAAGCACTGCAACGCGGTACAAATTTTCTTCCATCGTTGTTCCATAATTGGTGAGACAATAAACGGTTCCGTAGTTTCCGTGCAGTTTCTTATTTGTCAGATTGGAATACAAATTCAGTCCGCGCAGCACTTCCTCAGATTCGCTCATAAAGTCCCACGCAAAGTGAATGTTGGATTTCTTAACCAGATTCAGTAACGCGATATTATCCGGTGTCAGCAATCTTGCATCCAGCCCCTGCGTAAAATCTACATACGCGCCGCTGGCGGCAAGCTGCTCCAATAGCGCGGGATGATCGGGACAGGCAAGCAAATTCGGGTCAAGCAATTTAATGTGTTTCTGACCGCTCCAAAACTCCGACAAATCCGCAACCTTTCGCGATTGTCGCCCTTCCTTTGCCGAAACGATACAAAAACTGCAACCGCGACAGCACCCGCGCGTTAAAAAGCCGTATGCAGTATCTTTCGTCAGTTTGGGATAGAGCGAATAATCGGGATAGGTATGCTCGATCTCATCCGGCAGGCGGTTTTCCAGACCATAGCCTGTGCCGCCTTTGACAATTTCAGCAGCATTGACCGGCTCGGGGATGTCAGAAGTATACGTTTCATCGAATACCTTTGACATATAAACACGGTCATAGGAGCCGGTTTCAGACCACCATTCAACGGTATCGCCCTGCGCTTTATGGTGCGCAGAAAGTTTCATAAGCGGAAGATTTGGAAAGTGGTATGAATCCACGTCAAGTAAGCCGATTTTCATGTTCAACCTCCTACAATATAATTACGGTTTAAGGCACGGCAGCCAGCCGTGTCTTTTGTC
>CAJUGU010000114.1 GCA_910586105.1 uncultured Eubacteriales bacterium | reverse complement strand
TAATCTCCACAAGTTCCATTTAAGGTCTCTGGCAAGGTAGCTTGCCACAAAAAAACTTGAATAAATTTTCATGTTTTGGCTGGATTTAATCCCGGTTTGTTTGCGTGCGCCCTTTTTTACCTTTGAATACGTAATCAGCAGAAGCCGCCCCAAAGAGGGCGGCTTCTGCTGATTTTTGGCTGTTTTTTTTTACAGCGCCCTTTTGTCCGGGCGCGTTTACAGTTGCAGCTCAAACGCCAGCTTGCGCAAGTCCTCGCGCCATGCAGGCTGCGGATGGCTTCCCACCTGCGCAACCACCGCCTTTCGATACATCCCGGCGGCAAGCGTCCTTTTGGGATCGCATCGGTTTTACTGCGCGAAGACCGGCGGGCTGACCTCATTGCCCGCAAAGGCGTTCGGCCCCGGGTTGGACAGCGAAAAATACATCTTCGCCGCTTTCGTCGTCCCAAAATCATGGTTCGATCCGGTATCCTGCACCGAATTGAACGCGTCCCGGAACATCTGGTTATGCGCTTCCTCGCGGTTGAGCAGGAAGTCGATGGTTTCGCGCACCCGCTTGTCGTCGATCTGGCGGTACAGGTATTCATAAACCACCTTCGCGCGCTGCTCCGAGGCAATATTGCTGAGGATATCCGCGCAGAGGTCGCCGGTAACGGTAACGTAATCCGCCGTCCACGAATAGCCGGAGGCGTTGATCAGCCCCGGGTTCAGTCCCAGCTGCACATGGGTCTGGATCTCGCCCGCCGCGACCTGCGACGCGTCTACGTCATGCCCGTTCAAAAGGCTGATCGTCTGCGCGATCATTTCCATGTGCGAAAGCTCCTCGGCTGCAATATCCAGGAACAGATCCTTGATCTTGGCGTCCTTGACCCGGAAACTCTGCGAGATATACTGCATCGCTGCTTTCAGTTCGCCGTTGCCGCCGCCAAGCTGCTCCTGCAACAGCGCGGCATACGCCGGGTTGGCGCGCTCCACGCCGACTGGATGCATCAACAGTTTTTCATGCTTGAACATGTGCGATCACTCCTTGCAAAATAATACCGTCAGTTTCCCCCGCCGCTGCGGGAACGATACGCGGTATTTTTTTGCAGCGCCGCCCATGGGTCACAGCAGTTCTTCGGAAATGATGCTCGTGCGCACGTATTCCAGTTCGCGTTTGGGATGGCGGTCGCGGAACATCAGGTCGTACAACAGCTCGACCGCCCGCCGCGCCTGCCCTGAAAAATCCTGATCGATGATAAACCGCACCTTCCGCGCCGCCAGGTATTCCCGCGACCACGGCGTCAGGTCGTTGCAGATCACCTGCACCGAATGGGACAGCTGCGCCCGCTCCAACGCGTCGATGCACGCGGGCACCGGCTCGTTCGCCATATAGATCCCCCGGAGCCCCGGGTCGGTGCGCAGCGTATGCAGCACCCCGTCGTAGGCAAGGTCATACCGCTCGATGCACTCGATCACCGTCGTGCGTACCCGGCTCCCAAGCAGCTCGCGCATACGGTTCAGGAAGCCCTCCACCTGCAAGCGGTGCGCGGTGAATTCACGGTTGCCGCAGACGATCAGCACGCTGCCCCCCTCCAGCAGCGGGGCCATCAGCCCCGCCGCTACGCGCCCCGATTTGTCCAGGTCCTGCCCGACGTGGCAGATCCGGCGCGAACCCGGCACGTCCGAATTGGTCGTCACCACCGGGATGTTTTTCGCCGTCAGCCGGTCGATCTCCTCCTGCATGGGCAGGGTGTCCGCCGCGTTCAGCACAAGCCCTTCGATCTCCTGCGCCTCCAGCCGCGCGATGCACTCGAAATATTCCCGGTTGGAACGCCCCTTCAACTCCTCCACCACCACCGCGAGGCGGTTGTCGCCCATGCGGCGCGTTGCCGCCCGAATCCCCCGCCGCATCTGCACCGTATAATAATTGTTCCAGTTCGGTATCACGAACCCGATCTTTTTCACGCCCACCGCCTTTGCCTGCCGCCGCATGGAAGGCGTCTTGTACCCGGTCTCGTCGATCACCCGCTGGATCCGCTCCTGCACCTCCGGCGCGACCCCCAGCCGCCCGTTGACCACCCGGTCGACCGTCCCGCGCGACACCCCGCAGCGGTCGGCGATCATTTGTGCCGTGATCTTCATAAATTTCATCCTTCCCGGAAGCCCTGACCTGCGCCCCGGCCTCCATTTTTTCCGGGGGCATCCCCCGCGTTTCCCTGCCGTTTCCTACAGCTTAGCACATCCAGCGCCCGGATGCAAGCAAAATTTGTGCATTTTTCAAAATGCACATTGCACGGGTTTGCGGTCGTGCATCGTGCAAAAATGCATTCGCACAATGCACGACCGCCGAAGCCTGCAAAGGCGGTTTTTTCTCAGCAAAATCCACAAGTAGGGCGAAAGTTTTTGGCAAGTCAGCCAAAAATACATGGGCTCCCTTGAAAAGTTTATGAAAAACTGCTATAATTTCATTCAGACAATTAACCGGGCGGGGCCCGGCAAATAATTGGAACAGAGGAGAATGAAATTATGGCTTTAAGAATTGGCGTCGTCGGCTGCGGCCGCATCGGCAAACTCCACATCAACAACCTGATCAACAGCGTCCCGGGCGTAGAAGTCGTTGCGGCGGCTGATCCGATGCTGGACAAGTCCGGCGCGCGCGAGTGGCTGGCCGATCGCAAGATCACCAATGTTTCCACCGATTTCCAGGACGTAGTCAACAACCCGGACGTTGATGCAGTTTTCGTCTGCTCGTCCACCGACACCCATTGCGACATTGCTTTGGCGGCTGTGCAGGCTGGCAAGCATGTCTTCTGCGAGAAGCCGATTGATTATGATGTAGCCAAGATCAAGAACCTGCTTGCCGCCGTTGCGGAAAAGGGCGTCAAGTTCCAGGTCGGCTTCAACCGCCGGTTCGACCACAATCACAAGGCCGTTGCGGACGCGGTCAAGAGCGGCGCGATCGGCGATCCGCACATCGTGATCGTCTCCTCCCGCGACCCGGAGCCGCCCCCTGCTTCCTACGTCGCAGTTTCCGGCGGCATCTTCTATGATATGATGATCCACGACTTCGATATGGTGCGTTACGTCACCGGTTCCGAAGCGGTCGAGATCTCGGCGGTCGGCTCCTGCCTCGTCAACCCCAACCTTCAGGAAGAGTCCGGTATCCCGGATGTGGATACCGCCGTCGTCACCATGAAGATGGCGAACGGCTGCATCGCCGTGATCAACAACTCCCGTCAGGCGGTTTATGGCTATGACCAGCGCGTGGAAGCGTTCGGCTCCAAGGGCATGGCGACCGACGGCAACGACCTCGTGAACAACACGACCGTGATCACCGTTGACGGCGCGCGCAGCGAAAAGCCGCTGTGGTTCTTCC
Organism: uncultured Eubacteriales bacterium; assembly: GCA_910586105.1. Lineage (GTDB taxonomy): Bacteria > Bacillota > Clostridia > Oscillospirales > Butyricicoccaceae > QXXE01. The sequence continues at coordinate 9,655 of CAJUGU010000114.1, read as the reverse complement.
TTGAGCGTTACAATCAGGCGTTCATCGAGCAGGTCAAGTGCTTCGTCGATTCGGTCGTGAACGATAAGCCGGTCGTCGTCGGCGCGGTCGACGGTCTCCGTCCGGTACTGATGGCGCAGGCCGCTACCGAATCCTGCCGGAACGGCGGCGTATATGTAAAGGTTGCCGAGTAAGCAGCCGTTTTGACCCCAACTACTGCTTTTTTCATTTTTTCATATTTTTTCCTTTTCTTGCGGGCGCGGTCTCCTTCGGGGGGCCGCGTTCCGTTTCCCTCGGGAACGGGCTGTTCTGGCGCGGCGGAGGGACGCCCGGCACATTCCCAGCCCTGCCGTTTTTTGAAAAAATCCTGCGCGGGCGCTTGACATTTGCTCTGTCGGCTGTTATAATAATTGCCGTACAAGAAAGAAGGATCGCCGTCCTCACCCGCAGCCATTGCAAACGGGTCAAGAAAAGGAAACGTCCCGCCGGGGGATCCCGCGCGGGGGGTGTTTTCCTGCGGGGCGGACGGATTACGGTTCCGTCCTTTTCAATTTTTGGAATCCATTAGGGAGGTGCTTTCGCATTAGCAGCATGGAACATCAGATCAATGAAGACATCCGTGACAAAGAAGTCCGCCTGATCTCAGACACCGGAGAGCAGTTGGGGATCGTGTCCTCGAAGGAAGCGATGGAGATCGCGATCCAGAAGGGCATGGATCTTGTGAAGATCGCGCCGCAGGCCCAGCCGCCGGTATGTCGCGTGATGGACTACGGCAAGTATCGGTTCGAGCAGGCCAAACGCGAGAAGGAAGCGCGGAAAAACCAGCGCATTGTCGAGATCAAGGAGATCCGGCTGACGCCAAACATCGACGTGGGGGACCTGAACGTAAAAGTCGGCCACGCCTGCCGGTTCCTGAAGGGCGGGGACAAAGTTAAGGTTTCCGTGCGGTTCCGCGGGCGGGAAGTCACCCATTCTTCGCTTGGTCTGGATCTTCTGCGCCGCTTTGCGGATCTGTGCGCCGAGTGCAGCACGGTAGAAAAGCAGCCCAAGCTGGAAGGGCGGCAAATGCATATGTTTCTGGCCCCCAAAAAAGAGAAGTAAAAAAACAGTTCCCCCGTTGCGCTGCGCGCACGGGGCAGAGAGGAGTTTACACCCATGCCCAAGATCAAAACGCACACCGGTGCAAAGAAGAGATTCAAGGTAACAAAGAGCGGCAAGATCAAGCGCGCGCACGTCGGCCGCCGTCACATCCTGACCAAGAAGAGCACGAAGCGCCTGCGCCACCTGCGCAAGGAAGGCTATGCGGACGCAACGAACGTGGCTGAGGTCAAGCGCCTGATCCCCTACGCGTAAGCGGGCACGGTCATTTGCGTGATTTTGATTCATAATTTCAGGAGGATTGCAATACAATGGCAAGAGTAAAAGGCGCGATGATGACGCGCAAAAGAAGGAAGAAGATCTTAAAGCGTGCGAAGGGTTACTTTGGGGCGAAATCCACCCATTTCAGGACAGCCAATCAGGCGGTCATGAAGTCCCTGAAGTACGCGTATATTGGCCGCAAGGCGAAGAAGCGCGACTTCCGCCGCCTGTGGATCACCCGTATTTCGGCGCAGGCCAAGGTCTGCGGCATCAATTACAGTCGGTTCATGAACGGCCTGAAGAAGGCCGGCATCGAGATGAACCGTAAGATGCTTGCCGAGCTCGCCGTAAACGATAAGGCCGCTTTCGCGGCGCTCGCCGAAAAGGCGAAGGCTGCGCTCTAAGCCGCACGGAAAATCCCCCCGTTGATCTGGTCGGATCGGCGGGGGTTTTTGCCGTCCCGACCGCGGAGGCCGGGGCACAGAAACGGTATGTTTTCCGGATGCTCCAAGGTCAAATACCGGTGGACACTTCACAAAAACTGTGGTACAATCAAAACAGAAAGCTGTAAGGAGAGATATAAAATGAGCATTTATGCAAATCGTTTTGTGGTGTGCATGAACAATGACGAAGCAACGATCGAGTTTTTCCTTGATGAACCTGTGCCCAGTCTGGCCAGTGCCGACGCTGCAAAAATTGAAAAAACGGCTTCGACATCTGTAGCCAAGGTTGTCCTTCCAAAGCGGTGTGCGCAGGAATTATATGCAGTCCTGCCCCACGTATTAAGTGACAATTCAAATTAAAACGCCGGTGCATCATGGAAGATAAAGACATTATCATTGCAGAGTCCCCGCTTGGATACACGGTTTGCTGTTCTCAATCCCACTGGGCAACGTATATTATTGCAGGACACGCAGAACTCGAAAACCGCGAAGCGGATGTGAAAGACGCTTTGGAAAAGCCCTGCAAAATCTACCGGAGCGTTTCAGTCGAGGATCGGCATATTTATTACTCCTTCCCCACTGAATATAAAGGCCGTCCGCAATACACCAAGGTCGTGACCGGTTCTTCCAGTTTTCCGAACATCAAAAAGGTCGTTACCGCATACAGTACCCCGAAAATAACCGAAGAGTCCAGAGGAGGCGAGGTGCTTTATGATCCCGCAAAAAGTCCGAAAGGTGATATATGACGGTGAAAACGATATCGTTTATATCGCCTTCTCCAACCAGAATAATTCCTATGGCGACGATATCAGCGAAAACATCATCATCCGGCACGACTGGGATAATGACGAGATCACCGGCGTCACGATCCAGAATTTTATGAAACTGTTAAATTGCCAGTCCGCCGAAATGGAACAGCTCCCGGTTGCGATCGATTTTGAGACGGCGGTACTCCCATTCTGTACAGAATGATCGGAACTGCCCCTGTCCGGAGCCCTGCTTGCAGGGCTCCTTTTTTGCCTGCGCATTGAAGAATCCCCCTGCCCAAAACGGAATTGCCGTTTCAGGGCTTGACATCCGCAATGTGCAGAATTTATAATAGAAGGAGCGCGGGGCTTCGCCCCCGCAAAAGAAACGCCTGCGCATCCGCAGGCTATAAAAATCGGAGGATATTGAGATGAAAAAACGCTTATTCAGTCTCGCGCTGAGCGTCTGCCTGCTGCTGTCGATGCTGTCGGGCACGGCGCTGGCGTTCACCTTCCCCGCAGACCCGAGCAAGCCGCTTGCCACCGATCAGGCCCGCTATGAGGTCAACGGCAGCAGCGTCCGCTTAACGGGTACCTTTGAAACCGCCTGGAACGCGGTTGCGGGTTCCGGGAAGGGCGGCGCTATCACCCTAATCCAAGACGTTACCGCGACGGGCGGCAGCTTCGGCTCCGGCGCGGGATTCACTTCCGGCGGCGGCATCCAGCTGCGCGCAGGCACGGTCTAACTCAACCTCGCCGGGCACACCCTTGACCGCGGCCTTTCCACCGCGCAGCCGGACGGTTCGGTGCTCACCGTCTCCGGCGGCACGCTCACCGTCTCCGGCGGCGGCTCCCTCACCGGCGGCAAGACCACCGCGAACGGCGGCGGCATTTACAACAGCGGTTCGCTCACCCTGTCCGGCGTGACCGTCTCCGCAAACAGCGCGGCGCAGGGCGGCGGCGTATACAACGCGGGCAATCTCACCGTTTCCGGCGCGGCGGTCTACGAAAATACGGCGGCGCAGGGCGGCGGCGTGTACAGCGCGGGCAGTCTCACCGCTTCCGGCGCGGCGGCCATCCAGAACAATACCGCCAGCGGCGCGGCAAATAACGTCTACCTCCCCAACGGCTGCACGGTTTCCGTTTCCGGGCTGGGCAGCGGCGCGCGCATCGGCGTGACCACCGCCACCGCTCCCGTGGACGGCTTCCCGGTGATCGTCGCGACCGGCTCCCTCTCCGCTGCCGATACCGAATGCATTACCAGCGATCAGGGCTTCCGCCGCGACTTCGTAAATGGCAATATCGTGCTCAAGACCCTCGCCCCTGACCCCGCGCCCGAACCCGACCCCGCACCTGCTCCGGAACCTGAACCCACACCCGCACAGACCGGCTCGGCCCCTCAGCAGTCTTTAACGAATCGCACCAGCGTGCGGCAAACGCCCGCTGTATCGGAAAATGGTATCGACGATACCCCACCCTGTACAAAGAGGGGGGGGGGGGGGTAATGTTGTTGTCACCTTTGACGCAAACGGCGGCGAATTTGTAAGCGCCCCGGAAACCCCGGAAAATCCAGATCCTCCGAAAAACGACCCCGGCACGAGCGGCTCAGGCAATGACGCTGACGGCTCAGACATCGACGACCCCGATCTCGCTGGCGGCGAGAGCAGCAGCGAAACCGCCAATATAACTGCCTACGCCGACAACACATCACCGACAACAACCGTCACGGTAGGTCAAACTTATGGCGCAGGCGGCGACTTCCCCGAAGTCACCCGCCAGGGTTACGAGTTCCTTTATTGGAGCCTTGGGAAAGACACTGGCAATCTCATTACGGAAAACAGCATTGTAAGCGAAGAAAATCCGCATACACTTTATGCCCGCTGGGCGCGGCAGCAGATCGCGGCCCCAGCCGATCATGCAAATGCAGCCGCACAATACGACAATGGCACGAATCCCTCAGAATATGGAACCTTTGAAGAAATGTGGAAGAAAGCGGCAGCGAACGGCGGCACCGTAACGCTGCTCGATAATGTTACCGCCACAAACGGCAGTTTCGGCGAAGGCGTTGGCTTCAGCGCTGAGTCCGAGGCCGGCGCTGGCGATGGCGGATACATCCTCGTCCCCGCAGGAAAAGAAATCACCTTGAACCTGAACGGGCATACACTCGATCGTGCGTTGACAACAGCAACACCGTTCGGCCATGTAATTAACGTAGGTGACATTTACGATAATACTATCACTACCCCCACTACCCCAACCAAGTTAACCTTGGAGGACTGCTCGACTGGCGGCGGCACAATCACTGGCGGCAACCATCTCGACGATTATTTTAGCAATAGCAGCGGTCGTGGCGTCGGTGTAACAGTCGATTATTACGCTACCTTCATCATGGATGGCGGCACAATCAGCGGCAATACCGCCAGAATCGGCGGCGGTGTTTGCAATTGGGGCACCTTCACCATGAACGGCGGCACAATCATCAGCACCACCGCCAGCACCGGCGGTGGTGTTTACAATATGGGCAGCTCCGCCTACCATGCGGTCACCTTCACCATGAACGGCGGCACAATCACCAGCAACACTGCCAACACCGGCGGCGGCATCTATGTGAATGGCAAGGACGGTTTGAGTATTTTCAGTGTTTCTGGCAGCCCTGACATTTTCGGAAACCACATTACCAACAATTCTGCCAAACGAAGCAATGTGTATCTTGCCCGTGATTCAAATCCGGTCACCCTTACCGCTGCACTTTCGCCGGATGCAAAAATTGGCGTCGCGACCGAACAACTGCCGTCTAACGGCAATCCGGTGACCGTTGGCGCGGGCAGCGACGAAGCCCCCGGCTACACCCCCAACGAATCCGACCGCAGCAAATTCACGAGCGACGAAGACTACCGGGTCGAATTGACCCCGGACAACAAAATCGTGCTCACGACCGATAACTTTGCCGTCACCTATCACTGGAATGACGGGAGCGGCAAGCTCCAGTCGCAGCCCTATCCCAGCGACGGCAGCGGAACGCTCGCCTACATCGCCGACCCCGAACGGGAAGGCTACGCTTTCGACGGCTGGTTCGACAAGGAAAGCGGCGGCGTGAAAGTGGATGCAGGCATTGAAGTCACAAGGAACCTGGACCTGTATGCCCACTGGACGAAAACCAGTCCGGACGACCCCGAGCAAGTCAAGGTCACGATCCAATTTGGCGGCACAGCCTTGGAACTCGACGTGACAAAAGACAGCACTTACGGAGAGATACTGGACGAAATTCTGAAAAACGGAAACTTCCCGGGTAAGGAGGGCTACACCCTCAGCGGTTTGTCCGCCTCCGAAAACGGCGACCCCCTCGATCCGGAAGCCACCGTCGCAAAGGATACCGTGGTTTACCCCGTCTGGAAACCCACCTCGACCCCCTCGAATCCCTCTCGCCCGTCCCGCCCGAACGGCGGCAGCTCCGGCAGCAGCGGCGGCAGCTCCGGCAGTTCCGGCGGTTCCGGCGGTTCCGGCGGCGGCAGCAGTTCCGGCAGCGGCAGCTCGACCCTGACGATCGTCGCCTCGGTCACGGGTTCCGGCGGCAGCATCTCCCCGGGCGGACGCACCGAAGCCACCCGTGGCAGCAGCAAAACCTACTCCATCACCCCGCAGACTGGCTACGTCATTTCGGACGTACTGGTCGACGGCAAGAGCGTCGGCGCGGTTTCCAGCTACACCTTCACGAATATCCAGTCCTCGCATACCATCCGCGCGATCTTCAAGCCGTCCGCGTCCACCCCGGCAACCACGCAGCCTGCCGCCACAGTAACCGCGCCCGCCACGGCCAGCGCCTGCCCGAAGGACGCGGCTTGCCCGCTCACGGCGTTCGGCGACGCGTCCCCGGCAGCGTGGTACCACGACGGCGTACACGCCTGCCTTTCCAGCGGCCTGATGGCGGGTACCGGAAACGGGCTTTTTGAACCCCTGCTGCCCCTCTCGCGCGGTATGCTCGCGCAAATCCTCTACAACTACGAGGGCAAGCCCGCTGTCGGCAGCGGCGGCAGCTTCCCCGACGTTGCCAGCGGCGCATGGTACGAAAACGCGGTCAAACGCGCTTCCGCATCCGGTATCGTCGCGGGCTACGCGAACGGAAACTTCGGCCCGAACGACCCCATTACCCGCGAACAGCTCGTGGTCGTGCTCTGGCGGCGCGCGGGCAGTCCCATCCCGGCCAACTCGATCCCGTTCATCGACTACAACGATATCCGCGAATACGCGCGGGACGCGGTGCGCTGGGCCTACGGCAGCGGCATCGTCACCGGCAAGGAGGGCAACCGGTTTGACCCCAACGGCCCCGCAAGCCGCGCCGAGGTCGCGCAGATGCTGCGCAGCTACTTGAACCTGTAACCGCGCCCGCCCCTCGCCGGACGGCGCAAACGGCTTGCAGACGCACAAAAAGGGGCTGTAAAAAAGCAGCCAAAAATCAGCAGAAGCCGCCCTCTTTTGGGCGGCTTCTGCTAATTACGTATTCAAAGGTAGAAAAAGGGCGCACGCAAACAAGCCGGGTAAGCGACAAATCTCCGTGCATCAAAAAGCCCGCTGCCAGGAGTCGCCCTGGCAACGGGGTAAAACAATTATAAAACAATTATGCTTTACAAGAAGCGGGAGCGTTCCAGGGCAGCAGGGACCGCACAACAACCGGTTGAGTCAGATCCATCACAATGGCAGAGGATAAAAGCCATGTCAGATAGCGGTAGGGGTCTAATCCATTTTCAGAGGCGGTCTGGATGTCTCTACCTCCGGCAGCGTCAAAGTGAAAGACAAGGAGCTGGCCGAACTGAACGACGAGCAGCTTACCATCTTCCGTCGGTGCAACATCGGTTTTATCTTCCAGAACTACAACCTTGTCCCTGTCCTGAATGTCTATGAAAATATTGTCCTGCCTGTGGAGTTGGACGGAGACACTGTGGATAAGCGGTTTTTGGACGAAGTTGTGAAAATGCTGGCCCTTGATGGAAAACCCAACAATATGCCCAACAACCTCTCCGGCGGACAGCAGCAACGTGTGGCGATTGCTCGCGCCCTGATTTCCAAACCCGCTATTGTCCTACCGGCAACCTGGACAGCAAGACCAGTGCTGAAGTGTTGGGGCTTATCAAGCACACCAGCGCGGCATTTCACCAGACCGTAGTTATGATTACCCATAACAACGAGATTGCCAGCTTTCCGACCGCATTATCCGCATTGAGGACGGCAGGATTTTTGAATAAGGGGGTGACTTACGATGAATGATATTTTGTTTGGCAACAACAAAGCAATCATTAAGAAGATCACAAGTCGGGAATTATCGGCTGATAAAAAACGTAACTTTTTCATTGTGTCGGCTATTCTGCTGACTGCATTTATGCTCACTTCCGTTTTCAGCATTGGCATGAGCTATTATGATACGATTGCCATGCGAGAAAAGCGTATGCAAGGCTCACTTTCGCAAATGGCATTTGCACATCCCAGAGATGATCAACTTGGTAAAATCTATGCCCTTGATTATATTGATGTTGTTGGCATTGGTGCGTCTGTGGCAGCAACAAATGATATTCCGGGCGTACCAGAGTGTCCTATATCCTATGTAGATCAGACGCAATGGGAAAAAATGTTTTGCCCCACCTAATACAAACGTAGTCGGGTATTACCCCGAAAAAGAAAATGAACTCTTGCTTTCTCGCTACATCCTTGATGCCCTCAAAATTGATAATGCTGAAATCGGCATGACAATTCCACTTTCCTATATAATTGACGAAACTACCATAACAGAGGACTTTGTGCTGTCCTGTGTTTATACCGAATACAGTCATAGCCGTCCGGACAGTGATATTGAGATATACTGTGCGAAAGCATTTGCGGAACGGCACGATGCACTTGAAACAGGAAATCTTACGGTAAATATCATTTTTGAAAATGACTATGTTGCAGAACATATTGAAAGGCTAAAAGTAGATTTGCCGTTTTATGAAAATCAGCCCTATATTCAATCCCCTGCATTTGATGGCGCAGGCGGCGATGTTATAACCTATTTTGCATTGGGGCTATTGATTTTGTTCCTTATGTTTGCAGGATATTTGCTGATTTACAATGTTATGTATATTTCCGTATCAAAGGATGTGCGCTTTTTCGGTATGCTAAAAACAGTAGGCACTACACCGAAACAAATACGCCGCATTGTAACAGGACAGGTATTCCGTCTTTGCTTGATCGGCTTGCCGCTCGGATGTATGGCGGCGGCAGCAGTTTCCTTGCTGCTTGTTCCTGCAATTATAGCCAACAGCGGAATTGATACGGGGACGGTAGTTTCATTTTCTCCCGTAATTTATATTGGGGCCATTCTTTTTTCATTGCTGACTGCATGGTTTGGGGCGATTACTCCCGCCAAAAAAGCTGCAAGCATTTCTCCGATAGAAGCCCTACGCTATACGGAAGGACGTAAAAATGATGTCATTGTGAAATATCCCATCAAAGGCAAGCCTTTTCGTATGGCATTGCGTAATGTCTTTCGTGACAGAAAAAGGGCAGCCATTGTTATGTTGAGTTTGTTTTTGAGTATTACTGTCTTTACAAGCGTAATGACGATCATAAACGGAATTGACATCGACAACTATATCAATTCGGAGTATGATTACGATTTTTTCTTTACAGCAGATATGTCCAACAACTACTTTTTGAATGAAACCTTTGTTGAGAAGATACGGCAGAACGAGGGAATAAACGATACTTCTGTTACAAAAATTAGTTCTGTCGAATTGAGAGCAACGGAAAGTCTAAATGCTTATGCTGAATGGGTTGCAGGAAAAGCGGGATTATCCTCTGATATGGTTGTGACAGATGGATCATTTTACAATACCCACACGATTAAAGGGATTGACATGGTAGAATTTAATAAAATCAATGCAACACTCCCCAATCCAATAGACCCCGAAGGTTTTGAGCAGGGCGAAACCGTCATTATCAATGCAACGGAGCAAATCCTGTCACCGTATTATTAGAGCAATCGGCAAAAAACTATTCACAAGCAGCGGGAAAAGAGGTATGATGAGTTCGAGGTGAAAAATGATGTTAAGCATTGAAACCCGGAAACGGCTTGTGAGGGGATATGAACGAACCCAT
>CAJUGU010000113.1 GCA_910586105.1 uncultured Eubacteriales bacterium | reverse complement strand
ATCAACCATTCTTACTTTTGTAAATTACTGGATATTTTATGAAACTGCCGTGATTGATTTTCCATCCCGGACAGGAACCATGGGTGTGGACTGATGGCGAAGCCTACGGCGCGGCACGGGATCTGCATCATACAGATTTCATCACGATTGCGTTGCTAACCGCGGCGATATGTGCTATACTCATTTATAACAACCCTTCCCGTGGCCGTTTTTTTCTTAAGACAATACCGCATAATTCAGCGAGGCGGAATGCGGCAACGGCATTGGGGGCTTTGGCATATGGCCCGCCGGATCATGCCATTGGGGATGGAATCCCTGCGGTCGGGGCCCTTCATATGAATAAGGACATCGCCGGGTTTCCGTTCCGGCACGCGGTTTAAAAGCCGGACAATCTTTTCGCAGCCGTTCAAAGCGGCGGAAAAGCCCTGCCGTTCTGGGATTGGGATAAAAAATGCCGCCCGAACCGATCCGGGGCAAACAGCAAACCGGATCGCCGGTCAAAAAAAAGGGCGGCGGCTACTGTACCGCGCGCCGCAGGAACAAAAGCAAGGAGGAAACGGAAAACCATGCGAAAAATAGCCGTGTGCGCGGATTTTATCACCGCAGCCCACCGAAACCGGATCGACAGAACGGCGAAGCCGCTTGGATTCAAGACCGAATACTTCCCCGTGCGGAACGGCCTGCCGGAAGGGGCGCTTGCGTCCGCAGAAATCATTTTCGGTTATCCCGACCCGGAATGGTTAAAAGAGGCGGAACGCCTGCGCTGGCTGAGCTGCGCCGCCTCCGGGATCGAAAAATTCCTGACGGAAGGCGTGTTGCCAACCCCGGATTGCCTGCTGACGAACGGCGCCGGCGCATACGGCCCGGCGATCTCCGAACACATCCTGATGGTGCTGTTGATGCTGCTGCGGCGTATGCCGGAATACCAGTCCGCGATGGCGGCGCGGCAATGGCCGGCACTGGAACCGATCCGTTCGATCGCCGGAAGCCGGGTCGTTCTGCTGGGCACGGGGGATATCGGTTCCCACACGGCGCGCAGGCTCCGGGCGTTAGGCGCGACGCCGATCGGGGTGAACCGCAGCGGGCGGAGCGGAGAACCGGCCTTTGAGCGGGTCGTTGCGGCGGGCGGGCTGGATCGCCTGCTGCCTGCTGCCGACGCGTTGATCTTAGCGCTGCCCGCCACGCCGGAAACGGTCGGGATCCTGTCGCGGGAGCGGCTTTCGCTGCTGCCGTCCTCCGCCTATGTCGTCAATGTCGGGCGCGGCAGCGCAATCGATCAGGACGCGCTGGCGGACGCGCTGCAAAACGGTCGGCTGGCAGGCGCTGCGCTCGATGTCATGACGCCCGAACCCCTTCCGGCAGGCCACCCGTTATGGAACTGCCCCAACGCCATCCTGACCCCGCACGTTTCCGGGAATATGGCGTTAGGGCAGACCTGCGACCTTGCGGTGGCGCTGTTTTGCCGGAACCTGGAACGCTACGCCGCCGGATCGCCGCTGGAAAACCGGATTGACCGCGCAAAGGGGTATTGAGCCTTTGCCGCGCCTGCGGTCGTTACAGCCGCTTGACGGCGCGCCGGTTCCGGTTTATACTTGAGAAAAACGCTTTTTTAAGGAGGGCATCCCCATGCCAGATTTATGGATCGATCCGACCCTGTACACCGGCCGCCCAGCCGACCCCGCCGGGCGGATCCCCAGCGAGATCGCCGTATATGATTTTTTGGACGCGGTAGGCGTTGCCTACCGGCGTATTGACCATGAAGCCGCCCCGTCGATCGAATGCTGTGAAGAAGTGGAAAAGCGCCTTGGCGCAGAGATCTGCAAAAACCTGTTCCTGTGCAACCGGCAGAAAACCGATTTCTACCTGTTGCTGATGCCCGGACGCAAGCCGTTCCGCACGAAGGACGTGACCGGGCAGCTGGGCTGCTCCCGGCTTTCCTTTGCCGATGCGGACAAGATGCAGGAATACCTTGGCGCGACGCCCGGGTCGGCGAGCGTGCTGGGGCTGCTGTTCGACCGGGAACGCCGCGTGCGTCTGGCAATCGACTGCGAGGTGCTCGAACAGGAAGCGTTTGCCTGCCATCCCTGCGCGAATACATCCAGCCTGCGCATCGCGATGAAGGATCTGCTGGAGACCGTCCTGCCAGCCCTGGGGCACGAACCGGCCTACGTGACGCTCTGACCCAAAGCCCCGGGCAGGCACCCTGCCCGGGGCGGGTCCCGCGCCGGGGATTGGTTAGAACTTCTAACTTTCGACTTGAGCCGACCGGAAAATCTGGCGGGTTCTGCCCTTTCCAAATCATCCGCTTTGCGCTATAATGGATACAGATATTTTGGTTAGGAAATAAAAGTAATGCGCGGGGCCTGTCCCTGCGCCCAGCGATGGAGGGATCGCGTTATGGTAACATTAAAGGATCACCCGCTGCTCCAAACGGACAGCTATGGCAAGATTTTCCTGTACACGACGCAGGAGGATGTCGCGTGCGTGCCGCGTCACCGCATCCGCATGAGCGAACCGGTGCGCCCGGCCTGCCTGTTGAACGCCGTCAAAACGTCGCTGCTGCGGTTCCCGCATATGATGCTTGGCATCGCGGCGACCGATACGCAGTACAAGTACCGCCTGCTGGTCGAGGAACCGGTCGTGCTGCCGTTCGACGGCGTCACGCAGCGCTATACCATCGGCTCTGCCGATACCCATGGGTATATGTTTTTGGTGGGGTATCACGAAGATACCATTTTCATGGAATATCAGCACAGCATCAGCGACGGGCGCGGCTTTGAGGAGTTCATCCGCTGCGTGCTGTACCATTACCTCAAGGAATGCGGTCTCCCGGTCGAGAACGACAGCACCATCCGCGCGACCGATTCCGTGTTCGTGACCGAGGAATCGGAGGACGCTTTCCGCAAGCTGGACGAAATGGATCCGTCCCCGGCCGGGATCTATCAGAAGCCTGCCGCGCTGCATGCCGACGGCCTGACCTGGGAGAACGATTCCCCGGAAGTCGTCACCGAGCTGGTCTTCCCCTTCTCCGCGCTGCACAGCAAGGCGAAGGAATTGGGCGTATCGCCGCTTTCGATCATTGCGCCGCTGTTCAGCCGTGCGTTTTATCATAAGTTTGGCGAAGGGCATACCGAGCCCGTCATTGCGGAGATCCCGGTCGATCTGCGTCAGGTGGTGCCGTCGCTGACCACCCGTTATTTTGTGTGCTTCATCGACCTGCCGTATGAAAAGGAATATAACGACCTGCCGCTGCCGGAGGTCTTCAAACGCACCAAGGACTTCCTCTCCAGTCAGATGGCGACCGAGCAGCTGCTGTTCCGCGGCAAGCGCGCCAGTTCGGTTTGCCGTGAGCTGCATGAGCGGGACATGCCGTTGGCCGAAAAGGAGCTGGAAGCGCGCCAGATCGCGCGGCAGTTCGTCGTGAACGACAGCTTCCTGATCACGAACGTCGGGCAGTTCCGCCTGCCGGAGACCATGCGCCCCTATGTGCTGGAATATGGCGCGGTGCTGCCGTGCAGCGTGCAGCCGTTCGCAATGCTCATCAGCTCGTACAACGGCGCGATGAAGTTGTCGGTCGCGCAGCGTGACCATGATTTCCAGGTCGTCGCCGAGCTGCACCGGCAGTTGATCGAGCTGGGCATCCCGACGGACATGAAAAGCTATCCTTTCCTGGTCACCCGTTATGACGGCATGGACAGCTCCGTGCCCTATCGGTTCTGATCCCTGCGCCACGGCGGCGCTGACAGTTCTCCCCGCCGGTATCGAACCCCGATACCGGCGGGGCTTTATGGAAAATGGGCCTATTTCGTGGCAAACGGCGACCCGATAGACCGGCGGCCCCTTCCCTTGCAGCTCCGCCCAACCGTTTGCATCTGCCATACAAAACGGGTCCCCCAAACATGGGAGACCCGTTTCCGGTATTCCAATCGATTATGCCGTTCAAACCGTCGCGGCATTGACCGAGCGCAGGCTCTGCGTCGTATGCTCCGGCGCTTTGCGGAACAGCAGCCAGATATAAACCGCCAGCACAAGGATCGCGGCCACCGTGCCGATCCCGAACCCGGCGCCGGTGAACAACAGCCCAAACTGATAAACCATCAGGCTCATCGAATATGCAAACACCGTCTGATACCCGATCGCGAACCAGGTCCATCTGGCATTGTTCATCTCGCGCTTGATCGCGCCGATCGCTGCGAAGCAGGGCGCGCACAACAGGTTAAACACCATGAACGAATACGCGGAAAGCATCGTGAAGTGCGCCGCGATCGGGCTGAGGGCGCCGAACTCGGCTTCCTCAACCAGCTCCAGCGCGTCGCCTGCGACGCCGTACAGCGAGCCAAACACGCCGACGACTTCTTCCTTGGCGACCAGCCCCAGCACCGTCGCGACCGACGACTGCCATGTGCCAAAGCCCAAAGGACGGAACAGGACGGCAAGCGCGCTGCCGATCGCTGCGATCACGGAAGCGTCCATATCCTCGACCATGCCGAAGCCGTCGGGGGTCATGCCGAAGGAGCTGCCAAACCAAACAAGGATGGATGCAAGGGTAATGACGGTACCGGCCTTCTTAATAAACGACCAGCCGCGTTCCCAGGTCGCGCGCAGCACGTTGCCCGCCGTCGGGACATGATATTGCGGGAGCTCCATGACGAAGGGCGCCGGATCGCCCGCAAACATCTTCGTCTTTTTCAGGAGGATACCGGAAATGATGATCGCCGCAATGCCGACAAAGAAGGCCGAGGGCGCGACCCACCATGCGCCGCCGAATACCGAACCCGCCAACAGCGCGACAATCGGCATTTTTGCCCCGCAGGGGATGAAGGTCGTCGTCATGATGGTCATTTTACGGTCGCGGTCCTGTTCAATGGTACGGGACGCCATGACCCCAGGCACGCCGCAGCCCATGCCGATCAGCATCGGGATGAACGACTTGCCGGAAAGGCCAAAACGGCGGAAGATCCGGTCCATGATGAACGCAACGCGCGCCATATAACCGCAGTCCTCCAAAACCGCGAGCATCAGGAACAGGACAAGCATCTGCGGCACGAAGCCAATGACTGCGCCAACGCCGCCGACGATACCGTCAACGATCAGCCCGGTGAGCCAGTCCGCCGTGCCAATATTTACAAGGAAGCCCTCCACCGCAGGCTGGATCCATTCGCCGACAAAGGTATCGTTGGTAAAATCGGTCAGGATCGCGCCGACAGTGGTGACGGCAATATAGTATACGGCGATCATAACGATCGCGAAGATCGGCAGCGCAAGGATCCGGTTGGTCACGATCCGGTCGATCTTATCGGACGTGGTCATGCCCGAACGGCTTTTCCGGACGCAGTCCTTCACGACTTCGCCGATATAAGTATAGCGCGCGTCGGTGATCAGCGATTCCGCATCGTCGTCCAGCGCGGCCTCCGCTTCCGCCACGATCTCTTCGAGTTCCCGGCGGGTATCCTCGGAGAAGTGGAAACGCCCCAGCACCTTTTCATCGCGCTCGAACAGTTTGATCGAGAACCAGCGCAGCTGGCTTCGATCGGTCACGTCCGAGATCATGCCGCCGATCTGCTCAAGCGCCTTCTCGGCCTCCGCCGGAAAGCTATGCTTCGGGGCCTGCGCGCCGCCGGCCGCCTTTTTCGCGGTCTCGATCAGCTGCTGGACGCCTTCGCCCTTGATCGCGGCGATCTCGACGACCGGCACGCCAAGCGCCTTGGAAAGCGCCGTGGAATCAATACGATCCCCCTGCTTCCGGACAACGTCCATCATGTTCAGCGCGACCACGACCGGGATCCCCATTTCCACAAGCTGGGTGGTCAGGTACAGGTTGCGCTCGATGTTGGAAGCGTCCACCAGGTTGACGATCACATCGGGCTTTTCCCCGACGATGTAATCCCGGGTGACGACCTCCTCAAGCGTGTAGGGCGACAGCGAGTAGATGCCCGGCAGGTCCATGATGTAAACGTCTTTATCCGCACGATAGCGGCCTTCCTTCTTTTCTACCGTAACGCCCGGCCAGTTGCCGACGTATTGCGTCGAGCCGGTCAGGTCGTTGAACAGCGTTGTTTTGCCGCAGTTCGGGTTGCCTGCGAGCGCCAAACGGATTGGCATAACGATTTTCCCCTTTCTTGGATTGGGGTTGCCAAAAGCTAACCCCTAAATATGTGCCTTCGCGCATCCATCGCCTTCTCGGCGGACGGCCCTGCGCGGGCGGGACGCATGGCCCCTCTTTCTCCGCAGCGGAGCGCCGGGAGCCGTTCCCCTGCGGCAGCGCCCGCTCCGTCTGCGCCGCCGCGCCTGTTTGACCGGATCAAAAAATTAGATCCGGCTAACCACCGGCCCGCAGCTTCAGTCGACGAGGATCATTTCCGCGTCCGCCTTGCGCAGCGAAAGCTCATAGCCGCGCACGGTCACTTCGACCGGATCGCCCAGCGGCGCGACCTTACGGACATAAATTTCCGCGCCCTTGGTAATGCCCATGTCCATGATGCGGCGGCGGACTGCGCCTTCGCCCTCCACCTTGCGGACCTTTACGGTCGCGCCGCAGGGCGTCGTCCTCAGCGTTGCCATTTGCATCTCCCCCCTTTAAACCATGATACGGGACGCCATCTGCTGAGACAGCGCGACCCGGGAATCTTTGATGCAGACGATCAGGTTGCCCGCCATGGAGGATACCACGGTAACTGCCGCCCCCTCCACAAAGCCCAGCGTCGCCAGGAACTGGCGGGTCTCGTCCTTCCCGCGGATCTTTTTCACAGTGTTTACCGCCCCGGTATTCGCCATCGACAACGGCATAACGATCGCTCCTTTCCTTGACGGCCGCCTGTGCCGTCCGCAAGTGCATTAGCGAAAACTAACGCTTTCGGTTTGAGCCGGGGTTAGGAGACCCTAACCCCGATCCTGTTTCGAGTTTACAGCAGCTAACCCGATTTGTCAACCCTTTTTTACCGCATTTTTGATTTCCGGCATTTTGCACAAACCCCCATTCCCGGTCACGCGCACAATGCACAAATTTATAAAAAACCGCCTTTTCCTTACCTTATCAAACCGTCAGGCTGCGCAATGCGCCGGACAGGCCAACCGCCGCGCGGGCATGCAGCCTGCGCGGCGGTTGGGCCTTCTTCTTCGTTTTGGGCATACTCCCGCCCGGGGCCGGCAGGGGACGGAGCGCCGCTGGCCGGCCGAGCGAATGGCCGGGCTGTTTATCCGCCGCGATTAGTCGTAAAGCGGCAGCATCTTGCCGGTCTCGAAGGATTCCTTGCAGCGGTAAGCGATGCGGGTGACTGCCGTGCCGTCGGCGGCGGTGATCTCCGGTTTGCCGTTGCCGCGGACATATTCGGCAAAGCAGCACATCTCGGTCACGTAGGCATCGTGCCAGCGCTCAAGGAAATCGACATAGCATTCGCGGCAAACGCCGTGTTCGCTCATGACTTCCAAGTGGCTGGACGCCGGGACGGACGCGATGCGCAGCGTGCCCTTCGTGCCAATGATCTCGGTCTCGACATGCGAACCATGCGCCGCGGCGCGGCCCAGGAACATGAAGCCCATCGCTTCGTTCTCGCACTGGACGGTCGCGCAGACGTTGTCGCCGTCGTTCAGCTCGCGGTACAGGTCGTAGGCGAACACGCCGCCGATGCCCCACAGGTTCTTGATCTCCGAGCCGGTGAACCAGCGGATCAGGTCGATCTCATGCACGCTCATATCCAGGAACTGCCCGCCGGAGTGCGGCGCAAATTTCAGCGTGCTCTCGATGGTGGAAACCGAGTCCTGATTGTAGGAGCGCACCAGAATGATCTTGCCGATATCGCCGTTGTCGACCTTCTTCTTGGCTTCCAGATAAGATTTGTCAAACCGGCGCATAAAGCCGAGCATGAATACCAGATCGGGGTGCGCGTTGATGATGGCCTCGGCCTCCTCGCAGGCTTCGACCGTCGTCGCGAGCGGCTTTTCGCAGAATACATGCTTGCCGTTTTCCATCGCGATCCGGATGTGTTCGACATGCAGGCCGGAGGGGGACACGATCGCGATCGCGTCAAGTTCCGGGTTTTTGCACATTTCCTCGAAATCGGTGTAGCCGTTCGGAACGCCAAGCTCTTCGCAGACCTGCTTCACACGCGCGCCGTCGATGTCGCAGACGGCGGCAAGCTGCACGCCCGGCACGGCGGTGGCAAGATTCTTTGCGTGCTCATAGCCCAGCCTTCCAAGCCCAATGGAACCCATTTTGATCGTTTTCATAACATTTCCCTCCGTTTTTGATGTTGTAACCAGTATACCCGAAAACGGCGGGACGCGCTACTTTGTTCTTGCTTTTCGTTTGCCGGGTTTCAGCGGCTTTTCCCCGGTTTCGCCGGAAAAACTTGCGGATTCTTGCGGTTCCACGATATACGCCTTGCGATAGGCGCGCGGGCTCATGCCGACGTTCTTCGTGAACCGGTCGTGGAAATGCGACGGGCTGGGGTAACCGACCCGCGACGCGATATCCGAAATCTGCAGCCCGGTCGAGATGAGCAGGTTTTGCGCCAGCCCGATCCGCCGCCGCGTGATATACTGTCCGGGAGCGTAGCCGGTCATATCCTTGAACACGTGCGACAGGTAGTAAGGGCTGATGCGCAGATCCGCCGCCAACGACTGGAGGCTGATCTCCTCGGTGTAGTGCAGGTCGATATACGCCTTGATCCGGCCGCCCAGCAGGCTTTGCGACGCGCTCCGGCGGGCGGGCTGGCTGTTATGGCGCAGCGCCCAGACCCGGCTCAGCACCCCGAGCAGCAGGTGGTTGCAATAAGGCTCGCAGCCGTCTACGCCGGACGACAGCGCGTCAAACATCAACGACATCGTATCGCGCAGCGCTTCCAAATGCGCCCCGGCGGGGAACACCGGGCAGGCGTCTTCCGGCAGGAAGGCGTTTTCCCGCAGCCCGCGCAGCTTCAGCCCGCTCATGGAACAGCAATAGCTGGAAACCGGCGCGGAAACGCCGCAGCGCTCGTCATGCACCACGCCGCTGTTATAGACCAGCAGGTCGCCCCGCCGGACGCGGTATTCCTGCCCGCCGATGAAATAGGTGGCTTCGCCCTCCCAGATCAGCACCAGCTCGCACAGGTCGTCGTGGCTGTGCATCGACCACGGCGGCGGCGATTCGGGCACCGATTTGCTGATGCACGCCAGCCGCGGCGCGCGTTCGACCGGCATGGGCGCAGCCTGCGAGGGACGCACGGGACAATGCACTTCTTTCATGGCGCCAGCTCCTTTTCCAAAGCCAATCCGGGCGCGTCCAGCAGGAACCGGCTCCCTGCCTGACGGAATCCCGCTTTTTCCAGCGCGCGGCGGGATGCATGGTTCCCCGGGGCAGGCTCCGCCGCCAGCCGCCGCAGCCCGGGATACTGCCCGAACAGGAAGCCGCCGAACATCCGCAGCGCCGCAGGCATCACCCCCCACCCGCGCAGGGAGGCGGTCAGCCAATAGGCGAGCGTCGCTTCCTCTGCCGGGAAAAATGCGGCGACGCAGCCTGCGACCGCGCCGTCTATGACGACGGCGCGGATGCATTCGCACTCCTCCGGGCTTTCCGCAAAGCTGCGGACGAGCGCCGCGCAGGCTTCCGGTGTTTTGGGGAAGTCCGCCCGCATGGCGGCGTACAAATTCGGGTCGTTGGACGCAGCAAAAAACGCCGCGCCGTCCGCTGCTTCCCAGCGCCGCAGCCCGATTTTCATTCGGCGCTGTCCCGGTGCGCGTCCTCATAGCCGCGCAGGGTGTGCTCGGTGAGGTGCGACAGCGCGCATAACCGTTCGTTCACCATATCCCACAGGCACATGGGCAGATGGTCGCGGTGCCCGCGATGGATGGTGACGCATTCAAAACAGTTGCCGTGGTGCGGGCAGGCCT
The DNA here is from genome assembly GCA_910586105.1 of uncultured Eubacteriales bacterium. GTDB lineage: Bacteria > Bacillota > Clostridia > Oscillospirales > Butyricicoccaceae > QXXE01. Next base: position 3,519 of record CAJUGU010000113.1, on the reverse strand, counting down.
CCTGGCAAGGGCAGTGGTCGCCCGCCTCGCGTACCTGCCGCAGGAATTCCATCTTCATTTCGTAGGCTTCCCGCTTTTTCCCCTGCCGGTCCAGTTCATTTTGCCGGATGGCAAGCTCATTGTTGTCAATCTGCATCACGCAGCGCTCCTTTCAAACCGTCAGCCTTTGCCGCGCCCGGAGGGGACGCGCCCCGCCGCCCGGCGGCATCTCTATTCCTGTATCTATTATACAATACCCCGACGCACAACGCAACGCGCAAAAGCCCTTCCCACCTTCCAAAGGCACAAAAAAAACGGCGTCCGCCGAGCCGTTCCAGATCGCCTTCCCAGAAATATGAACCGCAGCCGCCCCTTCGGCCCGCCGTCCGGTTGGCGGGCCGAAGCCGCACGCGTAAACAGCCGGGCACGCGCCCATCCCCGCCGCAGCGGAGAAAGGGTTTCCAAAGGGACGCGTCCCTTTGGCGCCGCCCCGCGCAGGGGCCGCCCGCCGCGCAGGCGCAGCAAGCGGCAGCTCTGCACCCCGCGCTTAGAAGGCGCAGCGCGCCCAGAGCGCGTTGTGGTCGGAAAGCTCGGCCCCCGCGTATTCGGCAAGCGCCCCGTCCGGCGTTTTCCAGCCGCAGTCCTGCAGCAGCGTCGATACCACGCCCTTTTCCGTGACCGTGAGGCCGCGCGTGAACAGCCAGTCCAGCTGGAGCTGCAACACGTCCCCCGCTTCGTTGCGCATCGGCTTTCGCCGCGTCGGCGACGGGATCACGTTCGCGTTCCGGTAATCATAGCCGTATTGCTCGGCCAGCGGCAGCACCGGTTCGGTCAGCCCTACCTCGCGCGGCGCGGCTCCCGCCTTCTGCTCCTCAAACAGCGCAAGGAACGCCGGTACGTCGCGCCCGTCAAACGTGTTCGTGTTGAAATCGCCGCCCAATATGACCGGCCCCTCCGGGAATCGCTCCGCCGCCCGCCGCAGCACCGCTTCCATCTGCCGCCCGCGCCCCGCGCCGTCCGTCCGGTTTTCCAGGTGCGCACAGACCGCCCCGAGCCGCCGTCCCCCGGCATCCAGCTCCGCAAGGATCGCAAGCCGCCCGCCGATGCGCCTCTGCCGGTCAAAATACCAGTTGTTTTCCTCCGGGAGCCGCAGGACCTCCGCCCAGACAATCGGCCAACGCGAAAAGATCGCGTTGCCATGATAGCCCTTCGGATCGTCCGGGTCCGCAAGCTCCATGAATTCCAGTCCGAAAACGTAGTTCATCCCCAGCGCCTTCGCCAGGTTCGCCGAAACGTCCTGATTGCCGCTGCGCACGCAGCCGTCGTCCAGCTCGTTGGCAAGGAGGATATCCACGCCTTGCAGCGCCGGACAAGTGCGCAGGAAATCGACCGTCGCATCGAACCGCATCCCGCGCTCAATGTTGAAGACCGCCGCCTTGAAGCCGTCGCAGCCGCCCGCCGGGGCCGACAGGGTATTATCCACCACTGCTTCCGCAAACTGCGGCAGCCGCGCCATCACCGCCGCCTGCCCCTCCTCCGGCACAAGCCGCCCCAGCCGGTCCCGTTCCGCGTAAGACATCCCCTTCATGCGCGCCCCTCCTTTTCCCGCAGGCCGTCCAGAATTGCGACCGCCTCCGGCAGCTTTTGTATCCAATAATCGGGACGGTAGCCCTTGTCCCGGCACGCCGTGTCGCGGTGATACGTGAGCGGGTTATCGATCTGGATGATGCGCCAGCCCGCGGCGTTCGCGCCCCGCACATCCCGCGAGATCGTGTCGCCAATATAGATCGCCTGCTCCCGCGAAAGCCCAAGGTCGCGCAGGCACAGGTCGAAAATGCGCGGATCCGGCTTGCGGATCTTGCAGTCTGAAGACTGTAGGACATAGGGGAACGCGTCCGTCAGCCCATGGCGCTCCAGCACCTTACCGACCATCGTCCGGCTCATAATATTGGAAATGATCCCGAGCCGGTAGCCGCGTTCATGTAGCGCGGATATGGTTTCGCGCAGCCCCTCGCGGGGGACGATCTCCTTCGCTTCCAGATCGTAAATACAACAAAGCGTTTCCCCCAGCCCCTCCAGCCGCCTGCGGTCGAACGCGAACGGCGCAAGGAAATATTCCTGCCAGATCGTGTCCGGCTCCAGCTCGGTGAGCGCTTCCTCGGCGAATGCTTTGTAGCGCCTGCCCCCCTCCGCAATCGCGGCGAACAGCGTTTCATCGTCGACATCGCCCAAAAGCCCGCGCCCGGAAAGCGCCCCGCGGATCAACGCGCGGAACCGCTTGCGGCTGGCTTCGGTCCCGACCTGCGTATGCAGGGTGCCCCCCACATCGAACAGGACCGCCTGTATCATGACCGATCCCTCCTTCTTCTGCATTTTGATTTGATTCCTGCCGCCTGCATTTGCCCTTCCGTTTGCCTTTCGGCTCTCGGCCCGGCGCAGGCGTAAACGTTTACGACCTTTGCCTTATTTTAACAGACCCCCGCGCCAAAGTCAACCGTGCGCGCGGCGCAAAAAAACCGTTGGCAGACGTCTGCCAACGGTTTAAGCGTTCTGTTCAGGAACACTGCTTGGAACGGACGGACCGTTCGATATAACCCTTTACCTCGTCGGGCTGGATGCCCAGCGCGGCCGCCAGCTCGCCGTAAAGCTGGGTTTCCGCACGCTTCAAATAGCGCTGGTCGGTCTGCCCGGGCTTACGCCCGTTCTGTACGCTGCGGCGTGTTTTCAAATACGCCGTTTTGATCAGCCGCAGCAGTTCGGTACAGTCATGCGTGCGCAGGGACGCTTCGTACTGCTCCGCCATCATGCGGTGGTCGTTGACCGTGGTGTTCTCCTCCACCTCCGGGATATGGTCGATCAGCGATTCCGCCTGCTCCCGGGAGATGATATGCCGCATGAACACAGGCGAATCGACCGGGATATAGATGGTTTCCGTCCCATATTTCGGGGCCAGCGTGTAATACAGCCGGTCCTCCTCGGGTAATCTTGATTGGTGTACGTCCGTAACTTCGCAAACGCCAGTGCTGCCGTAAATGATAAGATCGCCTGTCTGAAACATACCTTTGCTCCTCTCTGTACCATACCGTTTTGGTTTCGATCCTTCTCCCGTTTTTCCTTTTCCACGCGCCTTTGTCAAAAGGCCTCCCAAATGAAACGGATACAAAAACGCGGCTTTGACAACCGGACTTACGTTTGCCAAAACCGCACGTTGTAGTTTTATTATACCACAAATCCAAGGATTTGTCTAAGAAAAGTTAGAAATTTTTTCGCAAAGGTAAGATCCCGGCCTGCAAACGTACAATTTGTTTGATTCGCACCCTGTAGTTTTTGTCGCTTTTCGGCGAATTATACAAATCTTCTGCACGAACACGGGCAAACGCTGGAATGCGCTGCCGGATATGCGAATATGCTTATCGGTTTTGCTCAGCCGCGCCCTCGCCGGGGAGGCGTCCTACGCGGACAGCGGCAGGGCTCTGCCCTGCACCCGCCCCTCGCCGGGGAGGCGTCCTACGCGGACAGCGGCAGGGCTCTGCCCTGCAC
>CAJUGU010000112.1 GCA_910586105.1 uncultured Eubacteriales bacterium | reverse complement strand
GCAGAGCCCTTTGGCGCTCCCCGCGCAGGGGCGGGTGTCCAGAGGGCAGAGCCCTCTGGCGCTCCCCGCGCAGGGGCGGGTGTCCAGAGGGCAGAGCCCTCTGGCGTTACATGCCCAGGTCTTCGCCCAGGCCGTCGCCGCCTAAGTCGTCGCCCAAGTCGATGTCTTCGACATCTTCCTCCACGATCGCCTGTACGAATTCTGAACACCAGGCCTCCTGCGGCAGGCCCGCCATCACCGCCGGGATGTTTACAACAATTCCGTCCATGTCATACGGTAAGTTCAGGTTTACCAAATAGCGCAGCTCTTCGCCGCCCTTTTCCTGCGTGATATCGACCATCATTTGGAAGTTTTGGCCGATCCATGTTGCCATACCACGCTCCTTCGCGTACAGGCTCGCCGCACGCTCCCCGTTGACTTCGACAACCACCTTATAAGGCGCTTCGTAGGTCGTCCCGCCGTACTCCAGCGTCGTGTTTTCAAAATAAAGCGTGTGCCCCCGGCCAATCACCATCATGACCGCCGCAATCGCAATCAGGAGGACAACCGTGCCCGCGCAAAAGAAGATCCTGCGTTTCGACTTCATTGCTGCTCCTCCTCCTTCTGCGCAAGCGCCAGCTGCTGCCCCGCAAGGCTCTTCATCGAGCGCTTCTTCATCTCATACATCACCAGCGCAAGCGTGATGACGCCGTAAGAGACGAACACGCGGAAATATTCGCCGACCATCGAGTCGCCCGTGATCACCGCGCCCGCCGAAGGGGCCACAATAAACATCGTATGGAACAGGATCACGCCAAGGAATACGTTGCCGATCGAAGCCTTGTCGACCGACGCGCCGCCAACCAGCAGCGCCGCGATACAGAACATACCGATCTGCGAATGCGCGGTATACGTCGGCATATTGCCGATATTCTGCAAGTAAATAATCATGCCAAAGCCCGCGAAGACCGTCGACATGACGATCGAAATAATGCGCGTCTGCTCGACCTTGATGCCCGCATCCCGCGCAACCTGCATATCCTGTCCTACCGCACGCATATCCTGCCCCAGCTTCGTGCGCCGGAACCACATGATAAACAGGCAGAGCACCGCAATAATCAGGAACGACAGCACCGGGATCTTTACGCCGCCAATGTTAATCGCCAGCAGGTTGTCCAGGCACTGGCGCATATTCAGCAGGCTGACCGTGTTCCGGATGCCGTAGCCGCGCGGCAGCTTGATCGACGCGTGCCGGATCGGGATGATCGGCCCCATCATATACAGCACAACCATCAGATAAAGCCCCTGCCCGACGAAAAAGTTGAGGATATAGCCGGTAATCATTTCACGCCCGCGCGCCCGGTTGAGGATCGAGCCGCACAGCCAGCCCAGCAGCGCCGAAATCGGGATGGAAATAATCATGGCAAGGACTACCCCGGGGATGCCCCAGATCTGCATATCCGCAACCAGGATCAGCGCGATCTCCCCGCCCATCGCGCCCAGCGTCATGGCAAAGTTCAGGCCCATGCCCGCCATGATCGGGAACAGCAGGCAGAGGATCAGGAAGCAGTTGCGCCCCATGCGGGCGACGATCTCATTTGCGAGATAGCTCAGCGAAAAGCCGGAAAGCGGGATGCAGACCGCACAGATCAGGATAAACATGATCGGCACACTGTACTGTTTGCCAAGTTCAAGCGCCTTCCCGCCCAAAGTTTTCTTTCCGTTCATTTTGCGCCCTCCGTTTTCCGTGTCAATGCGTAAAGGATCATGCCCTGCGAGACAATGACCCGGATGACTTCACTCATGTCCATATGGATCATGGAATTCATCACGGTCGGCGTCATTGTCACCATGCCCTGGAAAAGGAAGGTGCCGATGATCACGTTCGCGATCGAAGCTTTATTGACCGACGCGCCGCCGATCAGGATCGCCGACACCGCCGGCAGCGCCATGGAGAACGGCCCCATATACAGCTGGATAAAGCCGAAGCCCTGCTCATACACCAGGATGCCGACCGCAGCCAGCCACGTGGACATCACGACCGAAAGGATCCGCATTTTGTCAATATTGATGCCCGAAGCCCGCGCAAACGCCGGGTTGGAGCCGACCGCCGTCATAGCCGTGCCGGTCTTGGTATGGAGGAACGCCCAGACCAGCAGCGCCAGCAGCGCAAAGAAAACCAGCGTCCCCGTCGGGATGGAAACGTTCCCGATATTGATCTGCGCAATCTTCGCCAGCGCCTTGTCATAGTAGCCCTCCAGCGAAATCGTTGTGCGCAGCCCCTTGCCCGAAAGGCCCCAGACCATCTTCGGGTTGCTGTAGGGCAGCATCAGCCACATCATGCACATAAACGAGACCGACGAGAAACCGACATAGGTCGCGACCATCATTTCGCCGCCCTTGATCTTGTTCAGCAGCCAGCCGTAGCCGCCGCCCAGCACGATCGCGAAGGGCGTGGCGATCAGCACCGCCACGAAGAAGCTGGGCAGGCCGTGGACGCCGAGATCCAGCGTGATCGTCGCGCCCAGCAGGCCGGAGATGATGCCCAGCGGCAGGCCGAAGTTCAGGCCGCAGCCGGAGTGCACCATCGGCACCATCGCCAGCACCAGCACCGCGTTCCAGCTGAAGCGGTTGATGGTGTTGGAGATCTGCGTCGGCAGGTCGGCGCCGACGATCGGCGCCATGATGAAGAGCAGGAGCAGGAAGCCCGCGATGATCAGGCGCGGGAGGCCAAACTGCTCGACCATCGATTTCAAGCCGCTTTTTTGCAGCGGCGATTCCGTTTTTCCCATATTGACCTCCTTACTTGACCTGGCTGATCATCAGCAGGCCGAATTCCTCCGAAGACTCGGACGCCGGGAGGATGCCTGCGATCCTGCCGCCCGAAACGATCGCGATCCGGTCGCAGGTCTGCCGCAGCTCCTCCAGCTCGGAGGAGATCATGACGACGGTAACCCCGCTTTCCCGGTTAAACTTTTTGAGCGCGTCCAGCACGAGCGCTTTCGCGCCGACGTCGATGCCGCGCGTCGGTTCGGAAACAAACAGGAATTTGGGCTCGAGCGCGAACGCCTTCGCCAGACAGATCTTCTGCTGGTTGCCGCCGGAAAGCTCCTTTGCCTTTTGCCGCGAGCTGGTACACTTGATCGCCAGCTCGTCAATATATTTCTGCGTCACCGCACGGATCGCTTTTTCGTCGCGCCACTTGACAAGGCCGCCCAGATAATTTTTCAGGAACTTGTTCTGGATCTGCATGGCGGAAAATGCGACGTTCCATTCCAAACTTTCGTCGAGCAGCAGGCCCACGCCGCGCCGGTCCTCCGAAACGAAGGCCAAGGAAGCGTCCAGGCACTGCCGCGGGCTGTTCAGGGGGATCTCGCGCCCCTCGAATTCGACCGTGCCGCCCGCTTCATACAGCCCCATCACGCCGTTGGGGATGCCCAGCTTGCCCTGCCCGGCCAGCCCGCCGATGCCGAGGATCTCGCCCTCCCGCACGTCGAGGCTGACGTTGCGGACGGTCTCGCCCGGCATGTCCACCCACAGGTTGCGGATCGAGAGGATCGTTTTCGCGTTCTCATCCCGCGCCGCCGCTGCGGCCTCCTGCGCGGGGGCTTTGTCCGCGCGCACGCTGCGCCCGACCATCCACTTGGTGATATCCTTCACGCTGGTCTCCGCCGCAGGCACGTCGCGCACGACGCTGCCGTCGCGCATAACGATCACCTTGTTGCAGACCGCCAGGATCTCATTGAGCCGGTGGGTAATGAAAATCACCGCAATGCCGCGCGCGGACATGGCGCGGATGGAATCGAGCAGCGCTTCGGCTTCCTTCTCGGTCAGCACGGCGGTGGGTTCGTCCAGGATCAGCAGCTTGAGCTGTTCCTTGCTCAGCTCGCGGGCGATCTCGGTGAACTGCTTATGGCCAACCGGCATTTCGCTGATCCGCATGTCCGCGTCGATCTTCACGCCCATTTTTTCAATGGCCTGCGCGCTGCGCGCATCCATTTCCTTGTAATTGAGGGTATTCAGCCGTTCGCCGAACACCTCGGAGATCACGTTCTTCTTTTTCGGTTCCCGGTTCAGAAGGATGTTTTCCGTCGCGGTGAAGCCCGGGATCAGGGAAAATTCCTGATGCACCATGCCGATACCGGCCGCGAGCGCGTCAAAGGGTGTCGCAAACTGGACCTTCTCGCCGCCAAGCAGGATATCGCCGCCGTAGCCGCCGGTCTCCCGGATCACGTCCATACCAAAGAGGATCTTCATCAGCGTCGATTTCCCCGCGCCGTTTTCCCCGCAGAGGCCGAGCACGTCGCCCGCTTCCAGCGTGAAATTGATATCGGTAAGCACCTGGTTCCCAAAAAAATCTTTTTTAATGTTCTGCATTTGCAGCAGAGGAGTCGTGTTATTTATCATCTTTTTCGTTGCACCCTGCCTGTAAAAGCACAGGGGGAAGGCGTATCCCCTTCCCCCTGAACCTGAGATTTGTTTTTAGCTGATCGTGAAGTACTTCTCCGGTACCTCAACCTGCGCGGAACCCATATAGTAGCCGGGATCGCCCATGATATAGGTGTCCTGATATACGAGGAAGGTATTGTCCGACTTGACGCCGGTAGTCGCATTGGTGTAGCTCGAACCGTTCCACTCCGCTTCCGGAGAGTAGACCTGGAGCGCGGAAGCGATATCGTCCATATCGTGCAGCTCGCTGACGCCGTCAATGACGTTCATCGCGTGGCGCGCAAGGCCCGCGGACAGCGTGTAGCCATAGGAGTAAGCCCAGGTGCCGAAGCGGCCTGCGCCGCCCTTTTCGTTGATGGAGGATTCGACCTTCGCAAGGATCTTCGCGAAGTCGCCCGCCTCTTCGGTCAGGTCAATGCCCAGCGCGCCGGGATAGCCCATCAGCGGGGACGGGAGGTCGGCTTCGATGAAGTAGCCGCCGTATTCCATCAGCTGCTTGAGCAGCGGCTCGGTGTGCGCGTCGTTGGTGCAGAAGTACGCCGCGTTCTCGCCGTACTGGCCGACCCATTCCGGTACCTTCTCAAGGATATACGCCTGCGCGCCCGGGATGCCGACGTCGGTCGTCGGATCGGGAGCGGTTTCCAGAACGAATTCCATGCCGAAGTCCTCGCACGCGGCCTTCATGATCGCCGCGCGGCGGCTCATGGTCTCGTAAGCCATGTGGCGCGGGAAGGAGATATGAACGAAGGTATCGCAGCCCAGCTCATGCGCGGTGCGGATGATGAGGTAGCCGCGGGAGACGAAGTCGTTGTTGCAGACGAGGTCGGCGGCGCTGCCGATCTCGGGCAGGTCCTCATGCGCCTCGCCGGCGATGCAGAGGATGTTGGGGCGGCGTTCCTTGATCTGGCGGAACGCTTCGGTGGTGCCGGGGATGGACTGGTTGACGATGATCGCCTTCATATCCGGGTCGTCGGACATATTGACGATGGTCTGGATGGTGGTTTCCAGCTCCTCGGTGAAGTTATCGGGGTAGATCGCCAGCTTCACGCGGTCCTCGCCGATCTCGGCCTGGAACGCTTCCGCGCCGCGGCGGTCGTCCTCAGACTGGGAAACCGAACCGGTGATGATGCCGATATGGTAATCCGAGCCTGCGGCGCTGGCATCGCCGGTATCGGCGGTATCGCCCGTATCCTCCGGCTCGGTGGTGCTGCCGCCGTCCTGCTGAACAGGGGTGGTCGTGTTCGTGTTGCCGCCGCCGCACGCTGCGAGTGCGAAAACCATCGCAAGCGCGAGCAGCAGGCTGGTCAGTCTCTTCATAAGAAAAATCCTCCTGAACTCTCTGTCTTCTCGACGTACTTTTGCTTCCTGGCGTTAAAAAATCTTTCGCCTGCTTTGCGGGTATCGCAAAGCAGGCGAAAGGCGCGCGCCTTTCCACTAGTATTTATTTTAACAAAATTCTCGGTTTTGTCAAGCATTATATTGAGCGTGCTGCCCAATTCGCGGCGTTTTTTTCGCCAAATCCGTCAAAAATGCGCAAAGAAAAAAGGGAAAGGCGTCATTTTGCCGCGCTTTCCCGACTTTTCGACACCGCGTATTTTTCCACGCGGAGCGCGCTGCGGGGCCGGAAAGCGGGCGTTTTCCGCACTTTTGAGGGCGTCAGCCCTTTCTCATTTCCTCCAGATAAGCGCAGGCGTCGAGCAGGTTGCCGAGGTGGTAGTTCATCACCTCGGAATGCACGTCGGCGCCCCGCCGTCCGGTCTGCGGCAGGTCGATGCCGCGCGCTGCGAGCCGGGCAAGGCTTTCCGGCGAGGGGACGCCCGGCACGTCCATCATGCACAGCGCGTCGAATTCCTGAAGGATGCGCTCGGCCAGCTGCTGGCAGCCGCGCAGGTAAGCGCCGTCCTTCCGGCGCTGCGCCTTTTGGAGGAAGCTCTGCTGTTCATAGATCGCCAGCTCGGCGTCCAGCTGGATCAGGCGGTCGTGCAGGCGCTCGAGGTTGGGGTAGCGCTCGGCGGAAATGCGGTCGCGCAGCAGGGGCATCAGCTCGGACAGGAAGGCGTCGATGTCGCGCAGGATCGCCGAGCGGTTGTTGTAGGGCTTGACGAGCGCGTTCACGGCGAAGGCGACCGCCAGGCCGGTCGAGGTATCGGCGAAGCGGTTGACGGCGTACCACAGCACGTCGTCCCCGCTCAGGCAGATCGAGATGAAAATGATGCACGAAAGGGAGATCGCGTATTCCAGCCGCAGGCAATTGCACAGCGTGATGATTCCGATCAGTCCCAGTCCGATCGCTGCCGGATCTCTGCAAAACGGCAGCAGCGTGACGTAGGCATACGCCAGCGTGCAGCCGATCAAAATGCCCACGAACTGGGTCATGCAGACCTCCCAGCTGTCGTGCAGGGTGCGGCTCATGGCGCCCAGCGCGCCGAGCGCGGCGTAGATCGGGGAAGCGGCGTCCCGCATCCCGGCGATCAGCAGCGCGATGGCGACTGCCAGGCCGGTCTTGACCGTGCGCAGGCCAATGTGGACGCGGTTCGCGCGGAACCGCCGCATGGAAAAATGCTGTATCGAAAAATGATGCATGGAAAAGGCACCTCCAGCCCAAGTCGCCTGACCGAAAGCCATCCCGAAAAGCCGCGCTTATTGCGCAGGCGGTTGCTCTATGTACAGGTTCTGCAATATAGGATACCCCAAACGGGCGGGAAATGCAATATGAATTTTGCCGTTTGCTTCGCCTGCGCGACGGGGCTCTGCCCCGGACCCCGGTCCTGCGCGGACGGCGCCAAAGGGACCCGTCCCTTTGGAATCCCTTTTTCGCCTGCGGGCGCCGGGGCTCTGCCCCGGAACCCCGGTCCTGCGCGGACAGCGCCAAAGGGACCCGTCCCTTTGGAATCCCTTTTTCGCCTGCGGGCGGGATCGGTGCGGTCAAAGCCGTTTCTGCGTGCGGCTTCGTCCCGCCAAAAGGACTGCGGGACGAAGTGGCAGGATCGACAGAATTTCCGGAATGTGAGTATAAATTTTATTTGACGCTCGGAACCGGGCATGTTATACTACAGGTGTAAACTCGAATGCGGCCAGCGACCGCGCATACATCATACGCTATGGGGGAACTTCCAAATGAAAAAGGCAATCTGTGCAGCGCTCTGCCTCGCGTCCTTAACCGCAGGGGCGGCTGCCTATCAGGTACCATACGCGAATGGTACGTTTCATGTAATCCTGCAGCCATTCAACAACAACGATCCGGAAGCGCAGGCGGAAATGCTGAAAAAGCTCGGGTTGTTTTTGGGTACCAGCGAAGGCTTTGAACTCGAACGCGCCATGACCCGGGCGGAGGCGGCGGCGATGCTCTGCCGGTTCCTGGGAGGGGCGGCGGACTCCGGCGCCTATTCCCATCCTTTTGACGATGTGCCCGATTGGGCGTCTCCTTCGATCGGCTGGCTTTATCAGAACCAGTTGACCTATGGCATATCGGACGGCAAATACGGCTCCGACCAGCCGGTGACAGCCGACCAGTTCGCCCGTTTTCTGTCGCGGGCGCTTTCCGGGAGCGATCATTTCGCCAACCGAATGCTGACAGAGCGGGAAGCGTCTGCCTTTCAGGACGCCGCATTCCAGCGGCAGGACGCGGTTGCAATGTCGGTGCGCGCGCTCGAACAGTCGGCAGGCGCCGGCCAGCCGACCCTTGCGCAGCAGCTGATCGAAAAGGGCGTTTTTACGGCAGAGCAGTTTTCCGACGCCGCCTGGGATGTAATCAACCCCTGCTATCTGGACGCGCAGGGCAGCATGGCGGGCGTCGTGTTCGCCGACCGTTCCGAGGACGGTTTTCAGAACGCCAATGCGGTTTCCGCTTCGGACTGCGCCCTTCCTTATCTCTATGCGACGCGCATGGAGAACGGCCAAAACGTCTATTATCAGCTCGACTGCAAAACGCTGGCGGAAACCTCCGTCGGGACGCTCGGCTCCGGGGAAAGCAGCCTGCGCTACTTCACAACCTTAGGCGATACGGACTATCTTTGGGAGCGGCTTTCACAGCCTGTGGGTTCCGGCGAGCGCTTACTTGCCGTGAAGGACGGAAAAATCACGGTCGCGCTGGATGAATCCGCCGCGGCAGGCGCAAGCTATCCGGACGATATCCAGGGCATGGAAGGCATACCGATCCGCACCCTGAACGGCGGGTATATCCTCAACCGTACCGGGGTGCATCCGGACAACGACAGCAACCGGGAAACCGTATGGAGCGACGGCGCCTTCAAGGTCACGCAGGAAGTCACCAGCGAAAGCACGGTGATTGCGCTTTCCAATCTCGAAACGGGCGAAACCCTTCAAAGCTATTCCGTTGAGCAGGACCGTGCCGACGCGCCGCGCAGGCTCTCCGAGCAGAGCGCATCCACCCGTGAAGGGCTGCTCTATGGCGAGGCGGGGCTTTATATTGTGTCCATCCGGCCGGACGGCGCCGGAGGGCAGCGCGCCAGACTGATCCAGCTGACCAGCGAGCCGGTGATCGATTACACATCCGCCGACCGGCTTTCCAATGCTTACTATGTCATTTCGCACGACCCGGGCGAGCGGATCAGCGGGCACAGCGGCATGGGCGGTACGAAAGTGATTGCGGTTTCGGTCGCTACAGATGTTTTCCTGACCGAAGAATATCAGCCCCAGCCGGTAAAAACCATTGTCGGAAAGGAACTGGGCATTCATCCGGTACGCATTGAACCCAATCCGGATTATGTGTTTTTCGACCTCTACACCGAGCAGAACACCGGCATGGGCTATCACGGCTACACCTACCGTTACAGCGAATTCGACCACCGGCTGACCGTCATCGATTATACGCACACCTACGCGCAGGAGCTTCCCGAATGGGTGGAAAGCGACCCGGAGGCTTACAAAAAGCCGTATATGGAACGGGAACAGGCCCGCATCGACGCGATACAGGGAGCCTCCGGCTGAACGGCGCGCGGGATGTCCGGCGCGCTGCCATACCGCTTTTTCAGGTCGATCGGCTCCCGTTCATCTTGCGAAGCCTCCTTTCAAAGCTGCTGCGGCACAATGATAAAGCCCAAATGTCACGGAAATGTCCAAAAAATCCGCCACGCCGCCGGTTTCCGAACCGATTGATTCCGGCATTTGCCGCGTTCCTCCGCGAAATTGGGAAAGTTCAAAAAAAAGGGCTTTACAAATCCCCTGCATTGTGATATGATAGTATCTGTCTTTGAGCCTGCTCAAGGGCAACCCCTGCTTCGCTCGTCGGGTACAGGGCGCGTTCAGCGTGCCGCTTCACCAGCCGCAGGCGCAGCATCGGGCAATTAAAATCTTTTTATGAGGTGAAATCAACCATGATCCGTAAGGAAGCAAAAACCGCCGTTATTGAGGCGAACCGCACCCACGAAACCGACACCGGCTCGCCGGAGGTACAGGTTGCGATCCTGACCGCCCGCATCGCCGAGCTCACCGAGCACCTGAAGCAGCATCCGAAGGACAACCATTCCCGCCGCGGCCTGCTGAAGATGGTCGGCCAGCGCCGTTCGATGCTCAACTACCTGATGAAGAAGGATGTCAACCGTTACAGAGAGCTGATTAAGAAGCTCGGCATCCGTAAGTAAGAAAAAAAGGGGAGCTTGCGCTCCCCTTTTCGCCATGTACCTGTTTTTCGTTCGGACGCTCCGCCACAGCTTTTTAGCCTTTGAAGGACAGGCCCCCGCCGGCGCGGGAGGCTGCGCTTCAAACGCTAAAGGCTGCCGGAACGTCTCCGCATTTTATTTTTTTAGGAGGCTGTATATGAGTAACATCAATGCATTCCAGTTCAAGGACTACCGCGTTTATGAAACCACCTACGCAGGCCGCCCGCTGGTCGTGGAGACCGGCAAAATGGCCCAGCTGGCCAACGGCTCCTGCCTGGTGCGCTATGGCGAGACGGCGGTGCTGGTCACGGCGACCGCTTCGCCGAAGCCGCGCGACGGCATCGATTTCTTCCCGCTTTCGGTTGACTTCGAGGAACGCCTGTATGCGGTAGGCCGCATCCCTGGCTCGTTCATGCGCCGGGAAGGCCGGCCCTCCGAGCGTGCGATCCTGGCCTCCCGCCAGATCGACCGGCCGATGCGTCCGCTGTTCCCGAAGGATCTGCGCAACGACGTTTCGATCGTCTGCACGGTGCTGGAAAACGACTCGGACAACACGCCGGAAATTGCGGCGCTGCTGGGCGCTTCGATCGCGGTTTCGATTTCGGACATCCCGTTTGATTATGTCGTCGGCGGCTGCGAGGTCGGCATTGTGGACGGCGAAGTAGTCATCAACCCGACGGCGGCGCAGCGTGCGCAGAGCGAAATGAGCGTGACGCTGTGCGCGACGGCGGACAAGATCGTCATGATCGAAGCCGGGGCAAAGGAAGTCCCGGAGGATCAGATGTTCGACGCGCTGATGAAGGGTCACGAAGCGATCAAGGAAGTCGTCGCTTTCATCAAGGGCATTCAGGACGAGATCGGCAAGCCGAAATTTGAATACGAGCATCACGACATCGACCATGACCTGTTCGACCGCTTGGAGGCGGCCTGCAACGACCGGTTCGAGCAGGTGATGGACACCGACGACAAGACGGTCCGCGACGCGGGCATTCGTGAGATCGTCGACGAATTCGAGGCGGGCCTTGAGGACGAATATAAGGAAGCGCATCTTGCAAACCTGCCGGAGTGCGTTGACAAGCTGGAAAAGAAGATTGTGCGCCGCTGGCTGGCGAACGGCAAGCGTGTCGACGGGCGCGGCATGGAGGAAGTCCGTCCGTTGGCGGCGGAAGTCGGCCTGTTGCCTCGGGTGCATGGTTCCGGCATGTTCACGCGCGGGCAGACGCAGGTGCTGACGCTCTGCACGCTGGGCACGCTGGGCGATGCGCAGGAGCTGGACACCATCTTTGACGAAACCGAAAAGCGGTATATCCATCATTATAATTTCCCGTCGTTCTCGGTGGGCGAGACGCGGCCGAGCCGCAGCCCGGGGCGGCGAGAGATCGGGCATGGCGCGCTTGCGGAGCGGGCGCTGCTGCCGGTGATCCCGTCGGTGGAGGAATTCCCCTATGCGCTGCGTCTGGTAAGCGAAGTGATTTCGTCGAACGGCTCGACCTCGCAGGGGTCGGTCTGCGGTTCCACGCTGGCGCTGATGGATGCGGGCGTACCGATCAAGGCGCCGGTCGCGGGCATTTCCTGCGGCCTGATCACGGACGGCGGGCAGGAAACGACCTTCACGGATATCCAGGGCGTGGAAGACTTCTATGGCGACATGGACTTCAAGGTCGCGGGCACGAAGAAAGGCATCACGGCGATTCAGGTAGATATTAAGGTAGATGGCCTGACGCCGAATATTATTAAGGAAGCGTTCCGCAAGTGCCGGGTCGCGCGGCTTGGCATTCTGGACGAGGTGATGCTGAAGGCGATCGAGCATCCGCGCGGCGACGTGTCGGAGTGGGCGCCGAAGATGACGACCATGCAGATCGATCCGGACAAGATCCGCGAGGTGATCGGCAAGGGCGGCAGCGTGATCCAGAGCATCGTTGCGGAGTCGGGCGCGAAGGTGGACATCAACGACGACGGTGTGATCACGATCGCAGCGGTACGCTCTTCGCAGGCGGAAGCGGCGAAGAAGATGATCGAAGCGATCGTCAAGGTACCGGAAGTCGGCGAGATCTACTACGGCAAGGTCGTTCGCCTGATGAACTTCGGCGCATTTGTAAACTTGACCTCCTCGAAGGACGGCATGGTGCATATCTCGAAGATGGCGAACCACCGCATTGAGAAGGTCGAGGATGCGGTTAACATTGGCGACATGGTCTGGGTGAAGGTCATGGAGATCGACGACAAGGGCCGCATCAACCTTTCGATGAAGGACGTACGCGAAGAAGAAAAGGTGCTTTAATGCCCTCCGCAGGCGGCGCCAGAGGGCTCTGCCCTCTGGACTCCCGGTCCTGCGCGGACAGCGCCAAAGGGACTCGTCCCTTTGGAATCCCGTTTTCGCCTGCGGGCGGGACGGGGGACTGGCTCGCCGCCACCGTTTTTCACTCGTACCTTTACCAGCCCGCCATTCAGACAGCGGGCTGGTTTCTTATACGATGCATCATCCAGGAAGGTAATCAATACAGGCAGGCTCCGGACGCGCCTTGCCGTAAGCGCTTGACGAAACGGCTGAAATTGCAATACCAAACCGCTTCATACTCCCCAAAACCCCAAAAGCTCCCGCTGGCAGCCACGCCAGCGGGAGCTTTTTTGCACGTTCCGCCAATCAATCCTTGACCTGCGGGATAAATTGTTCCGCAAAACCGCCTTTCTCACGGCTGCGCGAATAAAAGAATCCGATCACCGAAAACACGACCGCCCCGATGAAGTTCACGATCAGATCTTTCATCGTATCGATCAACCCAATATCGAGGTATCCGCCATACTTCGCGATCCAATCCTCACCGTTCACGATCAAGCTATCGATCGTGATATGCTCCACGATATTCAGCCCGTCCGTTCGGAGGGAAACGCTGTTGATCGCCGTCACGAAAAAATCCTTTTGCATATCCAGCGCAAAGAATTGATCCATTGCGAACTCAAAAAACTCCCACAGCACCCCGACCGTCATTGAGAAGCAAAACGCCGTGATTGCCAAAAACAGCGGCGACAGCTTCATCGAAAACTTTTCGCTCCGGTTGAAGATATCCACCAGCGCAAACCCGATCGCCGCCATTAAAAAGCCGTTCAGGGTATGCAGCATGGTATCCCAGCCAGGGATCCGGGTATAAAACGAATTGATCTCGCCCAGGATCTCCGCAGCGTAAATGAAACAATAAATGATGCCTTCCAACATTGGCGGGAGGTCGATGCGCAGATGTTTGTCAATAAACAGCGGCACGCCGAACAGCGCCAGCGTCAAGACGCAGGTAAAAATATTTTCATAGTTCCCCATAAAAAAGGAGCGGACGGCGACCGCAACTACCAGCGCGGACAAAACCCCGCGGATCGTCATGCGCCTGCGCTTATTTTCTTTGATTTGGATCTTCTTCATACGTTTTCAGCACTCTTTTATCAATCGTTGTTTTCTGCTCACATTCCGAAAATTTTGCCGGTCCTGCGGCTTCGTCCCGCCGTCCTTTTGGCGGGACGAA
>CAJUGU010000111.1:10211-13684 GCA_910586105.1 uncultured Eubacteriales bacterium | reverse complement strand
CTGTGAACTTTTTGTTAATTATTTCATTGTCCACTTGACGGGGAGCGGTTCATTCTCAGCGACCATATCCGGTTTTCTTTTCCATATGATAAACCCGTCAAAGAACGCGCGTCAGCGGCGCGGCCGTCCGGCGCGCCCGACGGCTTCCGGGACAATCCGCGCCATGTTGTAAAGCGAAACGCTTTACAGCACATATCGGAACACCATGATATAATGGCAAACGCTCCCAGCGATCACGAACAGGTGAAACAGTTCATGAAAGCCGATGCCGATATCCGGCTTTTTCACGATATAGATCACGCCGCCGGCCGTATAAAGTACGCCGCCCGCCGCCAACAACGTGATCGCGGGCGCAGGCATCCGCAGGATCGCGCCAAAATCAGCCACGATCGCCCAGCCGAGCGCAAGGTATAAAGCGGTGCCCAACCCGCGCGGCGCGTCGATCCACAGCAGTTTGATGGCAATGCCAAGCAGGGCGACCGCCCAGATCGCAAGCGTGAACCAGATCGATTTCGGCGATGGCATGAACCGCAGTACGACCGGCGTGTAGCTGCCCGCGATGAGCACGTAGATCATGCTGTGATCGAGCTTTTTCAGCCGGCGGACGATCTGCTCGCCGCGCAAGGAAAAATGGTAGACGCTGCTGGCCGTATAAAGGCCGATCAGGGATAAACAAAAAACCATGACGGATACCGCCGTCCGCGCGCTTGCGCCGAAGCGCTGCATATGCACGACCATGGCCAACAGGCCGACCGCGGACAACACTGCGCCAATAAAGTGGGAATAACTGGAAAACGGTTCGCGCGCCCTTGCAAACAGGTTCGGCATATCGTCCTCTCCTTTCAAAATATGGTTTTGAAAACTACATTATACACAGTATACGCCTTCTTCGGTAGAAATGCAAGCACCTCTTGCGAATTTCTTTTCCATCGGATATAATATACTCGCGATCTAAAAATATTGCCGCAGATGACCACCCGCTCCGCCGCCGTTTTGGCGGGGCGGGCAGTACCAATAAACAAGAATCCGCGCATCCTTCTCCGCCGCGGCGGAGAAAGGGTGTCCAGAGGGACGAGTCCCTCTGGCGCCGCCCCGCGCAGGGGCCGCCCGCCGCGCAGGCGAAACAAACGGTAATTTTCCATGTTCGCAGGTATAAGTGGAAAGGAAAGAGGTGTCCCAATATGTTTGAGGAGATCGTCCGCGAAGTCTTCGCGGATCATGACCTGCTGCCGGCGGATATCCCGCAGCTCGATCTGTACATGGATCAGGTGCTGACGCTGTTTGACGAGCATTTACACGACAACAAACGTTCGCCGGACGACAAACTGATGACCAAAACGATGATCAACAATTATTCCAAGGAACGGCTGCTTTTGCCGGTGAAGGGCAAAAAATACACGCGCCAGCATATCATGCAGCTGCTTTGCATCTATCAGCTCAAGCAAAACCTGCTGCTGTCCGATGTGAAGGCATTGACGGCGCGCGGCGATGAGATCGATTTCGAGCATTGCTACAACAAATTCCTTGAGATCAAGGACGGGCTGCGCCAGTTTATCCCGGAAGAGCTGGTCAAGGCCGCCGGGGAATGCGACCTGAACGATCCGCAGACCGTGCTGTCTCTGTGTTTATCGTTGACCGCGATGTCAACTTATATGCGCCGCTTATGCGAAACGATCATTGACAAGCTGCCGGAAGCGGCAAGTCGTGGAACAGCGGAAAAATAAAGCCCGGCGGCGGCGCCCTGCCAACCGCCCCAAGGAAGCCTCCGGACGACCGCATCCAGTCAAAAAGCTCCCCGCAGGGAGCTTTTTTCGATCGTATTACAGGCCGAACCGCTCAATCGCGCTACGCAGCGCACGGTCGAAACAGGGGAAATCATGCTGCGCAAGCCATTCCTCGGCGCGGAAAGGCAAGCCGAGCTCTTGCAGCTGCGCGCAGAACTGTTTGAATTCCGGATAAAAGGCGTCCATCGTCCCGCAGGACAGATAAAGCTCGGGGAACAGACCCTTCGGGACTTGTTTCGCCAATTCGAGCACGTCCAGTTCGGGGCTCCAGGTATAATCGTCGCCAAAGATCGCCCGGAAATCCTGTAGCAGCTGGATGCCAAAGGCTTCGATCTGCTCCGGGGTCAGCCCATTTTGCCGCAGCGCTTCCAAGCCGCTGCGTAATTGCAGGCAGGCCGAGGAAAACGCCGCGCACTTGCCATAGCGCTCCGGTTTTGTAAGCGCGCACCGCAGCGCGCCGTAACCGCCCATGGACGCCCCCATGACGGCAGTGTTTTCCCTCTCCGCAGAGATGCGGAACAGGCTTTCACAGATCTCGGGCAGTTCCTCGGTGACATAGGTAAAATAGGCGGAGCCGTAGGCCATGTCGCAGTAAAAGCTGCGCCCGACCTCCGGCATGATATAAACCGAATCCCCGAAGGCGGCATAGGACGCCAACATGGAGTAATCCAGCCAGCTTTGATGGTTGCCGCACAGGCCGTGCAGCAGGTATACGACGTTGTAGGTCTCGCACAGCTGATTCGGCGTGACAACGGTCAGGCCAGTGTCCATTTGCAGCGTTTGGGAATAAACGGAACCATGAAGTCTCATTCGGGGTACCTCCAATGACCGGGATCCGCTCGCGCGGATCCGCTTTTTGATGCCACATCGACATGACACAGTATACATCTTGCAGCGTTGTTTGTCAAGGGCGGGCAAACTGCTGCGCGCCGTCCCAAAATTTTCCGGGCGCCCTCTTGCAAAACGCCGGGGTTTCCTGTATGCTTGAAATATCCATCACAATCCCGCATGCTTTCCCAATATCCCATGCCGCATTCGCATGTATAAGGAGGTGTTCCCGTTGGACATGAACATTCAAAAGCATCTTGCATTTGTCAAGACCGTGGAACTCGGCAGCTTCACCAAGGCGGCGGAGGCGCTTTCCTATTCCCAATCCGGGATCAGCCGCATGATCGCCGATCTTGAAACCGAGTGGCAGCTCTCTCTGCTGGAACGGGGCCGCGCAGGCGTGCGGCTGACCGCGGACGGGCAGGCTCTGCTCCCCTACGCGCAGCGGCTTTGCGAAGCCTATGAGGCGATCCAGTCCGAGGTCGACCGTCTGTGCGGCTTGGAGACCGGCAGGCTCCGGATCGCTGCGATCCCCGCCGCCGCTTCGCATTGGCTCCCCAATATCCTGCGCGAATTCCAGCGCGATTGCCCCGGCGTCGAATACGAACTGCTGCCCGGGGACAGCGCCGCCGTCGAAGCCCTGCTGACCGGAGGACGCGCCGACTGCGGTTTCCTTTCCCTGCCCGCCTCCCCCGAGCTGGACACGATCTTTTTGGAGCAAAACCAGCTGCTTGCCATCCTGCCCGAACAGCATCCGCTTGCCGCGCACGCCCGCGTGCCGCTCAGCGCATTGAGCGGCCTGCCGTTCCTGCTCTTCCACACGGGAGGACGCCCCGGGATCGCGGCGCTGTTTGCAAAACA
>CAJUGU010000111.1:0-10201 GCA_910586105.1 uncultured Eubacteriales bacterium | reverse complement strand
ACAGCGCCTGCCGCTCACGGTGCGGCTGGAAACCTCCGACCCGCAGACCGTTTTGTCTATGGCCGAGGCCGGACTTGGCGTCGGTATCCTGCCCGAGCTGCTGCTGGGGCATTCAACCTACCGCGTCTCCGCCAAGGCGCTCGACGCGCCTGTGTATCAAAAGCTGGGGCTTGCGCTGCGCGACCGGGCGACCGCTCCCGCCGCCGTCCGGAAATTCCTCGAATACCTGCCCTACCGCACCCAGCGCGAAGGGCTCCGCCGCCTTGCCCCGCCCCTGCCCTGACCGCCCCTGTTCACAAGATCTACACTTGACAAGCCCTTCCTTCCGGCATTATAATCGTTCTAAATCGAACGATATGGAAAGGAGGATGTACCGTGCATTTCTTTGAAAGCCTCAACCTGCTGAAATCCACCTACGCCGCCTGCGTTAAGCCGCTGTGTACGCAATACGGGCTGACCCGGATGGAGTTCGACGTGCTGATGTTCCTATGCAATCACCCGCAATTCGACACCGCGTCGGATATCGTCAAAATACGGAAGCTGACCAAGTCGCACGTCTCCGGCGCGCTGAAAGGGCTGACCCAACGTGGGCTCCTCGATCCCTTCTATCGGGAAGGCAACCGGAAAACGATCCATCTGCGGCTGCTCCCGGCGGCGCAGCCCATTTTGGAAGACGGGCGCGCAGCGCAGGAACGGTTCGGTACGATCCTGTTCGCCGGGTTCTCCCAGGAGGAGTTCGCACAATGCCGCTCTATGTTTGAACGCGCCTGCGCCCATGCGCGGGTATTTATGCAGGAGGGATCGCGATAATGCAGCTTTTCACCAAAGTTTTGGTCTGCCTGCTCGCGGGAGCGGGCGCAGGCATCGGCACTGGCTTTGCCGGGATGAGCGCCGCGGCGGTCGTCAGTCCGCTGCTCATTACCTTTTTGGATATCCCCGCCTATTCGGCGGTCGGGATCGGGCTGGCCAGCGACGTGCTCGCCAGCGCGGTCAGCGCTTACACCTATCACAAGAACAAGAATATCGATATCCGCAACGGCGTCGTCATGATGGCGTTCGTCCTGCTGTTCACGATGTTCGGCAGCTATGCCGCAAGTTTCCTGCCAAACGCGACGATGGGCAGCTTTTCGGTCTGCATGACCATGCTGCTCGGCGTGAAGTTCATCGTCCGGCCCGTGATGACGACCCGGGAATCGATGGAAGCCGCTTCGCCGAAAAAACGGCTCGTGCAGTCGGTCGGCTGCGGCGTCTGTATCGGTTCCATCTGCGGCTTCGTCGGCGCGGGCGGCGGCATGATGATGCTGCTCATACTGACCAGTGTGCTCGGATATGAGCTGAAATGCGCCGTCGGTACCAGCGTCTTTATCATGGCCTTTACCGCGTTTACCGGCGCGGCCAGCCATTTCGTGATCGGCGGCGTTCCTGACCTGATGACGTTAGGGCTTTGCGTGCTGTTCACGCTGATCTGGGCGCGGATCGCCGCCGTGATCGCCAACCGCGCGCAAACCAAGACCCTGAACCGCGTGACCGGGATCGTTTTACTGGTCATTGGCGCGGCCGTACTGCTCTTTGGGTGATTTCCGGTTTTGGAGTTGCTTCCGTTTGGCGGATAGGTTTCTGTCCGTTTGCAGCGTTTGCGTTTGTTTGTACGAGCTCTCGTTCACCGGACGGCTTCCGTTCCTTTGCCGCTTCTGCCAAACGGCCTTCGGATCCTTGATCGCGCCTTCCGTTTGCACCGTCCTTCGGTTCGGCGCATAGCCTGTTAGCAGGAAGGAGCGTGGAGCGATGAACCACCCGGTCAGCGAAGCGACCCGGCGCTATCTGAACCGTTATGCCCTCATTTTGCGAGAGCTTACAGCCGGTATGGAAGGCGCGGAGCTTACCGACAGCATTTCCCATAATTTTATCGTGCAAATGATCCCGCACCACCGCGCGGCGGTCGAAATGGCTCGGAATGTTTTGAAATACATCCAGTCCCCCGCCCTGCGGCCGATCGCAAAGGGCATTATCAGCGAGCAGACGCGGAGCATCGCGGCGCTGGAAGCCGCGCTTCCCGATTGCTCCCAGCTGCAAAATACATCCGACGAACGGGCCCGCTATCAGGCCCGCAACGACGCGATCATGGCGGAAATGTTCCAACAAATGCAAAATGCGCCCAAGACCAACCGCATCGCGGAGGATTTCCTTCTGGAAATGATCCCGCATCACGAAGGCGCGATCGAAATGGCGGAAAACGCGCTGCAATATCCGATCTGCGACCGGCTGAAGCCGCTGTTGGAATCGATCGTTTCCGACCAGCGGCAGGGCGTACAGCAGATGCGCGCCCTGCTGGCGCTCGGTCAGACCCATGACCGCATTTGAACAGATAACGTCCCGCGCGCGCGGGCGTTCCCTCCGTCTGCGCTCGCCAAACCCTGAACATCACAAAAAACGGCAGGACCGGAAGCCCGTCCTGCCGTTTCGTTATGTGTTGTGATCCGAGACGTGGAACTGTTTCAGGTTCCCGATCTTTGCCGCGCGCGCGTCCATTTCCCGCGTCACGTCTTCGAGCGAAACCCCGCACGCCTCCATCATGACCATCATGTGGTAGAATACGTCGTTGATCTCGCCGACCAGCTCGGCTTTGTCGCCATTCTTCGCCGCAATGATCGTTTCGGCGCACTCCTCGCCGACCTTTTTCAGGATCTTGTCCAGCCCCTTATCGAACAGGTAACAGGTGTACGACCCCTCCATCGGCTCCGCGCGGCGCTGCGCGATCACCGCCGCCATTTGTTCAAACGAATTCACGAATGCCCCTCCTTGTGCCATAGCTCGGTATAAAAACAGGTCCGGTTGCCCGTGTGGCACACCGGACCGACCGGCGTGCCGAAGTAGATCAGCGTATCGTTGTCGCAGTCGGACAAAATGCGGCTGACATGGATGAAATTCCCCGAGGTCTCGCCCTTGTTCCACAGCTTCTGACGGCTGCGCGAGAAAAACCAGGCGACACCGCTTTCCATCGTGCGCCGCAGCGCTTCCTCGTTGGCGTAGCCCAGCATGAGCACTTCACCGCTGCGTTCGTCCTGGCAGATCACCGGGATCAGCGCGTCCTTTACAAAAAACCGTTTTAAATCCATAATAACCCCTATATCTCCCGCCGGACCGGGATATTTTTCGATGCAAGATGCGCTTTTACTCCGGCAATCGTCAGTTCGCCGTAATGGAACAGCGACGCCGCAAGCGCCGCGTCCGCGCCCGTCTGCTCGAATACTTCAGAAAAATGTTCGAGCGCGCCGCAGCCGCCCGAGGCAACGACCGGTACCGGAACCGCGTCGCAGACCGCTGCGGTCAGTTCCAGATCGAAGCCCGATTTGGTGCCGTCGCGGTCCATCGACGTGAGCAAAATTTCGCCCGCGCCGCGCCGGCAGACCTCGCGCGCCCATTCGACCGCGTCGATCCCGGTCGGCGTGCGCCCGCCTGCGACATAGACCTCGAAGCCGGAAGGAGTCTTCCCCGTCCGCCGCCCGTCGATGGCAACCACCACGCACTGCGAACCATAACGCTCCGCCGCCGCGTCCACCAGCCCGGGGTTTTTCACCGCCGCAGAATTGACCGAAACCTTGTCGGCGCCCGCCCGCAGAATATCGCGGAAATCCTCCACCGTGCGGATGCCGCCGCCGACCGTCACCGGCACAAAGACCTCCCGGCAGGTGCGGCGCACGACGTCGGCGATCGTTGCCCGGTTTTCATGGGTCGCCGTGATATCAAGGAAAACGATCTCGTCTGCGCCCTGCGCGGAATAGAGCTTTGCCAGCTCCACCGGGTCGCCTGCGTCGCGCAGGCCGACGAAGTTCACGCCCTTGACGACGCGCCCGTCCTTTACGTCCAGGCATGGGACGATCCGTTTTGCCAGCATCACTCCGCCTCCCGGATCGCCGCCGCCAGATCGAGCGCGCCGGTATAGACCGCCTTGCCCGCGATCGCTTCCTCGACGCCCAGCGCCTTCAAGCGGCGCACGTCCTCCAGCGTCGACACGCCGCCCGAAGCGACGATCCGGCAGGAGACCGCCTGCCGCAGCGCCGCGAGCTGCTCAAAGTTGGGGCCTTCCAGCATCCCGTCCTTCTCGATGTCGGTGAATATGATCGTTTTCACGCCGTAGCGCTCCATTTTGCGCGCGAAGGCGATGTATTCCTCTCCGGAATCGGTCAGCCAGCCCTCGGTGCGCACGGTGCCGCCGCGTGCGTCCACACCCACCGCGATCCGTTCGCCAAAGGCGGCGACCGCTTCCTTGACGAACAGCGGATTTTTCACCGCCGCCGAGCCAATGACCGCCCGGGTCACGCCCAGATTCAGCACGTGCCGCAGGTCTTCCATCGAACGGATGCCGCCGCCCAGCTCGACCGCCGCGCTCGTGCGGTCGATCACCTGCCGCACCACGCCGTAATTTTCATGCGAACCGCTTTTCGCACCGTCCAGATCCACCATGTGAATCTGCCGCGCCCCGGCGGCCAGGAAGCCTTTCGCGGTCTCGACCGCGTCTTCCGCCACCTGCCGCGCAGTGCTGTAATCCCCTTTTTGCAGACGGACGCATTTTCCGCCTTTCAGATCGATCGCTGGTAAAATGTTCATTGGTCCCCCTCCGTCAATCTCGCAAAATTTCGCAGTATGGACAGGCCCGGCCCACCGCTCTTCTCCGGGTGGAACTGACAGCCGAACAGCCGCCCCCGCGCCACCATCGCCGGTACCTCCGCGCCGTAATCGGTCACGCAGGCAAGGTCGTCCGACTCCGCAGGCTGCGCCATATAGCTGTGTACGAAGTACACGTAAGCCTCCGGCGGGAGCCCTTCGGTCAGCGCGTTGGGGCGCAAAACCTTCAGCGCGTTCCAGCCGATCTGCGGCAGCTTGAGCGGCGTTTCGATCCGCACGATCCGGCCGGGCAGCAGGCCCAGGCCCTTGCAGGGGCGTACCTCCTCCGACGCCTCGAACAGCAGCTGCATCCCCAGGCAGATGCCGAGGAACGGCTTGCGCTCCGCCGCCTGCACGACCGCTTCCAGCAGGCCGGAGGCGCGCAGCGCGTCCATCGCGTCCGGGAATGCGCCGACCCCGGGCAGGATCGCGCCCGCCGCGCCTTCGATCTCCTCCGGCGCAGCCGCGACCCGGCTTTCAAAGCCAAGATGCTCTAACGAGTTACGCACGCTCATCAGGTTGCCCGCGCCGTAATCTACGATTGCAATATATCCCATTTCGCCACCTTTTTTCGTCTGTCCGGCTGCCCACCGGAATTTTTTTGCTGCAAAGCAACATCGCTTTACAGCAAGCCCTTGGCGCTCAGGACCCCGCCGGTGCCGGTCAGCCGGACCGCCTCCTTCAGCGCGCGCGCCAGCGCCTTGAACAGCGCTTCGGTGATGTGGTGCGCGTTGTCGCCGTACAGGCTCCGGAGATGCAGGGTCAGCCCCGCATTGACCGCCAGCGCCCGCATGAATTCCACCGTCAGGCAGGTATCGTACTGCCCGCACATCGGCTGCGGCATGGGCGCGTCGAACACCAGAAAGGGCCGTCCCGAGCAGTCGAGCGCGCAGAAGCCTAACGCCTCGTCCATTGGTACATATGCCGAACCAAAGCGCGCTATTCCGCTTTTATCGCCCAGCGCCTGCGCAAGCGCCTGCCCCAGCACGATGCCAACATCCTCCACGGTATGGTGCCCGTCCACAATGAGGTCGCCCTCGCATTGCACCGTCAGGCCAAAGCCGCCGTGCACGGCGAATGAATTGAGCATATGGTCGAAAAAGCCGATGCCGGTGTCGATCTCCCGCGCGCCGCCGTCGAGCGACAGCAAAAGCCGAATCTTCGTTTCGCGCGTTTCGCGCGCGATTTCCGCCGCGCGCATGGTCAGCCCTCCTCCGGGAAGCGGATGCGCACCGAGTTTGCGTGCGCGTGCAGCTTTTCCGCCAGCGCAAGCTGTATGATATCCTCGGAGAGCGTTCCAAGCTGCTCGCGCGAATATTCGATCACGCTGGTCTTTTTCAGGAAGGCGTCGGTCGACAACGGCGAGAAGAACCGCGCCGTGCCCGAGGTCGGCAGCACGTGGCTCGGCCCCGCCATGTAGTCCCCAAGCGGCTCCGGGCTGTACGGCCCGAGGAACACCGCGCCCGCGTCGGTGATGTAGGGCAGGAGTTCGCGCGGCTCCGCCGTGACAATCTCCAAATGCTCGGGCGCGACGACGTTCGCCATCCGGCAAGCGTCTTTCAGGTCTTCAAAGACGATCGCGCAGCCGTAGCTTTCCACCGATTCCCGGACGATCTCCCGGCGGGGCAGCTCCTTCGCCTGCTGCTCCATTTCCACGGAAATCGCCTGCGCCTGCGCCATGGAGTCGGTCAGCAGGACGGCGGACGCCAGCCGGTCATGCTCCGCCTGGCTGAGCAGGTCGGCGGCGATGTAGGACGGGTTGGCAGTATGGTCGGCAATCACCAGTACCTCGGAGGGGCCTGCGATCATATCGATATCGACCACGCCGAACGCCATTTTCTTTGCGGCGGCAACGTAGGCGTTGCCCGGACCGACAATCTTGTCGACCTGCGGGATGAAGCCCGCGCCGTAGGTCAGCGCGGCGATCGCCTGCGGCCCGCCGACGGCAACGATCGTATCGACGCCCGCAATGCGCGCCGCCGTCAGCAGCTCAACCGACAGGTTTTCGGTCGGCGGCGTGACCACGATCAGTTCTTCCACCCCGGCGACCTTGGCCGGGATCGCCGACATCAGCACCGACGACGGATAAGCCGCCGTGCCGCCCGGCACGTACAGCCCGACCCGGTGCAGCCCGCGCACCCGCTGCCCGAGCACCGCGCCCGGGGCGCGTTCATATTCCCAGCTTTTTACAAGCATTTTTTCGTGATAATCGCGGATGTTGTCCGCCGCCTTTTCCAAGGCCGCGCGGAGCGCCGGATCGCAGCCCTCATATGCGCGGTTGACGATCTCGCGCCCCACCACGAAGGGCTTGACGCGGTCGAACCGCATCGAATATTCGTTCACCGCGTCGATCCCACGGACGCGCACGTCGTCCATGATCCCGCGCACGGTATCCTCGATATCGCCGCGCGTCTCTGCGGCACGCGCTTTCATTTCTTCAACAAAAGTGACCTCCGCCTGCCCGTCGGCGACGACTGTCTGCAAAAACATGCTCACTCCTCCAATCCATGCTCCAATTCCCCGATCACGCGCTGGATCTGCTGCTTTTTCAGCTTGGCTGCCGCAAGGTTCACGATCACGCGGGCGGAAATCGGCGCGACCTCCTCAACGACCTCAAGACCGTTTTCCCGCAGCGTCGAACCGGTCTCGACGATATCCACGATCGCGTCCGCCAGCTCCAGCAGGGGCGCAAGCTCGACCGAGCCTTCGATTTTTATTGTTACAACGTCGATGTTCTTTTTTTCAAAAAAGGCTTTGGCAACCGCCGGGTATTTGGTCGCGATGACCGGCATTTTATAGCCGCCGTACACATCCCGGCCCTTTTTCGCAGCCACGGCAAAGCGGCATTTGCCGAAGCCCAGGTCGACCATCTCATAAAAGGAGCCGCCCTTCTCCATGATGGTATCCTTGCCGACGACGCCCATGTCGCACACGCCGTGCTCCACATAGGTGATTACGTCCGCCGCCTTTGCCAGAACGACCTCAAGGTTCGACCCCGGCAGTGCAAAAATGAGCTTCCTCGACGGATTTTCCAGCTCAGAAATATCATACCCCGATTTCTTCAGAAGTGCAAGTGTTTTCTTTTCCAACCGGCCCTTTGTCAGCGCGACGCGCACGCGCCCGCCCGCCGCCGGGTCGTCCGACGCGGGGCCCGCTTCGGTCAGGGCTTCCAGATCGATCGCGAACCCCGCCGCCGCCAGATCGCGCCCGAACCGGCCGCACAGCGCATTATAGCGCCCGCCGCGCAGGATCGCCGCGCCCGCGCCGCCTGCGTAGCCACGGAACATCATGCCGGTGTAGTAATTCAGTTCGTGCACCAGCCCCAGGTCGATCATGACCGCGTCGCCGTGCCCCGCTTCGCTCAGCGCCTTTAACATCGCCTTTAAATAGGCGAACGCCGCGCGGGCTTCCGGGTTTTCGGTCAGGGCTTCGGCTTCCTCCAGCACCTCCACGCCGCCGAACAGCTGCGGCATGGCCTTCAGGGCGCGGTAGGCCTCCCGGTCGCGGTAAGGCTCCAGCACGTCGCCGAGCGCGGCGAAGCTCTTGTTCTCAATCAGCGTGCGGATCTCCTCCGCCGTCGTTTCGTCTACGCCCAAAGAGGTGATCAGCCCCTTGTAAATGCCCGCGTGCCCCAGCTCAATCCGGAAGCCCGCGCCGACCCCCGCCAGCGCGTCAAACGCCGCGGACAGGATGTCCAGATCGGCTTCTACGCCGTCCGCGCCGATCAGCTCCGCGCCGATCTGCAACACTTCGCCGCGGTGGCCGTGGTCGTCCGCAACGGCGCGGATCACCTTCTGACAATAATAGATATGCGCCGGGAACGCTTCGTCCGGGAACCGGGACGCCGCGACGCGCGCGATCGGCGTAGTGTTGTCCGGGCGTATGACGCAGATCCGCCCGTTGCGGTCGGTCGCCTTGACCATGACCTCCTGCGACTGCGCAGGGTTTGCATGGCGGAAAACGTCGTAATATTCCATGACCGGCGTGATGATCTCTTCGTAGCCGCGCTTTTCCAGCGTCGCGCGGATGTTCTGTTCGGTCTTGCGGAGCGCGCGCGTCGCTGCAAACAGCAGGTCGCGCGTCCCTTCGGGGGTCGAAATGCAATTCATATGATCGTAAACTCCTTCGGTACTTTATCACTTTAAAATGATATCACGATAAACCCCGTCCGTCAACCCCTAACATTTTTGACGGGCGGGGAATTTTGGGGCGGAATGGCTCGGCAGGCTACTTCTCCGTAAATGGCAGGCCAGTGGGACAGCTCGTCAGGGCGCTTCGATGAAAGACCGCCGCGTTCCGTTGGCCACTCCCTCAGTCAGCCTGCGGCTGCCAGCTCCCTCGGAGAGGGAGCCTTTCTATAAAGGGCGCGCATTGCGCGGATTTTCATTTGCGTTTCGCGCTTTGTGATAGTACGGAGCGTTTTCCTTCTTTCCGTTTCCGGACGGTGGTTTCCCGATAATTTGCGCCGTCCCGGACGATCTCGAGCTTCCCCGCAGCGGCTAGCGCGCGGATACGCTCAAAAATCTGACAATCGTTGATCGCATACCTTCCCAGCGTGCGCCCGACGACCCATGCCGCAACCGTTTCCGTCGCCGGGACGTTGGCGAGAATCGCGGCGTCATAATATTCCGCTAGCCCTGAAACCGGTTTTCCCTGTTCCAGCACGCGAAGCGGCGCATTCTCCTGTACGAGCTGTTCCCAACGGGTGTAAAGTAATTTCGCTTCACACTCCCGTACCCTGCGGCGTTTGCGATAGAACACCCCGGCGATCTCCGGTTCCAGCTCGCCGACGCCGCAAAAAATCACCCGCTGCGCCTGCCGCTGCTGCCGGTCATGCTGTTTTCTCCGCTGCTGATGCAGCCGCTGCAAAACAAACTGCGGCGTGTGCCGGAATAAAAAACGCAGCGCGCGGTTGTCGGTCATGATCACGACCGTCGACGCGCTGCCGATGCTCCCCATCCCGGGCGGCGGCAGCTCGTCCCCGCGCAGCTGATCGACATGTACCAGCGAAAACGGCGCGCCGCGCGCATACAGATCGTGCGCGGCGCGCAGCATCCCGCATTGTTCGGCGGGGTTGTCGCCGTACCAGATCACGGCTTCCTTCGTTTTCGCGAAGGCGGGAAGCGCCCGCTCATAATAGCGCTCGACGCAGCGCTCGGCTTCTCCGGCAAATTCCGGGTCGTTTTTCCATGGGCAAATGCCAAAGGCGCGGGCTTTCCGATCGTTCAGATCGGAGATATCGCCGATGGAAAGATCGTCGATCAGCCCGATCAGACGGGTTTCCTCCGACTTTTCGCCGGTCAGCGGCATTGCCAACCGCAGCATCCCCATTGCCGAATCTCCAAAACAAATCCAATCCATATGCAGCGTCCTCCTTAATGCTTTCCAGATCGAGCGCGTGCCGCCCTTCCAAAATTCGGTACGCAGTATACCGGTCAGCCCGCCGTCGTTCTGGCGGGCTGACCGGCACGGGCGAAAACGCTGCGCCGCGCCCATCCCCCGTCCCCGCCGCAGCGGTGAAAGGGAGTCCAGAGGG
>CAJUGU010000110.1 GCA_910586105.1 uncultured Eubacteriales bacterium | reverse complement strand
GGCACGGGGCCGATTTTAAGGCCTGACGGATATGCTTTCAATTTTCCATATACACATTTATTTACAGAAAGAAGTGATCAAAAGATGGGCACCATGTCAACCTTCGGCTCATTTGGCATTGCGCGTCTGGGCATTTATGCATCCCAGAAGGCGATGCAGGTGACTGGCAATAACATCACCAACGTGAACACCGCAGGTTATACCCGGCAGGAGCTTCAGCTGCAAAGCCTGTACGTCGGCGGCGCGGACCGCTACAGCTCGCGGTATGATATGAAGATCGGCTCCGGCGTGCTTTGCACCGGCGTTCAGCAGATCCGCAGCCCCTATCTGGATATCCGGTACCGTACCGAGATGTCAAAGCTGGGCTCGATGGATACTACAATGGGCATACTGAATGAGCTCAACCGTATTTTCGATGAGGTCGGCGACGGCGAAGAGGATTCGGGCGTCATGGAAGCGGCGCTGCAAGGCCTGATCGAACAGCTTGAATACTATTCGAGCGAAGGCGCAGGCCGCGAGGAATTTGACACCATCGTCCGCGGCAAGGTGAAGGATATCGTTACCCTGTTCCGCGACTACGCGAAGGATCTGGAAGATCTCTACGCCGATCAGGTGAACCGGTTCCGGCAGGATGTGGACACCGTCAACACGATCCTCGGCGAGATCCAGAAGCTGAACAATTCCATCCGCAAGGCGGAGATCCACGGCGGCAACGCACTGGAACTCCGGGATGAACGCAACATGATGATCGATGAACTGTCGAAGTACATCCGTATCGACGTGTTGTATGAGCCGGAAGACATTGGCGGCGGCGTGCTGGTCGACAAGCTCGTGATCAAGCTGGACAGCAACGACGCGGCCAGCCCCAACGACGGCGCGATCCTGATCGACGGGCAATTCGCGACCCAGCTGAAAGTCCCCGATTTGAGCAAGTCGGACGAGGATCTGCTGAATACCGTCCACCAGTTCAACATCACCCTCGGCACCCTGAAGGATGTCAACGGCATCCCGAAACGGGATGTCGGGTATTACCAGAGCGGGAAGTATAACTTGTTGAAACCCGGAGACGGGGACACAATGACGATTGCCGGTTATTCCGTGAAAATCGATCCCACTGCGGTTACTACTATTGAGGATCAGCTGCAAGCGTTCGTGGATGCGTACAATAATGATCCGGCAAATTCGGGGTGGTTTGCGTCGATTCAGGAAGACGATAACGGGGATCCTACCGGATGTATCAGGTTTGACCGGCGGACACAGGCTGACACGGCAACGGTGGAGCTTGACCCCGCCGATTTACCAGCGACAGGGACTCCGGATGCAGACGGCAAGGTAGCGTTGACCATTGGCGGATATACGGCAATGGTTCTGGCAGCCGACAACGCAGCGGATCAGTTGAAAGCGTTCCAGGAAGCATACAATGCGGATGAAAGCAATCCTTGGACGATTACAGCGGCTGACGATGCTACGGGTGAGGTCACATTCACGCTGAAGGAGACGGAAGCGAAGAAGACGGCTGTAATGATCCCGGATACGAAGTTCGTTGCAGATTCTGTGAACGGCGAAGAAATCATGTACCCGGTCGTCAACCTGACAGACAACGACCTGTACGGCGCGCTTCAGGCGACCCGTGAAATGCTTACCGAAAAAGGACATTTTGCGGATGCGGACGATATCAAGGTTGACCCGAACGCAACGACAAAGTACGGTATCCCGTTCTATCGCAAGATATGGGACGCTATGGCGATCCAGTTTGCAAACCGGCTGAACGAAGCCAACACCATGGTCGGCGAGGACGGCAAACTGATTCTGGACACCGACGGCAATTATGTGATCAGCCCCGCGAACTACTACCAGAAGGACGAGGACGGCGACTACATCGCCGACGATGGCAAGACCAAGCTGGTACTGGTAACGGACGACACAGCAAAACCGAAGACGTACAGCTTCTTTGAAAAAAGTCAGGTTGAAACTGAGCTGAAAACGGCGCTAAATCAAACGGATATCACATTAAGCGCGAATGGCACAATAACAGATTCAAATGGCAAGACGATCGGCAAATTGGCGGCGGACGGTACAATAACAGATTCGGCTGGCGTTGAGATTGCCAATTTGAAGACAGATGGCACGATAACCGATCCGGGTGGAACTGTAATTGGTGGTACTAGCAAACTGAATCAGTATGACCTGACCAAGATCCCGGCCCGCGAGCAGTACACCGGCGGCGTGCTGCTGAGCAACAGCGGCGACGGGGACGATACTGCCGGTATTACCGCCAAGAATATTTCGATTTCGCATAGCTGGGCGGAAAATGCCGTACACATCCTCAAGAGCCGCACCGACTCCGAGCTTGACCAGAGTTCACAGAACAGCAACCTGCTGCATATGGTTTCGATCCTGCGGGATAACAAATATGAATACAAACCGGGCATGTCCGATCCGGAATGGTCACAAAACGATGGTACCGCGCCCGACCCGGATAACGAAAACACTTGGGGTTCCGCATACTTCACCGGCTCCTTTGCCGGGATGCTGACCAAGATCGCGTCGACGCTGGCCGACGACACCAAGTCGACCCAGACCTGCCTTGGCGAGGCCATAACAACTCAGAACGATTTGTCGATGGATCGCGACAGCGTTTCCGGCGTTGACCTCAACGATGAAGCGATCTCGATGATGCAGTACAATAAATCGTACTCGGCAGCGTGCCGCCTGATGACCACGCTTGACGAGATGCTTGACAAACTGATCAACGGCACGGCGATTTGATAAGGAGGCTTTAGCAAGATGAATATATATCGTTTGACGACGAACGGGATGTTGTATTCCTACCGCGCGAACCTGCAAAACTCTTACAACACCCTCGCGTCGGCAATGACCAAGGTGCAGACCAACCGCAACTTTAACAGCTATGCGGAGGATCCTGCGGCGGCGACGCGAGCCTTCCAGCTGCGGCGTGAGCACTGGCAGACGAGTACGCAGGTGCGCAATAACGACGGGGTGCTGGCCACGTTCCGGCAGGCGTTTTCGACCTTCGACAGCGTGAAAAACGATCTGGTCGATAAGATCGGCAAGGTAAGTACCCTGATCGCGAAGAATGACCCGGACGGTACCGCCAGAAAAACGCTGGGGCAGTCGATCCTTGCGGCGGTGGATGAAGCCGTGCAGTCGATGAACATTAAGTATGACGGCAAATTCCTGTTCGCCGGCGCCGACGGCATGAATACCCCCTTCACTTGGGAGGATATGGAAGTCGAGAAGACGACCGAAAAGGTTTTGTACTACACACAGGATCAAATCGACGCTCTTAAAGAGGGAGACGGAAAGGCGTATCTGAAATATACGGAAGATGTTTTTCCGCTCGGTGCAGATGGACAGCCGATACCGGGTGCAGATGCAGTGCATAAAAAGGGTGAGTACGTTCTTGATGCGAATCAGGAAAAAATCGAAATAACAGCGGGCGACGCTATCAAGGAGTTTACCGCAAAGGCGAAGCTGGGCACAGACGGTAAGCCAATCATAGGCACAGACGGCAAACCCGAGTATGAAGACGTTGAGTCGTACAAGACGGAAGAAGTCACGGAGAAAGTGACCGAGAAAAAGCTCTGCTATCGCGGGATCCCGGTGGACTCTGCGGAGGGTACCCCGGAATATGAGAAGCTCAACAAAATGCTGCATGAAACGACCTACGTCGATATCGGCCTTGGTATGAAGGAGGCCAACGGCACGACCAGCCCCATCAGTTCGACCGTTTACAATTCCGCGCTCAACGGTCTGGAAATGCTCGACTTTGGCCTTGATGAAGACGGCGACCCGAAGAACATCGTTTCCCTGATGAAGGAGATCGGCGAGCTGCTCATGACCGCCAGCGACGTTAACGGCACGTTCCGGAAGGGCGTACCCGATTACGACCGTCTCAGCGAGCTGTTCGGCAAGCTGGAAGCGGCGCAGGATAAGATGGACGTCGAATTCACGGAGCTGGACACCAAGGCGGCGTTTTTGGAGACCAACCAGACCCGTCTGACCGCCGACGTCAAGGCGCTCAACGAGCAGATCCTTGGCATCGAAGAGATCGACCCGGTGGAAGCGATCACCTCGCTTTCGTGGGCGCAGTATTGCTACAACGCAGGGCTGAAGATCGGCAACTCGGTCCTGTCCCAGACCCTGCTGGACTACATGAACTGACGGCGTGCCGGTCAGTTCACCGCATCATAAAGGAACCCGGTGGGATAATCAACAGAAGGAGTGAGGCACTATGACGTATCCCCTGATTGAGATCAAGAGCGTCCCGATCGAGATCGAGATGAAGACAACAAACGCCCGGCTGGAATACAAGCGCGGGGAAGCCGAGATGGAAATCAGTCGTGACAAGGGGGGATTAAACATCAAAAGCCGCCCGATCCGCGTGAAGATGGATACCTTCGAGGCTCGGAATTCGCTCTCGCCAACGCCCATGCGCAGCGTCGTGCAGGCTGCGCAGGCGGGAAGGCAGGCGGCATATGAAGCAACGGCGACCTACGCAAGGCACGGGCGGCTGCTGCTGAACGCGCGCGTGGGGGAAGAACTGGTCACCCAGTTTGCCGCGGAGCCGATGCAGGAGGAAATGAACGTGAACGTTGGACTGGACTTTTTGCCGAAAGGCGGCGTCAACCTCGATTGGGAGGGCGGCGAAATGCAGATCCGCTACGAAATGGATAAACTGAATTTTGACTGGAAGACCGACGGGGCCGGGTTTGAGTTTGTGCCGGGGGACATCGAGATCTCGGTCACGCAGATGCCGGACGTGATTATTAAGTATGTCGGCGGGGCGATCTATGTACCGCCGTCCTCCGATCCGAATTATCAGCCGGTCGATATCCAGGCATAAAAAGAAAGCAAGACGCAGGGAGGCAGCGAAATTGATCTTAAAGACCAAGTATTTTGGAAGCATAGAAATCGATCCGGAAGATGTGCTCGAATTCCGGAAAGGGCTGTTTGCCTTTGAGGACGAAAAGCGGTTCGTGCTGTTGCCCTTCGAGGGGAGCGACTCGGCGCTGCTGTGCCTGCAAAGCGTACAGACGGAAGGGCTGGCGTTTGTGGTGATGAACCCGTTCGCGGTCTGCCCGGGGTATGCGCCGGTGCTGACGGCGGAAGAGCTGAAGGCGATGGGCGTGAAAGAGAGCACGGAGCTTTGCTATTACGTGATGTGCGTGGTGCGCAACCCGGTATCGGAAAGCACGCTGAACCTCAAATGCCCGGTCGTGATCAACGACGAGACACGGCATGCGATGCAGGTGATCCTGGAAGGCGACGCCTACGGGATGCGGCACCAGCTGGAAGAGTTCGGGGGTGCGCCATGCTGATCCTGCGGAGGAAGGCGGGCGAAGGCCTGCTGATCGGCGATAACATCAAGATCACGGTGGTCGCGGCGGACGAAGGCGGGGCACGGCTGGCGATCGATGCGCCGAAGGATATCCCCGTGCTGCGGGAAGAGCTGCTCACGGCAATGGATGTGAACCGCGCCGCCGCCGCCGAGGAAAGCCAGCCGGAAGAGCTGGTGAAAGCGCTGTTCTCGAAAAAGGATCCCAAGCAGACGAAGGGGTAAAAGACCGTTTGCGCGGGGGGCGGCGCGGTGGACGCCATTATGATTCGCACTATAATGGTATGCGCCGTCCCCCAACATCCCCCGCGCACTCCCTGTCGGGTGCGCGACCCAATCACTGCGGCGCGTCAGGGCGTCGGGGTTGAAAAACCTATCCCCGATACCTTAAACAGAATTCATTTCGGGCTGACAAAATCGCGATCCGAACAGATCCTTTGATGATGTTGCCTGACATAGTACCACCACGATCAAGTCCCCTTGCCCCTGACGCCCGTCTCTCCCTTCGGGGAGAGGGCGCGCCGCTCTTTCTCTCGTCCGGATGGCGGAGCAAAGCCGTCCGGGACGCTTTGGAAAATTTTTTCAAGCGCGCATCTTTCCGGAAAAAATGCGGATTCCATAATATGGGGCGCCGCGGGACGTCTCCCTGCAAAACCGTGTTGGGGGCTGGCCGCGGCTATGGACACTGCCGGCGGACGCGCGAAAACGACCGCCGTGCAAACGGACCCCGGCGGATGGGGACGGGAACCTTGCTTCCGGGCAGGCGCAGCCTTTCGGAACCCGGTGGGGCCGGCCCTTTGCGGGCATTTCAATTTTCAGTAAGTTTTAAAGGAGTGATTTTCATGGCGTCAATCAGCAGTTTGACCGGATCCAGCAGCACAAGCAGCATTTATGGATCCCGAAATGTTATCAGCGGCCTTGCGAGCGGCCTGGATACCGAGACTTTGATCGAAAACGCGATCAAAGGGTATCAGAACAAGATCACGCAGCTCCAGCAGCAACAGACGATGGTGCAGTGGAAGCAGGACGCATACCGCAGCATCATTGACAAGATGGTGCAGCTGAACCGGAAATACACCTCGTATACATCAAGCACCAACCTGTTCAGCCAGTCGTTCTTTAACAAGGCGGTCACGACAACGGCGCTGGGCAAGAACGCGTCGGCGGTCAGCGCTTCGGGCCGCACGAACAGCAATGTGAAGATCAACAGCATCAAGAGCCTTGCGACTTCGGCGCAGTACCGCTCGTCGGTGGCGAATAGCGATTTGCTGAAGAGCATTACCGGCGTTGTGGATCCGGATACCAAGATGATGACGGCGACCGCTTCGGACGCGATGGCGGATCTGTCCGACAAGGTGACGGTCGGCAACCTGTCCGGCGGCATGACGGTAAAATACGGCTCAAGCAGCATTTACCTGAGCTTTGACGAAAACGATGTTTATGACACCGTGGAAGATCTGGCGAAGGGCATTGAAGAGAAGCTCGGCGACGCGATGGTCAAGGCCGGTTCGGGCGAATACGTCAAGGCCAGCGACCGGATCAAGGTCGAAGTCGGCTCGGACGGCACGATCTCGTTCAGCGATAAGTCTTCGGCAAAGAATGCCGTTTATATCAACAGCGCCGACAAGGCCCTTGCCGCCAACCTCGGCATCAGCAAGACGGGCGAGGGCGCGAGCAGCTTCAAGCCGAACGAATCCAACCTGACGAGCGAGCAGGACGCGATCGAATACCTGGCCGGAAAGGGCGCGGACGGAGCCGCAAAGAGCCTCAGCGTCACACTGAACGGTTCGACCAAGTCGATCTCGCTGAAGGACTGGAAGGAAAACCTTGCGAAAGCGATCAAGGATGCGAACTACGACAAGGTAGAGGATGTACCGGCGGAAAAGATGAAAGAGCTGCGCAACAGTTCTTTCAAGAAGACGATACAGGATGGGCTGGACAAGGCGTTTGGCGAAGGCGCAGTCAAAGTAAATTTTGTAGACGCGAAGGACGATGAGGGCAAGGCTATCCAGAAGCTGAGCTTTGAGGTGAAGGAAGGCGACACGCTCTCGGTCACTTCGGATGCCAACAAGGTACTTGGCTTTGGCGAAAACGGCCTGACCAGTTATCTGAACACCAGCACGAAGCTGGGCGATATCCTTGACTTCGCGGATCAGCTGGACGCAAGCAAGAATCCGGTCTATGATGAGAACGGCAACGTCAAGAAAGAGCCCAAAAAGCTGACGATCAACGGGCAGGAGTTCGAGTTCGATGAGGACACCACGATCGAAAGCCTGATGAACCAGATCAACAACAACAAGGAAGCGGGCGTCACGATCAATTACTCCAAGCTGACGAACCAGTTCTCGATCACGGCGACCGAGACCGGCACGTCCGGGCAGATTGACGTTTCGGGCGAGCTTGCGGGACTGTTCGGCGCGACAGAAAACAAGGACGGCGTTGAAACCCTGAAGATGGGCGACGACTACACCAAAGGCACCGACGCGGTGCTTGAGGTCGAGATCGACGGCCAGGCTATGACGCTGACCCGTACCTCGAACACGGTCGACTTTGACGGTATGTCCGTTACGCTGAAGGAAACCTTCGATTCGTCCGACGCGGATTCCGAGCCGATCACGTTCGAGACCCAGACGGACAGCGACAAGATCATTGACGCGATCCAGTCGTTTGTCGACGATTACAATGCGCTGGTCAAGGAAGTGCGCGAGCAGTACGCGACGATCCCGAACGAAAAATCGAGCACAGACCATTCCCGTTATATGCCGCTGACCGAGGAAGACCGCGCGAGCATGAGCGAAAGCGCGATCGCGGCCTACGAAGAAAAGGCGAAGCAGGGCATCCTGTTCGGCTCGACCGAGCTGGCGGGGCTGCACGACGCGCTGCGCAACGCGGTGAGCTTCCTGACGAAGAACAGCGACAGCGCGGACGCGACGAAGCTGGCGAACATGGGCATTTCGACCGCTTACGAAAGCGGCCTGACCACGCTCGACCTGGACGTCGACAAGCTGCGCAGCGCGCTGGAAAGCGATCCGGACGGCGTGCGCGATATGTTCACCAAGTCGATCGAAAACGGCTCGAAGACCAACGGACTGATGCAGAACTTCCAGGATGTGTTCAAGATGTACGCGAACACGACCACCGGCAGCCAGGGCATCCTGGTGCAGATGTCGGGCAGCGTGTACGCGCCGACCTCGCTGAACAGCAACTCGCTGCAGACTGAATACGACAACCTGACGACCCAGATTGAAAAGTGGCAGGAGAAGATGTCGAGCCAGGTGGACTATTACACGACCCAGTTCACCGCGCTTGAGCAGCTGATGAGCAACATGAACAACCAAAGCTCGATGCTGTCCAGCTTGATGGGCGGCAGCGGATATTAATTAAGGAGCGGCTATGGAGAATCACGGATACCAGCACTATCGTGAACAGCAGGGGCAGAACATCCTGGAAATGGGGCAGAACGAGCTTTTGCTGCTGCTGTATGACGAGCTGGTGAAGCAGCTGACCCGCTGTGACCTCGCGATCACCCACGAAAACTTTGCGTTGCTGGACGATTCGGCCGACCGTGCGCTGGCGATCCTGCGGTATCTGGACGATACGCTCGACCTGCAATACGAGATCGGCCGGGACCTGCACCGGCTGTACGATTACTTCAGCTACGAGCTGAACCGCGTCAAGCTGGGGCGGAACAAGGCGGAGCTCGACAAGGTCCGCCCGATGCTGACCGACCTCCGCGACACCTTCCGCGCGGCGAACAAAAACTGCGCGGAGGGCAAGGGCGGCCCGACCGCCCCCCCGGCAGAGCCGCAGGCCGCCGGGAGGTGAGGCGATGGACAAGGAATTCCTGGAAAGCCTGCGCATGAGCAAGCGCAAGGAATATATGAAGCTGACCGAGCTGAGCGACCTGACCGAGCAACTCGCGGAGGCGGTCGGCCGACGGGACGAGGTATCGACGAAGATGCTGATCACGATGCGCCAGCAGCCGCTGATGGAGCTTCAGGAGATCGAAGAAACGATCTGGCAGGGACTCTGCCAGCAGGAGCAGGAGGACGCGGCGCGCCTTGATACGCTGATGGGCGGCAAGGGCGAGGTTGAGCCCCCGCTGCTCGAGGAAGAGGAATCGCTGCGCGACCTCTGCGAACGCAACCGGCGGATCCTTGACCGCGTGATCCAGATCGACCGGCGTATCAGCACAGGCATGGGCGGGAAACGCTCATTCTACAATAACTTCCGGTGAGCGAAAGCCGGACCCTTGGCGGGGACTCCCGGGGCGCGCCTCTGGGGGCCCCCACCCCGCAAGATGTCCTGTCAGCAGGCGGACGCCTGCCATATGGAAATACATTCTATTAAGGAAAAGGGGAGTTTTTTGCAATGAAACTCAATCAGCTGAAGGTCAAAAAGAGGATCACGCTGGCGGTCGCCGGCGTTACGGTCCTTGCGAGCGTCTCGGGCGTCGTGAGCACCTTCATGATGAACGACATCCGGTCGAAGTACACGGATGCGTTGGACCGCTACGGCTTCGCACAGGGCGACGCCGGTATGGTGCTGGGGGCGTTCGCCAAGCTTGACGGCAAGGTGCATGACGCGATCAGCTGTCTGGACCCGCAGATCCGCTCGAATTCCGAGGCGGATATGGACGAGCTGGTCGAGACGGTCGGGACGTACCTGGAAGAGGTGCACGGCACGCTGCGGAGCCAGGACACGATCGCCGTCTATAACCAGGTGCAGGCGGACTGGCAGGCATACCTGTCCAAGTCCGAGGAACTGCTGCGCGAGGTGGGCGACAACATGAGCGAAAGCGCGCGCCGTACCCTCCAGCGCCGGATGATCGACGAGCTGGACAAGACCTTCGACTCGGTGTTCGACAACGTGCAGTGGCTGCTCGAGCACAAGGTCGAGCAGGGTAACGAGGTCCAGGAGCAGGTCGCGTTTTCGGCGACGATCAGCATCTGCATCGTGATCGCACTGATCGCAGTGGCGTTCGTGATCGGCGCGATCCTTTCGGCCGGGATCTCGAACGGCATCGCAAAGCCGCTCGGCGAGTGCGTGCGGCGTTTGCAGGCGCTGGCGCACGGCGACCTGCATTCCCCCCTGCCCAGCATCGACAGCCAGGATGAGATCGGCGAGATGGTCGATGCCTCCCGGATGGTCGTCGACGACCTCAACCGGGTGATCAGCGACACCGAGAACATCCTCGGCCAGATGGCGAAGGGCAACTTCGACATCGACACCGGCTGCGAGGACGCTTACGTGGGCGACCTGGCCCCGCTGCTTGGCTCGATCCGTGAGATCAACGCCAGCCTGAGCGACGCGCTGGCGCAGATCGCCCAGTCGTCCGATCAGGTGTCGGCGAACTCCGACCAGGTCTCCAACAGCGCGCAGGCGCTGGCGCAGGGCGCGACCGAGCAGGCGAGCGCGGTCGAGGAGCTTTCGGCGACGATCACCGAGATCGCCCAGAGCGCGAACGAGAACTCCAAGATGGCGCAGTCCTCCCGCGACAAGGCCAACGAGGCCGGGAACCAGGTGGGCGTCTGCGACGAGCGCATGCGCAACATGATCTCCGCGATGGACGAGATCAAGACGGCGGCGGAAGAGGTGCGCGAGATTATTGGCACGATCAGCAACATCGCGTTCCAGACCAACATCCTCGCGCTGAACGCGGCGGTCGAGGCGGCGCGCGCAGGCAGCGCGGGCAAGGGCTTCGCGGTCGTGGCGGACGAGGTGCGCAACCTGGCTTCCAAGTCGGACGAGGCATCCCGGGCGACGCAGGCGCGCATTGAAAACGCGATCAGCGCGGTCGAAAAGGGCAGCGGCTACGTTTCCGAAGTGGCCGAAGCGCTTGACCAGACCCGCGAGCTGACCGAGAGCGCGGTGGCAATGATGGGCGATATCGCGGAAGCGAGCGAGCGCCAGGCCGAATCGATCGCCCAGGTCAACGAGGGCATTGAGCAGATCTCGGCAGTCGTACAGACCAACTCGGCGACGAGCGAGGAGACCGCTGCGGCCAGCGAAGAGCTCAGCGGCCAGGCGCAGCTGCTCGACCAGCTGATGAGCCGGTTCACGCTCAGCCAGAACGGCGCGCGCCCCGCGGCAGCGCCGAGCGCAGCGTCGTATTCCGACAGCGAGGCGGACTACGGCGGCTACAGCGCTTACGATAAATACTGATGCGGCGACGGGTCAACCCCGGCAGGCGCACTGCCGTCCAGGAGGCGGCGGTGCGGGCCGGGGCGCTCGCGTATCTGCCGGAAACACCGGGAGGGGCGGGCAGCGGGAAGGAGGCTATGACAATGCAGGAGCGTGAGGTTGTATTTGCGCTCGATATCGGCACGCGCAGCATCGTCGGCGTGCTGGGACGCGAGGACGGCGGGCGTCTCCGGGTGCTTGACATCGAAAAGGAAGAGCACGGCAGGCGTGCGATGCTGGACGGGCAGATCGAAGACATTGCACAGGTGGCAGCCATCGCGCGGAATGTGATCGACCGGTTGGAGTCGCGGCAGCATATCCGGTTGCAGCGGGTGTGCGTGGCGGCGGCGGGACGCGCGCTGCGGTCGGCAAGGGCCAGCTTCACGTTGGAATTCGCCGAGCCGCGGCAGGCGGACGACGAAACGGTAAACCAGCTCGAAGCGGGGGCGGTGTCTGCGGCGGAAAGCACGATCTCGGGCGGGGACGGCGGCTTTTATATGGTCGGCTACACCCCCT
This sequence comes from uncultured Eubacteriales bacterium, assembly GCA_910586105.1. Classification (GTDB taxonomy): domain Bacteria; phylum Bacillota; class Clostridia; order Oscillospirales; family Butyricicoccaceae; genus QXXE01. The sequence goes on along the minus strand of CAJUGU010000110.1, from coordinate 1,647 downwards.
CCCAATACCGGCTGGACGGTTACCCCCTGTCCACGCTGCACGGGCACCGGGGGCGGGTGATGGAGGTCGACGTCGTGGCGACCTTTTTGCCGCGCGAAGTGGTCGACAGCCTGTACGCCGTCGTCGGGCGGCTCGGGCTCGAGGTGTCCAGCCTGACGCTGGAGCCGATCGCGTCGCTCAACGCGGCGATCCCGCTGGATATCCGGCTGCTCAACCTCGTGCTGGTGGATATCGGCGCGGGCACGTCGGATATCGCGGTGTGCCGCAACGGCAGCGTCGCGGGGTATACGATGGCAACCGTCGCCGGGGACGAGGTGACCGAGCTGCTGATGAAGGAACTGCTGGTCGACTTCCGCACGGGCGAGGAGCTGAAGATGGGCATCGGCGGGGCCGACCCGCTGCGGTATACCGATATTTTAGGCATTGTGCATGAATGCACCTCGGGGCAGCTGGCCGAGCTGATCGAGCCGGCGGTGCGGCTGCTCGCGGGCGAGATCGCCGACAAGGTGCTCGAGCTGAACGGCGGGCCCCCGTCGGCCGTCTTCCTCGCGGGCGGCGGCAGCAAGCTGCACGGCCTGCGGGAGGCGACGGCGGCGGCGCTCGGGATGGACGACGCGCGGGTCGCGATCGCGGGCAACCACTTTGAAAAAAATGCGTTTTCCGACGAATATGCGTTGGGGGATCCCGAATATGCTACACCGCTGGGCATCGCGATCTCCGCAGCGCTCGGCATGATCCATGACAGCTATGTGGTCACGCTCAACGGCACGCCCGCGAAGCTGTTCCGCAGCGGCACGCTCAACGTGCGCGACGTGCTGCTGATGAACGGATGCAGCTACAGCGATCTGATGGGGCGGACGGGCTCCAACCTCGCGTATACGCTCAACGGCGCGCGCCAGTTCGTGCGCGGCGCGGCGGGGACGCCGCCGGTGCTCCGGCTCAACGGGGAGGAGGCCGCGCTTTCGGCGGTCGTGCATGCGGGCGACCGCATCGAATTCCAACCGGCGAAGCCGGGGGCGAACGCCTCCCGCACGCTGGCGGAAGCGCTGGGCGCGGCGTTCGCGGGCGGCGTGACTGTCAACGGGGAGCCGAAGCCGCTCGACTATGAGATTGCCACCGGCGACACGGTGGAGACCAGCGGCGCGCCGCAGCCCATGCCCGAGCAGGAGATCGCGTCCCGGCGCGCCGCCGCCGCGGAGCCTGCCCCTGCGCCGGAGGGAAACCGGCTGGTGCGGGCGCACGCGACCGTGCATACCGAAGGCAAACCGCTTGAGATTGATGTACCGGCCGTCCAGCGGATCGAAGACCGGCTGCGCACGCAGACGGCGGCGGACGCTCCCGCGAAGACGGACGCTCCTGCGGTCAAGGCGGAAGCCGTGCAAATGGAAGCCGCCGCGCCGGAAAGCCCTGCGAAGACCCGTGCCAATCGGGCTGCCGCCGCACGGAAAGAACGCGCGGCGCGCGCGCGTCGGGGGGCTCCTGCGGCAGTCCCACAGATCCTGCCCGAGGAGCCTGTTGCCGGACAGCTGAGCCTGGACGCGCCCGAGCAACCGGAAGGCGCTTTGCCTGAACCGGAAATCGCAGCGCCGCCGGCAGTGCTTGAGCCGGAAGCCGCCGCGCCCGCGCCGGTGGAGCCCGAGCCGGAAG
>CAJUGU010000109.1 GCA_910586105.1 uncultured Eubacteriales bacterium | reverse complement strand
ACTTTGTCCCTCTGGACTCCCTTTTTCCGCTGCGGCGGGGATGTGCAGCTCCGTTTGTGCGGTGGACGCCGGACCGCCATCAGGACAGCGGTCCGGCACGTTGGCTTTCCGCCCCGTCAGCCAAGGATCACACGCTCGACTCCGGCGAGCGCTTCCTCAACCAGTGCGTCCACGTCAAGGTGGGTCTCCGCCTCCTCCACCTTTGGCAGCTTCGGGCGGATGTTCGGATGCTTGGGAGTAAATACCGTGCAGCAGTCTTCATACGGCAGGATCGAGGTTTCAAAGGTATCGATCCGCCGTGCGGTCTGCACGATCTCCTCCTTATCCATCCCGATCAGCGGGCGGAACACCGGCAGCTCGCACACTGCCCCGGTCACCGCCATCGCGGGCATGGTCTGGCTGGCAACCTGCCCGAGGCTTTCGCCGGTAATCAGCCCGCCGCATTCATACTCCACCGCCAGCCGTTCCGCCAGCCGCATCATGAAACGCCGCATGACGATCGTGAACAGTTCTTCGCGGCAGTTGTCGCGGATTGCCTCCTGAATTTTGGTGAACGGCACGATCAGCACCGGCATCCGCCCAACGTAACGGGTCAGGATGTTCCCCAGTTCGAGCACCTTTTCCTTGGCGCGCTCGGAGGTATACGGATAACTGAAAAAGTGGACGCCCACCAGCTCCAGCCCGCGCTTGGCCATCATATAACCTGCGACTGGCGAATCGATGCCCCCTGACAGCAGCAGCGCCGCGCGCCCGTTCGCGCCGATCGGCATACCGCCCGCGCCTGGCGCCGGCCCCGCATGCACGAATGCGTACTGCTCGCGGATTTCCACGTGCACCGTCAGCTCCGGGTGATGCATGTCCGGCTTCATATGCCGGTGGCGGCCGGCAAGCTCGCCGCCTATATGTTGGGATACCCCGATCGAGGTCAGCGGGAAGCGCTTGTCCGCCCGCTTGGTCTCCACCTTAAAGGAACGCGCCGCCGCAATCTCGTCCGCAAGATAGCGTTCCGCCGTTTCTAAAATGCTTTCCAGAGATTTTTCACAGACCGCCGCCCGGCAGATCGCCGCGATCCCGAAGACCCGGCGCACTTCCTCCATCACGGCGTCCGCGTCTGCGCCGTCCGGCACTTCGACGAACAGCACCGACTGGCGCATCGACACCGGGCAGTCCGCCACCCGGCGCACCCGCCGCCGCAGGTTCCCGAGCAGCCGGTCTTCAAACGCTTTGCGGTTCAGTCCCTTGAGTACGATTTCCCCGCATTTACATAATAATACTTCCTGCATGGATTTACCCCCTTCTTAGCATCGCAGCCGCCTTTTCCAGCCCGGACAGCAGGGCTTCGACATCCTCGCGCGTATTAGACGGTGCAAACGAGACCCGGATTGCGCTGTCGACCCGCGCCTTATCCAGACCCATCGCCTGCAAAACGTGGCTTTCCCGTCCCTTCGAGCAGGCCGAACCAGCAGAGACGTAGACTTCGTACCCTTCCAGCACGCGCAGCACGACCTCGCTTTTGCAGCCGGGCAGCGACAGGCTGACCACGTGCGGCACGTCGCCGGAACCGTTCACCACGGCCCATGGGAGCCGTTCCCGCAAGCCGTCTAACAGGGCTTCCCGAAGCCCCGCCACGCGGACGGCATCCTCCGCGAATGTTTTCCCACGCGCCCGGCAGGCCGTTCCAAAAGCTGCAATATTGGGAAGCGCTTCCGTGCCCGAACGCAGGCCGTTTTCCTGTCCGCCACCATAGAGCAGGGGCGCGGGGCGCAGCCCTTTTTTGACGTACAGAGCGCCGATCCCTTTGGGCGCGCCGATCTTGTGCCCGCTGACGCTCATCAAATCGCATTGCCATTTGGACGGCGTAAGCGGCACGCGGAAAAAGCCCTGCACCGCGTCGATATGAAACAACGCTTCCGGACAGCGGCGCTTGAGCGTGCGCCCGCACGCCTCGACCGGCAGCAGTACGCCGGTTTCATTGTTCACCAGCATCAGGCTTGCAAGGATGGTGTCGTCCCGCAGCGCGGCAGCGAACGCCTCGGCGGATATATGCCCGGTTTCGTCCGGCTTCAAATACGTGACCTCGAACCCCTCCTGCGCCAGCTTTTTACAGCATTGCAGGGTAGCGGCATGCTCGATCTCTGTGGTCAGGATATGCCCCTTACGGCGGCGGCGCGCGGCGCTGAACAAGGCAAGGTTCGTGCTCTCCGTCCCGCAGGAGGTGAAAAAGACCTCGCCCGGCTGCGCATGCAGCGCTTCGGCGACAGCGGCACGGCTTCCTTTTAATATGTGCGCCGCTTCGATACCCAGACGGTGCTGACTGGAGGGGTTGCCGAAGTCCTCCGTCATCACACGGCAGGCGGTTTCGGCGGCCTCGCGCAGCACGGGGGTCGTCGCGGAATGATCCAGATAATGCACGGTGTGCTTTCCTCCAAAACTTGGTTATGACCGTTCTATTATACTTTGCGGGAACGCCGATTGCAAGGGTTTTCACTGAATTCGGGAGCGATCCGGAAATGTGCGCTCACTTTCTTTTGCGGCGATTCCCATGAACGCCTTGGCCAACCGTGACGTTTTTTCGGATTGCATGAAACAGATCCCCCTTTCATTTTGTTCCGATACCATCCGGTATCTGTTTTACCGTGAAAATCTGTGGTATAATCAACAGCAAAGATACCAGACGGTATCGCTTCAAAGGAGGCGGTTTTCATGCAGAAATTGGTGCAAAACGTCAGTTTTGGGCGGAATTTACAACGCTTGCGCAAAAGGCGCGGGTTGTCTCAGGCCGATATCCTCCGAGAGCTACAGCTGCGCGGACGCTCAATAAGCCGGACAAATTATGCGCATATCGAACAAGGGATACGGAGTATTTTTGTAAGCGACCTGATCCTGTTAAAGGATATCCTGCAAGTCAGTTATGAAGTTTTTTTGAGGGGCTTTCCGCACCCGTTCTCACAGCTGAAAAATGACCCGCAGCTGTGGGCGGCATCAATCGGTGGTCGGGCAGACCCGCAGCTTTGGCAAAGCATTGCAAAGCTGCGGTCGTTGTGATAGACTGGTAAAAACGGATCGCGCCCGGTTTCTATTCGCAGGAGGTATAATATGTACGATCGTTATGCCGATTTGGCTAAATTCATCACTGAACCGAAGGAGTTACGACTCGTAAACGGGTCGGAAGTTTATATATCCCGCGAAGAAGATTATAATATCGTCGTCGATCTGGCAGGCCGCGAGGAGCTGCTTGAGCATCTGAAGCCGTCCATGATCTTCGTGGCGCAGCATCTTTTCGAGCTTGACAACATGGCGCAGAAGTTCGACCGCCTGCACGGCGGGAGCCGCCGGTTCCCGTATTTTGTTGCGATCGTATACATCGACGGCCCTTATATCATATTGGAATACTGGGACGCCGAGGAAAATACCCAGTTCGACGTAGTTTTTGAGCGTCAGGAAGGCGGGTTCAGGCTCAACAGCTTCGGAACTATTTTGAACATCCCGCCCGATTGGGAACAATCCGCAAAATAAAAAGCCGCCCCGTTGGGACAGCTCACAAAACGCGATCTGTGGCGATAGCTATACGTTCCGGTATCTTCAACGCCGTAAATCCACAGTAAAAACGGTTGGCCTGCTGCTTTTATGACAACAGATCCCGCATCATTTCGTCCAAATCGTCATAAGCCTTATACCGTTCTGGATGCTTCCGCATTTCCTCTGCTTCCTCCATTGCGGCAATGGTATCTGCGTTTGGAAGTTCCCAAGGAATGCAGTTTTTACGGATCGACTGCTCTAAAAACAGGTTAATTGCCGTTGATAGGTCAAGCCCCAAGTCGGCAAACAGCTCCTGTGCTTTTTCCCGGACACCATTGTCAACTTCGATCCGGATTTCAGCCATTGCCATACGCTCCCCCCTCTTTTTGTTACAATTATATGGCAAATCTGCCGAAACGTCAATATAAATTCACAAAAATCGGGGCGAGCAGATTTTTTTATTTTTGCATTGAAATCCGTCCTGTTTGGAAGTATAATAAATGCACCAGAAAATTTTCAGGAGGTTTAAAACTATGGCATCCGTAACGAAAAAAAGCACGATCGGCGAGATCCTCGCCCGCGATATGCAAACTGCAAAATATTTCATGGAGATCGGTATGCATTGCCTTGGCTGTCCGGCATCTCAGGCGGAGAGTATCGAGGAAGCCTGCATGGTTCATGGTACCGACGCGGACGCGCTCGTCGCCAAACTGAACGAGCACTTCGGCGGCTGAACCGTCCCGGCCAGACTGCGCGCGTGATCCGGAAACTTCCGGGATACGTCCGCCGCCCTGCCGTTGTTCGGCGATCCGCCCCTGCCCGCCGCGCCGCGCGGCGGGCATTTTTTCGGGCTGCACGACAGCGCCTTCCCCGGTCTGACCGGAACGCCGTTTTAACGGCGCGCTGCCTCCGCAGCCGTCTACCCATCAAATCAATCAACAGAAGGAGGGCCCGCCCCATGGAAAGTATGGCGCTGACGCCCCGGCTGGCGCTTGTCGCGTCGTTCGTCCCGCAGGGCGCGCGGCTGGCCGATGTAGGGACCGACCACGGCAAGCTGCCAATCCACCTGCTGCTTAGCGGGCGGGCGCGCTCCGCTATCGGTTCGGACATCCGGCCCGGGCCGCTCGCCCACGCCGCCCGCAACGCCGAAGAACACCATGCCGCGCTCCCGCTGCGGCTGGCCCCCGGCCTGGAAGGCGTCTCCCCGGAAGAATGCGACGCCGTCACGATCGCCGGGATGGGTGGCGAGACCATCGCCGGCATCCTCGACGATGCGCCGTGGACGCAGGCCGGAAACCATCTGCTGATCCTTCAGCCGATGACCATGCTGCCCGTCCTGCGCGTCTGGCTTGCCGGACACGGCTTCCGCACGGAGGACGAGCGCATCTGCCGCGAAGGCCGTAAATTCTACATCGTCCTTGCCGCAAGGGGCGGCGCTGCCGCGCGCACGCTTTCCCCCTTGGAGGCGCTCGCGCCCGCGCGCCTGTGCGCCGACCCCCTTGCAAACGATTATTTCCGCTGGCTGCTGTGCCGTGAGGAGTCCATCCTGCACGGCTTACAGTCCGGCGTTGACCCCGACCCGGAGCGGCTGGCCGCACAAGCGGCGCTGACCGCTGCGCTCCGGGCACGATTGGAGGAACCCGTATGACAACCGTACACGATATCCTGAAAGCTCTCGAAGATTTCGCCCCCGTCTCCCTTGCGGAAAGCTGGGACAACGTCGGCCTGATGACCGGCGACGGAAGCCAGCCGGTTCGCCGGGTGCTCTGCGCACTGGACGTGACCGAAGCCGTCGTTGCCGAAGCCGCCGAACGCGGCGCGGAACTGATCGTCGCCCACCACCCGCTGATCTTTACCTCGGCCAAGTCCGTGACCGAGGGCGACGCCACTGGGCGCACCCTGCGCCGCGCGATCCGCAGCGACATCTCCGTTATTTGCATGCACACCAACGCCGACTGCGCGCAGGGCGGCGTCAACGACGCGCTCGCGGCGGCGCTCGGCCTGCAAAGCGTCGAGCCGATGGGCGCGGGCGACAACGGCCTGCTGGGCCGGGTCGGCGACCTGACCGCCCCCATGCAGCCCGCCGCCTTCGCGGCCTTTGTCAAGCAGGCGCTGGGCGCAGGCGGCGCGCGCTATACCGACGGCGGGCGGGAGATTTCCCGCGTCGCAGTCGGCGGCGGCGCGTGCGGTAAGCTGATGGATTTCGCGCTGGACAAGGGCGCGCAGGCCTTCGTGATCGGCGACTGCTCGTATGACCTGATGCAGCGGGCGCAATCGCTGGGGCTGACGCTGGTCGACGCGGGACACTTCCCGACCGAAGACCCGATCGCCGCCGTGTTCGCCGAGCGCATCGGCGCGGCCTTCCCCGAGGTGGAAACCTGCGTTTCCGCCGTCCACAAGGACTGCATCCGGTTCGTATGACAGACATTTCCCGGGGCCCTGCCGTTTCCCGGCGGCCCCGGCTGCTAAAGGAGTGATTTTCTATGCCGTTGGACGCAGTCACGCTGCGCGCGGCGGTGCGCGAGCTGCACGGCGACCTTGCAGGCGGGCGGATCGAAAAGGTCTACCAGCCCGATCGGGAGGAGATCGTGCTTGCCATCCGTGGGAAGGCCGGCGCAAAGCGCCTGCTGATTTCGGTCTCCGCAGCCGCCCCGCGCATGCACCTGATCGCCCAGACGATCGAAAACCCGGCGTCGCCGCCGATGTTCTGCATGCTGCTGCGCAAGCACATCCAGGGCGCAAAGATCGTATCGGTCGGCCAGCCGTCGCTGGAACGCCTGGCGGTGATCGAGCTGGACACGGCGGACGAGCTGGGCATCCCCTGCAAAAAATACCTCAACATCGAGCTGATGGGCAAATATTCCAACCTGATCCTGCAAGGCGAGGACGGGCGTGTGATCGACGCGATCCGCCGGGTCGACGGCGACATCTCCGGCAAACGGCAGGTGTTGCCCGGGCTTTTTTACCGGCTCCCACCCGCACAGGAGGGCAAACTCGATCCGCTCGAGGTCTCCGGGGCGGGGCTGGCCGCCGCGCTGCGCACCGAAGCCGGCGAAAAAGGGCTCGATAAATGGCTGCTCGGGCACTTCCTCGGGCTGTCGCCGCTGCTCTGCCGCGAACTCGCCTATCGCTCGACCGGGGAGACCGGGAAGCCGGTATGCCAGCTTTCCGAGCCGGAACGGGAGGCCGTCGGCCGGGTGTTTGCCGACTTCACCGATTTTATCCGGGAGGGGCGCGGCAAGCCTTACCTGCTGACCCGCCGCGAGGAACAGACCGTCTTCGACTTCTCGTGCCTGCCGGTCACCCAATACGGCGACCTGATCGCCGTCACACAGGAGGAAAGCTTTTCGGCGCTGCTCTCGGCCTATTACGAGAAAAAAAGCCGCGCGGAGCGCATGAACCGGCGGGCGTCCGACCTGATCCGCACCGTGACCAACGCCCGCGACCGCGCCCAGCGCAAACTGGCGGCGCAGCGGCAGGAGCTGCTCGAGACCGCCCAGCGCGAACGGCACAAACGCCTCGGCGACCTGATCACCGCCAACCTGTACCAGCTCGAAAAGGGCATGAACCGGGTCCGGGCGGTCGATTACTTCGACGAAGCCTGCCCGGAGGTCGAGATCGATCTGGACGTGCGCCTGACGCCGCAGCAGAACGCGCAGCGCTACTATAAACTTTACAACAAAGCAAAGACCGCCGAAGCGGTCCTGACCATACAGGTCGCACAAGGCGAGCGCGACGTCGATTATCTGGAAAGCGTGCTGGCCTCGATCGGCGAGGCCGAATGCGAGCAGGACCTTTCCCAGCTGCGCGAGGAGCTGCGCCAGACCGGCGTCCTGTCCAATAAGCAGCAGCGGAACCAGCGGCAGAAGCCCGCGCGCTCCCGCCCCTATGAATACCGTACCAGCGACGGCTTCGCGGTCTTTGCGGGCAAGAACAACCTGCAAAACGACCTGCTGACGATGAAAACGGCGTTCAAATCCGACGTCTGGTTCCACACCCAGAAGATCCACGGTTCGCACGTGATCCTGGTCGCCGATGGCCGGGAGCCAACCGACGAGGCCATGACCGAGGCGGCGATGATCGCGGCCTACCATTCCAAGGCGCGCGGCTCCACGCTCGTACCGGTCGATTATACGCCGGTTCGGTACGTCAAAAAACCGTCCGGCGCAAAGCCCGGGTTCGTGATCTATCACGTTTATCAGACCGCCTACGTCACGCCGGACGCCGCGCGCGTCGAAGCCCTGCGCGTCCGCTGAGCGTTCCCCGCTTTCGGATCCCGGAAAAGCCCTGTTTTGGTATAAGGAGGTTCCCCGTGCTTCAATATTTCGTCCGCAGCGCATACGATCCCGTTTTCCATGCGGAAAACCGTCCCCATCTGCTCTATGCCAGTCTGGTCGACTGGGGTATGACCTCCTTTAACCGGGTCATGCACTCCCATGACGATTATGTGGAGGTGCTCCTTGTCCATCGCGGCACGGCAGAATATCTGATCAACGACCGGAAGCATCTGGTGCAGCCGGGCGATATGGTCATTTATAACAGCGGCGTGATCCATGACGAAGGCCCATGGGCCGATCATCAGCTCAAAGCCCATTGCCTTGCCATTGGCGGGCTGGCGCTTCCCGGGCTGCACAAAAACGCCCTGCTGCCCGACGGCGCGTCCCCTGTCCTTCATTGCGGGGACGAGCTGCCGGAGCTGGAAACCCTGTGTGAAATGATCTTCAGCGCCCTGCGGCGCGGCGGGCGCGCACAGGAGCTCTACGCGCAGTCGCTGACGGAAGCCTTCCTCCTGCGCTGCTTGCCGCTGCTGCCGGGCGCGCCCGCCCCCAGCCCCGAGCCGGAGCCCGAATCCGCGCTCGGCGCGCGGATCAAGGCCCACCTCGACCAGCATTACGCAGAAGATCTCGGGATGCCCGAGCTTGCCGCCGCGCTCCACCTGAGCGCGCCCTACCTCTCCCACGTTTTCAAAAAGCTGTACGGCTATTCGCCGATGAATTACCTGCTGCGCCGCCGGATCGGCGAAGCCCAGACCCTGCTGATCACGACCGACCTTTCGGTGACGGAGATCGGCGAACGCGTCGGTTATGAAACGACCAGCTATTTTTCGGCGCAGTTCACCAAGCACGTCGGCGTGTCGCCGAAGGCATACCGGAAAAACTTCGTCGGCAAAGGGCCGGAAGGATAACGGCAAGGCCGGCACGCATATTGGCAAACGTTACCGTAAAGCACAACGAACCACTGCACGTCAGCACCAGTGAAGGCAATGCCGTTGTGCTTAGCGAAATGGATGCAAATCGGGCGGCGCTCAGCGCCGCCCGTCCCGTTTCAGCTCTTCCTGCGCCCGATACTTCCGGCCTACGCGCAACGTGGAGCCCATCGCCGACCCCCGCGAAATGGCCTCCGTGCCGAACCGGCTGCGCAGGTCGTCCACCGTCCGATCCAACCGGCGCGCCCGTTCGCGGCCCTCGTCCACGAACAGAGAGGTCTGTTCGCAGCCGTCCCGCGTCACGCCGGTCAGCGAAACGCCCAGCCCGCGCAGCGGCGTCGTCCCGTTCCACAGCTCTCCAAACAGCTGCCGCGCCACCCCGTAGATCTCTGCGGTGATGTCGGTCGGCTCGGGGAGCTTTTTCTGGTGGGACCGGTTCTGGAACGTGTTGGAACGGAAGGCGACCGCGATACGGGACGCCTTCGCGCCGTCCGAGCGAAGATGCGCCGCAACGCTGTCCGCCAGCGCCGCCAGCACCTGATACGCCTGCTCCCAGGTGATGACGTCCTCTTCCAGCGTCGTCGAGATGCTGTAGCCCTTGGCCTCCTCTGGCTCGGCGAGCACCGGGGACGGGTCGACGCCGTTGGCATACGCATGCAGCCGCCTTGCAGCCTTCGCCCCGACCAGCGCTTGCAGCTGCTGCGGGTCGCAGGCGGCCAGCGCCCCGACCGTATCGAGGCGCGCCTTCCGGAGCCGTTCCGCCGTCGAGCGTCCCACCGAAAACAGGCTGCCCACCGGCAGCGGCCACAGCTTTTCCGCCAGCTCGGACGGGAACAGCGTATGCACCCGGTCAGGCTTTTCAAAATCGCTCGCCATTTTCGCGAGCAGCTTGTTCTCGCTGACGCCGACATTCACCGTGAACCCGAGCTGTTCCCGGATCTCGTCCCGGATCCGGCAGGCGATCGCAAGCGGGTCGGGATACAGGTTTTCCGTGCCCGTCATGTCGAGGAAGCACTCGTCGATCGAAAACTTTTCCACCACGGGCGCATATTTCCGGCAGACCGCCAGGAACGCCTGCGACGAACGCTCATACAGACGGAAATCCGGCTTTACCAGCACCAGCTCCGGGCACTTTCGCAGCGCCATCGCGACCGGCTCCCCGGTCTGCACGCCGAACGCCTTCGCCGGGATCGATTTGGCCAGGATCACGCCCGTGCGCTTTTCCCGGTCGCCCCCGACCGCCGACGGTACCAGCCGCAGGTCGCCGCCGCCCTGCGCCACCCGCCGCGCCGCCTCCCACGACAGGTAGGCGCTGTTGACATCAATATGAAAGACCAGCCTGCGCATCCGCCGTCCCCTCCTTCTGCTTTTCAGTATACCGCGCGGGGCGGCGGCTGGCAAGCCTGTTTTTCCGCACAGGGAACCGGCTTTTTGTCTTCCGGCGCGCCGCCGCGCATCCGCTCCCCGGACGTCCCGCCATACAGCGCCCCGCTCGCCGATACATGCATTTTTTTACATTAAATCGTCAAAGCATCCGCTTTTCAAACGGAAAAACGACTGGTTTCGCACAGTTGTAACCGTTTTGTAATTTACTTTCCGGGGGGAATGTGGTAAAATTTTGCCAGCATAGTAGACCGGTTCGGTGCATCATGAGCCGATCAACAGCCGTTGTTATAATTGGGAGGAAATGCCATGAAGGGGAAAGACCTGCAGCCCTGCGAAATGAAAGTAATGAATGTGGTATGGGACGAACATCCGATCCGCGCCAACCGCATCGCAGCCATCCTGATGCCGCAGACCGGCTGGTCGAAGAACACGATCTACACATTGATCACGCGCATCGTCGCCAAAGGCCTGATGCAGCGCACCGACCCTGGCTTTGTCTGCGAACCGCTCATCACCCGCGAAGAGGTGCAGCGGAAAGAAAACCAATCGTTCCTCGATATGCTTTACCATGGTTCGGCAAAGCAGCTATTCGCCCGCATGATTGGAGACGAAACGCTTTCCGCCGAGGATATCGCGGAACTGCGCGCGATGCTCGACCACGTCGAGGAAGAAGCCGCGCGGAACGGGCAGGATCCACAAAACTGAACGAACGTCCTGTCGGACGGGAGAGGAAAAGCCCTCTCCCGTCGGCTTTTTTTGAACGTCCCCGCACGCCCAACAGGCGCGTCCGCCGGAGGGCTCCGGGCACGCCCGCCCGCTCCGCCGCACGAAACGCTTGACTATTTTCGCGCGAACGAATATAATAAAACCTGTTCAAAGCCCCCCCTTTCGGCGGCGCCGGAAGCGCCGCGCGCAGCCAGCGGGACGCACGCCGGATCGACTGCGCGTTCACCCGAGCGGCGGGGCCGCGCACAGGAGCCGTCCCCCGGCGCTTTTTTCGGAAACCGCCGCACAGCCGGCGCAAACGCTGCACAGAGGAGGAACGCGGATGCCGCACACATATGAAAAACCGCGCGTCGACCTGTCCTCTGCGCCCTGGACGATGCATGAATTTTTTGCCGGGAGCGGACTGGTCGCCTATGGCCTGAAAGGGATGTTCAAGCCGGTCTGGTCCAATGATGTCAGCGCGCAGAAGGCCGCGGTCTACGAGGCCAACTTCGGGCGCAGCCACTTCGCGCTGGACGATATCCGGAACGTGCGCGGGCGCGACCTGCCGTTCGCCCACCTGTCGTGGGCCAGCTTCCCCTGCCAGGATCTTTCGCTGGCGGGCTCAATGGGCGGGATCCATGCCTCCCGGAGCGGCCTCGTCTGGGAATGGCTGCGCGTCCTGGACGAGCTCGAGCGGAAGCCCCGGCTCCTGCTGCTGGAAAACGTATCCGGCCTGCTCTCGACCAACGGCGGGGCAAATTACCGCGCCCTCCATACCGCGCTGGTCGGCCGCGGTTTCGACTGCGGGGCGATCGTGCTGAACGCCTCGCATTTCGTGCCGCAGTCCCGGCCCAGGGTGTTCGTGATCGCAGTGGCGCACGGTTGCACAATCCCGCCCGAGCTGACCGGCCCCGGCCCCTGCTGGCTGCACAATAAGGCGGCGGCCGAGCTGGGGCGTTCCCTGCCGGGATGGATCTGGTGGGCGGCGGACAAGCCGCCGCGCCGGAGCAAATCGCTGAAGGATATCGTCGACCGCGACGCCCCCTTTGATAAAGACGATGTGCTCCGGCTCGTGCCCGCGCGCCATCGCGTCCGGCTCAACGAACGCGATACCGTCTATGCGACCGGCTACCGGCGGACGCGGCACGGCGAACAGCAGCTGGAACTGCGGTTCGACGGGATCGCGGGATGCCTGCGGACGCCCGAGGGCGGGAGCAGCAAGCAGTACTTAGTGGTCCGGCAGGGCGGAACGACCCATGCGCGGCTGCTGACCGTCCGCGAAGCCGCCCGCCTGATGGGCGCGCCGGACAGCTTCCTCCTGCCCGGCAGCTACAACGACGGCTATAAAGCCATGGGGGACGCGGTCGCAATGCCGGTGGCGCAGTTCATCGGCGAGCGTTTCCTGACCAAGATCGCGGAGGCGGTATATGACGATCCTTCCAAATGAACGGCTGAAAGCGTTCCAAACGGAGTGTAATATCTTCACAAAGGGGCCGCTGTCGCTGGTCGTGCAGTTCACGCGGCTGGTACGGGACCGCTCGTTCCCGCTGGATCCAGACGATTTCCAGACCAGCAGCAAAGGGCAGGTCGCCGGGCTGGGCGGCGGGAACCTGAAAAAGATCCTGAAAGAACACGGCATCACGCAGCAGCTTTCCGCCGAAGGCGGGCGCACCAGCCGGGGCAGCATGGGGCTCATGATCCGGTATGTCGGTTTCCTCAACGCGTGGAACGAGGAGGAGGCCGTCGACCTTGCCTTTGTCGAGGCGTTCTGGGCCGAGCAGGTGCGGGAATATTTCCGCAACCAGCCCTTCGTCCTGACTGCCGACCCATCCAAAACGGTCAGCGCGAGCCTTGACGAGCTGTTCGAGCAGGCCAAAAAGCGGCAAAAGCAGAACCCAGGCACGCAGTATCTGGGCACGGTGCTCCAACATCTGGCGGCGGCCCGGCTCTGCCTGGCCCTGCCGGAAGGGTCTTTCGAGATTCACGGCGCATCCGTGGCGGACGCACCGACCGACCGCAGCGGCGACTTCGTCATCGACCGCACAGCCGTCCATTGCACAACCATGCCGGGGGCGTTGCTGATCGAAAAGTGCAGGGCCAACCTGCGGGGCGGGTACCGTCCGGTCATTATCACGATCTTGGAGCGGGTGCATACCGCCCTCAACCTCGCCGAGGACTCCGGGCTTTCCGGGCGCGTGGAGGTGTGGGATATCCAGCAGTTCTTGTCCGCTTATGTATATGAACGCAGCCGGTTTGACGAGTCCCAGCGCAACGCGGCGCTTACGGATCTCATCCGCCGTTATAACGACATCGTGCTGAAGGCCGAAAACGATCCGAGCCTTCGCATCGAATTCGAGACCCGGTGACGCAATGGCTGACGTATTCGACCGGGACAAACGGTCTGCGATCATGCGGCAGGTCAAATCCAACGGGAACAAGTCTACCGAGCTGCGGCTGATCGAGATCTTCCGGCAGAACGGGATCGCCGGCTGGCGACGGAATTACCCCGTCAAGGGGAAACCCGATTTCGTATTCCTGTCCCGCAGGGTCGCCGTGTTTGTGGACGGTTGCTTCTGGCACGGGCATGACTGCCGCAATACCCGCCCTTCGGATCATTCGGATTATTGGCAAAAAAAGCGGGAACGCAATATGCGCCGTGACCGCGAGGTCACGGCGATGTTTGAAGCGCGCGGTTGGAAGGTGCTGCGTATCTGGGAATGCGAACTGAAAAAAGCCAACCGGGAAGCGCTGCTTGCCCAGCTGGAGGAACTGCGTTGACCCAATGCCGGGTACGATCCAGCTTCGGGACGCCCCTTACTCCGGCGCCGTCCATTCCAGCGCCCTTGTTTCAGCACAGCCATGGTTGGTCCCGCTCGGCTGCGGGATATTTGCGGCGTTTTTCAAAATATGCTTATCGGTTTGACTTGGCTACCTCTTTCCCCGCCCGCAGGCGGCACAGGCGATGCGCAGCATCGCGGGTGTCCAGAGG
>CAJUGU010000108.1 GCA_910586105.1 uncultured Eubacteriales bacterium | reverse complement strand
TTTTTCACAAAAAAAGCCCGCCCGCCCGCGCCGCTTTTCGTCGCAATGCCGCTTGCCAAATCCCCGGAAAAGGTCTATCCTATGGAAGGATCAAACGTCGGGGCCTTCCGCTCCGGCGAACCGTTCCCTGAACACTGTGTTTTGGAAGGAGCACACCCATGAAAGACCTGACCAAAGGCGATCCCACGCGCCTGATTTTAGCGTTCGCTATCCCCGTGATGATAGGCAACCTGTTTCAGTTGTTTTACAACCTTGCGGATACCCGCATCGTTGGCAGCTTTTTAGGCGACACGGCGCTGACCGCCGTCGGCGCGACGAATTCGTTGAATTCCCTGATCGTCGGCTTCCTGACCGGGATGGCCAACGGCTTCGGCATCATTACCGCACGCCATTTCGGCGCGAACGATCAAAAACAGGTGAAGCGTTCGGTTGCGGCGATCCTCCTGCTGGGGCTGGGCATTTCGCTGCTGCTGACCGTGCTTTCCGCAGGCTTCCTGACCCCGCTGCTGCGGGTGCTGAATACGCCGGAAAACCTGATCGGCCAATCGGCGGCATACTTCCGCGTGATCCTGTTCGGGCTGACCGCGTCGATGCTTTATAACGGCTGCGCGGCAGTGCTGCGCGCAGTCGGCGATACGATCACCCCGTTGGTTTTCCTGATCCTGTCGACGCTGTTAAACGTCGGGCTTGACCTGTTCTTCGTCTGCGTGCTGCGGGCGGGCGTCGCCGGCGCAGCCGTCGCAACGGTATTGGCGCAGGTGGTTTCCGGGCTGCTGTGTGTGTGCTATATCTACAAAAAATACCCCATCCTTCATCCGTCGAAAGCCGACTTCCGGCTGTCGCCGTGGATGGTCGGCCAGCTGATGAGTTCCGGGCTGTCGATGGGATTTATGATGTCGCTGGTGAATTTCGGTTCGGTGCTGCTGCAAAGCGCGATCAACACCTTTGGCGAAGCGACCATATTGGCGCATACCGCAGCGCGCCGCCTGACCGAATTATTCATGCTGCCGTTCTCGGTTTTCGGCACGACGATGGCAACCTTTTGCAGCCAGAACTGGGGCGCGCGGAAACCCGATCGGATCCGCCGCGGCATTTGGCAGGCGCTGCTGATCAGCTGGATCTGGTGCGCGCTGGTGCTGCTGGTGATTTATACCGCGGTTCCTTCAATGGTACGCCTTGTGACCGGCACCTCCACGCCGGAGGTGATCAGGACCGCCTCGCTCTATCTCCGCATTGACGGGCTGTTATACTTCGTGACCGCCGGTATTTGCGTGCTGCGCAACGCGCTGCAAGGCATCGGCGACCTGGTCACGCCGATCTTTTCCAGCTTCCTCGAGCTGTTTGGCAAGCTCGCGGTCGTGCTGTTCCTGACCCCGCACTTAGATTATATGGGTGTGATCCTGGCCGAACCGATCGTATGGGTCGTAATGGTCATACCGCTGATTGTCATGAGCGTCAAACGGTTGGGCAAGCTGAATGCGGAACTGTCCGCGCAAGCGCCCTGCGCCGCGCCGGCTAAGTGAGAGATCCACTTTCGGCGGTTGCCCTTTTCCGGCTGCGCGCAGCTGCTCCGCCGCCGGGAAGCCCTGCCGTATCCCTTTCGCCTTTTCATTCATCATTTCCTTTCAAAAAGCCGCCCCTTCCAGCCGGAAAGGGCGGCTTTTGCGTTCCGGAACCCATCTATGCCCCTATAAACAGCGAAAAGCCCCTGCATGGGGAGACGAAACCCACACAAGAGCTTTCCGCTATATGGAAGATACGTGAAAAGGAGAAACTGGCAATTTAATAACGGGGACGGAAACGGTCCACCTCATCCCGCATAGGGGCCGTATGCCGCGCGTGCGGCGTATTGTATGCGGCCTGACAATCAGGGCAAATTACAAAATTGTTGTAACGCAGAATCTTGCGTTGTCGTTCTTCATACTGTCCGATGAGGTTCACCATTCTTGTATGACCACACCGGAAGGTTACATCATAAAGCATGCGATTACCTCCTCGTTCCGATAGAAGTCTTACAACCGTTGTTTTACACTCGGTATCAGCCCTGTTTCAGTGGCTGTTTTTCTTTACTGATTGCATTATACCGCATTCCACGGCTTTTTCAATAGGCAATTCTCATTAACTTGCAGGAAGTTTTTCGGTTTTTTAAGGGCGTTTTATACAATTCACATGACGGGTGTAATGAAATCGGTTTCACCAGGCTTTCGATTGTCATAATCTGTCGGCGCTGGGAAAAGGTTGAAAATATTACCTTTTGGGTGGAAATTTCCCGACGCCCGCCAAAAAAATTTTTGCCCCACCGCAGCGCGCGGGCAGGGATGTAAACCGCTGGGTGGCGCCCGTCGCGAACGGCCTGTCAGACGTGCGGCCCATTGCGTGCCGGAACGGATTTTAACGCACTTTGTGATATAGCAAAGGCCAGCTCCGTTTTCTATGGGCTGGCCTTTGTTTCCTGTGCAAATGACGGTCCCCTCGGTTTGTAAGGCAGTCCCTTGCCGGTTTGGCCTTGCGGGGCTTACATCGTCACATGCCGCGCCAGAAAGCTCGCTGCGGTCTGGCTCAGCTTTGATTCCACTTCGGTCGGTCGGGCGTCTTCGCTATCCGACAGGAACGTCACACAGCCTGTGACGTCTCCCTCCGAAATGATCGGCGCTGCAACCAATACATGATATTGGTCGTTGCCGGATACACTGATGCCCATATCCGAACCGTCGTGCTCATAAATATGCCGTTGTTCCATCAGGTTTTCCAGGTCGGATGAAATCGACTTTTCAAAGATGTCTTTTTTTGCGCCGCCTGCCGCAGCGATCACTGCGTCCCGATCGCAGATCGCGACGCTTAAACCAGCGGTACGGCTCAAAGCCTCGGCCAGCTCGCCAACAAAAGTGCCAAGCTCGCCCATCGGTGAGTATTTTTTGAAAATGACCTCGCCGTCGCGGTCTGTATAAATCTCCAACGGGTCGCCGTTACTGATAACATGGACACGGTAAACCTTGTCCTTCCGCTTGACGGAGGATTGGACGAGGGTCATGCCCTCGGGTTCGATATTTGCCGTGTCGGGATTAAAATTTGCGGCTTCCTCCGTTTCCGGGAGCGAACCGGACTTCAAGATGCTGTCAATGTCGGCTTTCAGCTGGATTTCCAGGTGGTCTTCATAGACGCGGATCTGCTCAATGATCAGACCGATGTCGGTGCTGTCCAGCTTTTCCTTGGTAAGGATGCCGTCGAAGACTTCCATTGCGGTTTTGGCCGCGCGGTTGACCCGCAGGATCGTGTTGCGCTTGTGCGCGGTCAGCTCGATTTGGTTTTGGATCCCTTCCATGCGCCGCAGCAGATCGCTTTCCAGCTCGTCATAGGTCGCTTCCAGCGCTTCTTCCTGCTCGGGATGCTTCATAATATCGCGGATACGCTGCCGTTTGGTAGCTTTCAGCTCGTCCTGTGCTTCAGCGAGCGCCGCCTCCAGATTCGCCGCTGTGGTTTCGGTTTTGGCAATGTCTTCCGCCTCCTTCGCGAGGTCGGCGTTCAGCCGGGCAAGCATGGAGGCGGAATTTTCTTTCACCTTGCGGATAGATTCCTTCAAAAGCTCGTCCAGCCGGTCAACGCGGATATGATGGCTGGTGCAGCCCTTCAACCCGCGCCGGTGATAGGAGCCGCAGGTGTACGCGGGTTTCAGGTCGGAACGGCTCATGGCAAACATTTTCTCGCCGCAGTCCCCGCAGACCAGAAAGCCGGAGTATGCGTTTTCGTTGACCTTGATCCCCCGGTAATGGCTGGTCGAACGCTTCTCACGCAGGGCGCGGGTAGTTGCGAACGTCCGATAATCGATCGCCGGCGGATGGTGGTTTTCAAAAACAAGGTGGTCGCTGATTTCCCGCTTGACCTCCGAACCGTTGATTTTTTTGCGGGTATACTTGCCCTGCCGCAGCGTGCCGATATAAAAATCGTTATCAAGAATCCCCTGCACCGTGATAATGCTCCATGCAGGCTTGATTTTCCGGCGGTATTCCTCCCCGGCGGCTTCTTTGCGTTCGCGCTCCGACATGCGCGGCGTGGGGATGCCTTCATCCGTCAGGTGGTTGGCGATTTTTTTGTAGCCCCAGCCTTCGTTATATAGCCGGAAAATCTGACGGACAATGTCGGCCTCGGTCGGGACCAACTCAAATTCGTTCTGCTTGTTGACAATGTACCCATACGGCGCGGCGCAGATCCATTTGCCGTCCTGCTGGCGGCGTTTAATGACCGACTTCACCTTTTTGCTGGTGTCCGTGACCGGCATTTCGTTGATCAGGAACTGAAACTGGATTTTCAGCCAGTCGTCGTCATTCGGAAAGTCGATGCCGTCCCCGATGGAGATGATCCGAACGCCTGCGTCGCGGAGATCTTCCAGCTCGACCAGCCCGCGGCTGTTGCGGCGCGAGAACCGCGAGAAGTCCTTCACGATCAGGATTTCTTTGCTGTGGTTCACCAGTTCGCGGCGCATCCGCTGATAACCTTCCCGCTGCTCGAAGGTGTAGCCGGAACGGTCCCGGTCTTCATAGAACGACAGGGTACTGTCCGGGAACCGCTGACGCACAAAATCCTCGATAATGGCTTTCTGATTCTCGATCGAAGTGTTGTCCCGGTCAAGCTCCTCGTCTACGGAGATTCGCGCGTAGCCTGCGATCGCATAGCGTTCGATCATTCGTTTCCTCCCGTTTCATCTTTTAAGTATTTTTTCATCTGCCGGTCAAACTCGGAAATGTATGCGGCATCCTGCTTTTTCCGGACCTCCGGGCAGATTTCACCGGCCTTTTGTGGCGCCTGCGCTTGGGAAATGCAGCCCTTTCCATTCTTTGCCTACTTAGGATGGCCCGTTTTGTATCATTCCATTTGCCATCCCATATCGCCACTCCCGCTGTCCATTGCGCCATCATCTTGATTTGTTATTTTAGATAACATTGTATCACGGCTTGCCGATCATATCAACCGCAAAGCCAAAAATTTATGTATGGCAGGCCGGCGCACAAGTGCGCCGGCGCCGTCTGGTCACTACATACCTATGCGGATTCCAAAGCCCTGCTGCGTTTCCTCCTGCGCGACCTCCAGTTCCGCAAGCCGTTTGCGATTGTAACATAGAAGGTCGCTCGTTTGCCGGTACAAGTCTCCGTTCCCGGAGAAGAACACAGCTACGGTATACTTTTTCTGGGCATAAGCCTGATATATCGGTTTCAAGCGCTCCATGACGGCGGGAGTGTCCCGTTCCGCCTGAGGCAGCCAAACCTCTACAATTTTTTTATCGTTGCAAATGTTGATTTCCAATAAGCATCCTCCAGCCTTTCAATCGCTGGTACTATTTTCCTCTTTTTGCGGGTGCTTATTCAAAAACTTACCGAAAAATCCTGTTCGCCGTCCAGCGTTTGCCCCATTGCCGGCTTTTTTAGGGCTTTCCGGCGGAGCTGTTTGCTGCCGCCCTATGCAGGCGGAGCAGGCAGCGGCGGGAACGCAGCCCCTTGCCCGTCAACCTTTCAGCCGGCGTATACCGGAAACAAGCCCGCCCATCCGGTCTTCCGACGGCTCCGCAGTGCCAGAATAAAATCCCACGGCCTGCCGGGATGCAAACAGGATTTCCGGATTTTCTATCAGCGGCAGCCCGTCGGGCAGACGGTTATTACGACGCTTTCGACCGTTCGGACAAGTATCGGCGATGTGCTTCCGGGTATCCGACCATGATACTGGATAGCCTCCGTTTTCCATATTCTCCGTGGAACTTTCCCGATTTGGGGCGTATTCAGGCACATCATTGACCATGCGGATCAGATCCATTTGCCGGCTGGCTGTCCTACAAAATTTTAGATGCAAATCAGGAGGGGAAAAGGGTAGACAAACAGCGCAAAAGGGCAGAGAATGTAAGTATGTGGCAAACAAATCTCATAAAGCCCGATTGCGCTGTCTGTGAGCAATATAACACGATCGAAGCCATGACGAAACGCCAAAGCAACAATTTCCGTCCCCAATTCCGTGAGATAAAATCCGCAGGCGCGCCGTGCCCGTGGCAGCGGCGCGCCTGCGTCTCCCCGTCGGTCCCAGACCGGCATACGTTTTTTAATCCGCAGACTGCCGGTAAGGCTGCACACCGGTCAGCTTTCCGGTTGCGTCGTATACCGTCCTTACGGATAGCGTACTCTGTTCGCCGCCTATGGAGCTGAACGAAAACGCAGAACCGTCCGGTTTGATATCCGCAAAATGGTTGACCGGTTCCCCTTCATAAAAGACTTCGCGGGAGCCGTCCTGTTCCCGATAGGTGATCCCATAACGGCTGTATTCGGCAAAAATCTCCGAAAGGGTACGGCCTCCGGCGGAAGTCCCGCTGTCGGTCGTGAACGCGATCGTGTCCTCCACGACGGCGTCTGACGAATAAACCTTCGGGCCTTCCGAAAACGTCTCGGTTGTTTCGCCGCTGCCTGTAAACAAACCTTCCCGTGAACTGAATGCGACCGCGTCTTCCACCTCGGAATAGATTTCGATCTGCCCGCTGCCGGGATCTGCCTTATCTTCAACCAGCACCGCGTCATCTACCGTGGTGGCTTCGGCAGAATCCCGGCGGATCGATTCATACGTCCGGGAATCGAACTCTTCCTGGCTGTAAGCGACGATATCGGTCAGCGGGCCGTAATAATCCAAGCTGCCGTCGCCGTTATCGATCGTGGAATGGATGGTGCGCACATCGACCGTCCCGTCTTTGTCCAGATATTCATAACGCATCGACCAGCCGAGCAGCGAACCATCCTCCCAGATCTCGTAGCCGTCCCAGAACCACCGGACGCGTTCCCCGTTGAAATACATTTTCCCTTCTGCATCATAGGAAATGCCAAACGCTTTAAACTGTTCGAGCAGTTCTCGTTCGCCGATCCAATCGACCCGGTCCTTCGGATACCAATAACCTGCCGCATTCCCGTTCCCGGCTGCATCGTCCGTCGCAGCCGAAACGGGATCGACCGCCGCCGAAGTTGCGAACAATGCGCCGACCGCAAACACCGCGGCGACCGAGGCCATCGTCGTGCGCCGGGTCCATTTTTTCATTTTCATGATCGCCAAAATCCTTTCTTCCATCGCGTTTTGATTAAAACTACTGCAAAACGGGGCAAGCCCGCTTTTGTGCTCTTCCAGCCGGATCAGCGCCCTGGCATAATCCGCCCGACTGCCGCAGCGGCGGACGACCGCTTCGTCGCATGACAACTCCAGGTCGTAATTGAACAATTCATACATCACCCATACCATCGGGTTCCACCAATGCAGGCAGGCCGCGGCTGCCAGCAGCAGCTTGAGCAGGCTGTCAAACCGGAGGATATGCACCCATTCATGGGTGAGGACAAGATCGAGCTGTTTCACATCGCTGCGATCCAGATCGAGCGGCAGGAGGATCACCGGCTGAAAAATGCCATAGGTGAGCGGCGCGGAAATGCGGTCGGAAACGCGCACGGCGATCGAACGGCGCAAGGGGTGCGCCGCCAGCCAGCCGTCGACCGTTGGATCGCTGACCGGAAGCGACATCCGGAATTCGCGGCGGCAGCGGGCGGATACGACGGTAAAATACAATGCGCAAACGGCCGATCCGACCATCCACACCATTGGCAGGAGGGCAGACGACTCCGGCAGCGGCGCGGCCCCCTCCGTCACGGCTGCCGGAAGCGCTTCCGGCAAAGGCTGTGGAGCGGTGACCGCCGCCGTGACCTTTTCCCAGCGCGTGGAGGAGATCGAAGCGCCCAACGTGTACACACTCACCGGGGAGGGCAGCGACACCGGCAGCAGGAACCGCGCCAAAACCAGCCACCACAGCGCCAGCAGCGTCCCTTTGGGCAGGCGGTGCAGGGCGAGCGCGCGCACCCCGGCGACGACCGCCGTCAGGACTGCCCCGGTCAGGCTCATTTCAAGCAGCGTCATACCATTCGGCCTCCCCTCATTCGAGCTCGTCGACCATACGGCGCAGGCGGGCGAGCTGTCCGGCGTCCAGCCGGCCCGGGCTGAGCAGGGCGGCGAACAGCTTGTCGACCGAACCGTCATAGAGCTTGTCGACCAGCTCGGCGGTCTCGGCGGCCTGCACTTCTTCCTTCGCGACCAGCGCATGGCACATAAAACGGGGTTCCGATCGGGCGATCGCCCCCTTTTTGATGCACCGTTTGATAAGGGTGTAGGTGGTGTTGATGTTCCATCCGGTCTCCTGTTCCAGGATATCCGCGATCTGGCGGGCGGGTTGGTCGCCGCCGCGCCAAAGGACTTCCATCACCTTCAGTTCCGAGGCGTACAGCTTGTTTTCCATGTGGACGCTCCTTTCGATAAGACAGTTGTCGTTTTCCCTCTGCAATTATACTAGCATAGTCTTATGGCTTTGTCAATAAGACAACTGTCTTTTTTTCAGAAATTTTTCCGGGATCCATCCGCGCCGCCTTGCAGGGGGCGTCTGCGGCGCACGGTTTGCGGCGGCTCCGGAAAAATATGGGGAATTGCACAAAAAAGGCTGGTAAAGCGGGCGGTTGTCTGGTATAATAACAATACTAAGACTCGTCCGAAAGGAAGGTATTCAAAACATGAAATTGACTCTGCAAGGGTTACAGGCGAAGGTCGGCTGGGAAAGCTACCGCCTCCCCACCTATGACATCGCCGCCGTCCGGGAACGCACCGCCAAGCGTCCCACCTGGCTGCATTTTGGCGCGGGCAGCATGTTTCGCGCATATCCCGCCGTGCTGGTTCAGCGGCTGCTGACCGCCGGGCTGATGGATACCGGCATCATCGTTTGTGAAAGCTACGATGAAGAGCTGATCGACCGCGCATACCGTCCCTTTGAAAACCTCTCCATCGCCACTACCCTCCATGCGGATGGGTCGCTCAAAAAAGAGGTCGTCGGTTCGATCACCGAGACCCTCAAGCTCAGCGAGGACTGGGACCGTGTGCGCGAGATCTTCTGCGACCCCGGCCTGCAAATGGTCTCCTTTTCCATCACTGAAAAGGCGTATACCCTGCGGGAAGGCAACCGTGAATTCAAAGATTGCGTGATCGAAGACCTTGAACGCGGCCCGCACGCCTGCGCCAATGTGATCGCCGCCGCGGCTGCGATGTGCCTGGAACGCAAAAAATCGACCGACAAGCCGCTTGCGCTCGTGTCGCTCGACAACTGTTCGCACAATGGCCTGCGGCTCCAGCGCGCGATCCTTGAGGTCGCACGCTGCTGGAAGGAAAACGGTTTCATCAATGACGACGATATCGCGTACCTTCAGAACAAGATCTCGTATCCGTTCTCCGTGATCGACAAGATCACCCCGCATCCCGACCGCCGGATCTTAAAGGTGATCCAGGACGATGGCATTGAGCATATCGAGATCGCCCAGACCGAAAAGGGCACCCCGACCGCCGCATTCACCAACGCGGAAAAAGCGCAGTACCTGTTGATCGAGGACAAGTTCCCGAACGGCCACCCGCCGCTCGAACAGACCGGCGTGATCTTCACGACCCGCGCGATCGTTGACAAGACCGCCCGCATGAAGGCGTCGACATGTCTGAACCCGATCGATACCGTAAACGCGATATTGGGCTGCCTGTTTGGGTATCGCACCATCGCAGAATCGATGGCAGACGCCGATGTGCTCGATTTCATCCGGAAAATGAGCTATGATGAGGCGATCCCCATGGTCAAAGACCCTGGCGTTGTCGACCCGTGGGAATTTCTGCATGAGGCGTTGACCGAACGTCTGCCGAACCCTTATCTTGACGATCAGCCGCAGCGTATCGCGACCGATACCTCGCACAAGCTGAGCGTCCGCTTCGGCGAGACCATCCTGGCCTATTATGATTCGCCGGTACCGAAGCACCGCGTTTCACGGCTGCGGTATATCCCGTTCGCGCTGGCCTGCTGGCTGCGTTATCTGATTGGTGTGAACGATAAAGGCGAACCGATGGAGCTCTCCCCCGACCCGCGGCTGGAATGGCTGCAGGAGATCCTTGCGGATATTTCGCTGGGGGACAGCGTGCCCATGCGCCGCATCGAACCGATCATTTGCGATAAGTTCATCTTCGGCGTGAACCTCGCCGAGGTCGGGCTGGACGATACCGTGCTGTTCTATTTCAACGAAATGCTCAAGCGTCCGGGCGCGGTCCGCACCATGCTCAAGCGGGTGTGCAGCAACGAGACCTTCTTTAACTACAACTGATCCCCTCAATCGAAAGCCCGCTCCGGCGGGCTTTCCTGTACGATTTTTCGCCGTGTCAGACCTTGCCATGACGGCTTTTTGTCGACCGTTTGTTTACTGGTTCAGGGAACCTTGTTGCCAGACCGCGGGGCATTGTGGAACAGCCAACGGTGTTGGGGTTTCTTGGACTCGACGAAAAAGCAGACTTTGTGGAATCGGGTTTAGGGATGGCGATCATCAACAAACTCCAAAAGGTTTGGCTGGAACGCGGGACGGGATACCTGTTTGAGTCCGGGCAGAAGCGGCTTAGGTACCGGGCGGGAAATTCCTATGTAGACCTTATATATGGCTTCGGGGCTCTCCCGAAGGGAGGGCCCCGAATGGTTTTCCGCCCCAAAACGGACTGCAAGGGTCAACCTGACAGCTTGTCAGGCATTGGGTAATCTCTCAAATGCGCGGGTCGCCGCCCGGTACGGCTTTTCGTTGCAGGCAATTCGGAGGGGGTATTAACACGGCTGCGACACCGCGCGGGAATTATGCGGCGTGCGATTCATTCGGCTGCAAACGCCAACCGTGCACGCGCGGGTATAGTCATTGCCGCAGCAGCCACAACGCGGCATAGGCGTCCAAATCGATCGCATTCCCGGCGGGGTAGTCCGTTCCGGAAAACAGATCGCGGAAGCTGCCGTGGATCGGCAAAAACACCCGTCGAGGCTCCTCGCAGAAGTTATAGACGGCGACCAGTTCCTGTCCGCTGCCGCAGCGCCGGAACGCAAGTACGGAACGGTCGCCGGTATCGAGCGTATGCTCTTTGGCGTCGGCGCTGAAGACGGGATGTTCGGCCCGCAGGCGGATAATGGTTTGCAGGCCGGAAAAGACGCGTCCGGGCACGGTAGACCGGTCGCGGCGATCGTCCGCGCGTTCCCAATCGAGCTTACCGCGATGGATGAAGCGGGAATCCTTTGCTTTGACGGGATCGTCGGCATAGCTGCGATCGTTGAGCTGCGCGAGCTCGTCGCCGCTATAGATCACGGGGATCCCGCTTAGCGAAGCGATATAGGCATGGATCATCAGGTGCCGCCGGATCGAGAGATCCAGCGCGGCCGGGTCGCCGGACGCTAACGCGTCTTCCACGCCGCAGAGCGACGCGCAGGTACCGCAGCTGCGGGCGTCCTGTGTTACGGGATCGTAGTTATAAAGCTCGCCGCGGGCGAAGCTGCCCGGGAAATCGCCGGTATAGAAATGGTACAGGAATTTTTTATGCTCAAGCGGGTCAAACCCGAGATAGGCGACCGACTTTTCCTCGAGGCCCCAGCCGATATCGTCGTGGCAGCGCACATAATTGACGAACGTAAATTCGGGGGGCAGGGCGTCCATGGTGTCCATCTGCCATTTGAGGAGGGTAACGTCGCGGGTCGCGAGGCTGTTCCAGACGCAAACCATGGTGGTAACATTGTATAGCACATCGCATTCGGGCTTACCGACCGCGCCGAAGTAGGGCGCGACTTCGCGGGGAGCCATAACGACCTCGCCTTTAAAAATGACGGCGGGGCAAACGATCTTTGCGAGGATGCGGAGCATGCGCATGACGGTATGTACCTGCGGCAGGTTCCGACAGGAGGTGCCGAGCTCTTTCCAGATATAGGGCACGGCGTCGATGCGGAAGATTTCGACGCCGATATTGGCGAGGTACAGCAGGTTTTCCGCCATTGCGTTAAAAACGGCTGGATTTTTATAGTTCAGATCCCACTGGTAGGGGTTAAAGCTGGACAGGACATACTTGCCCATCTCGTTACAGAAGATGAAGTTGCCGGGCGCGGTATTGGGGAATACCTGCGGCACGGTTTTTTCATATTCGGCGGGGATATCATAGGTATCGTAGCACATATAATGCGCCTGGTATGCGGGTTCGCCTTTTTTGGCGCGGACAGCCCATTCATGTTCATCGGAGGTATGGTTGACGATAAAATCGAGGCAAATGCTCATGTCATGCTGGCGGCAAACGTCGGCGAGGTGGGAAAGCCCGTCGATAGAGCCGATGCGTTCATCGACCTGCCGGAAGTCGGAAACGGCATACCCGCCGTCGTTCTGTTCTTTGGGCATTTTCAGCAGGGGCATCAAATGCAGGTAGCGCACGCGCAGTTCCTGAAGGTATGGAAGGCGCGCCTCGATCCCGGAAAGTTTCCCGGCGAACTGTTCGGTGTATAGCATCATGCCGACCAGATCGGAACGCCGGTACCAGTCGGGATCGGCTTCGCGGCGGAGGTCCAGGGCTTGCAGTTCCTCCTTACGGGAGGCGGCGAACTGGCGGGCGCTGTCGATCAGCTGTTGCAGGAGGGGGGTATCGCCGTAGAGTTCGGTGTAGAGCCATTTCAGCTCGTCGTAATAGACGGAGAGCCGCCGGTCAAAATGGGATTGTTTCATGCAGATCATCCTTTCGCGGTGAGAGTAACGGAAAGGGGCTTGCAAAGGGGGCCGTAAACGGTTGCAAAACGGAGCCTTTCCGAGGAAACGGGAGCTATTGGGAATAAAAATAACGGTTTGTATTGAAACCTGCTGGGGAATGTGGTATACTGAAACCCAGAATATGGGAAGCGCGCGGCGAAGGGCGGCGCGGCAGGAAATGGGCTGAGGATATTGTATCAAACCGAGCGGCGCAATACAAGCGTATCTGGGCGTAAGCGCGTATAATGGAGCGCGGGGGCGAATGGGAAGGAGGGGCGCGGAAGATGGAGGAATATTCGTTCTCGATTTTTTCGAGCGAAAACTTTCTGGATCTGACGATTTATCAATACGGATGGGAGCAGTGTACGCCGCTGCACTCATTCGGGCCATTCATCCGCAATCATTATTTATTTCATTACATTGTAACGGGGCGCGGCTTTTTAAACTCAAACGGGCCGGACGGGGCAACGCGGCGATACGAGCTGGAAGCGGGGCAGGGATTTTTGCTGTCGCCGGGGCAGGTAAACACATATTGTGCGGACAAGCGCGACCCATGGAAATACGTCTGGGTAGAATTTGACGGCTTACGGGCGGCGGAGTCATTGGACAAAGCGGGGCTGAGCATTGCGCAGCCGGTTTTCCTGCCGTTGTCAGCCGAAACCGGCGAGCGGGTCGGCGAAGAGCTGTTATACATAGCGACGCATGCAAACCTGGGGCCGTTGAACCTGATCGGTCACTTATACCTGTTCATGGACGCGCTGATCGCAGCGTCTGCGAGCCGGCAGGAAACGAAACCGAGCCAGCTGCGGGACTTTTACATACAGGAGGCGATCAACTACATCGAGCACAACTATTACCGGGAGCTGACGGTAGAAGAGATCGCGGACGTATGCAAACTGAACCGCAGTTATTTCAGCAAAATCTTCAAGGAATTTGCGGGCTGTGCGCCGCAGGAATTCATCATCCGTCTGCGCTTATCGAAGGCGGCGGATTTAATGAAGCTGTCGAACGACAGCATCGGCGAGATCGCGGCGAAGTGCGGCTATCCGAATCAGCTGCATTTCTCGCGGGCGTTCCGGAAACGCTACGGGATCTCCCCGCGCGAATGGCGGTCGCAGAACCAGATTTCCCCACGCCGCTGACCAAAGGGCTCCGTCCTCTGGACACCCGCCCCTGCGCGGGGAGCGCCGAGGGCTCCGCCCTC
>CAJUGU010000107.1:6168-14244 GCA_910586105.1 uncultured Eubacteriales bacterium | reverse complement strand
CGAGCCCCTTTGGCGCTGTCCGCGCAGGACCGGGGTCCGGGGCAGCGCCCCGGCGCCCGCGGGCGGGAAAGGGATTCCAAAGGGACGAGCCCCTTTGGCGCTGTCCGCGCAGGACCGGGGTCCGGGGCAGCGCCCCGGCGTGAAGGATTCCCTTCCTGACGGATGGCTTAATACCGGCACCCTTCCAGCAGATCGCTCTTGATCTGCCACAATTTTTTCGAGAGGTCGACGAAATAGGGCTGCGGGTTTTCAAAACGCTTGATCGATTCCCAAAGGGTGCCCAGTTGCTGCATGCAATACTCCCGGATCTCATGTACGTTCGGCGAATCGTATACGCGCACGCCTTTTTTGAAAATCTGCACCTGAAGCGGCTTGGCGGTGTAATCATGCACCGTCTTTTTCTTCCACGTATGGATGGGATGGAACAGGGTATAAGGCTTGCCGGAGTCGATGACTTCGTCATGGGTGGCGAGCACGTCGCCGATCGCCTTGCGGGTCTTGTTGTCATACAGCCGGTAGAGCTTTTTAAAATGCGGCGTCGTGATCTTTTCGACGTTTTCGGAAACCTTGATCTTGGGGACGATCTGCCCGAGGGAGTTTTCGACCGCGACCAGCTTGTACACGCCGCCAAACACCGGTTCCGATTTGGAGGTGATGAGCCGTTCGCCGATGCCGAAGGAATCGATCCGCGCGCCCTGCCCCAGCAGGTCGAGGACTAAATATTCATCCAATGAATTGGATGCCATGATCTGCATATCGGGGAACCCGGCCTCGTCGAGCATCTCGCGCGCCTTGATGGAAAGATAGGCGATATCGCCCGAATCCAGCCGGATCGCCTTGGGACGCACGCCCAGCGGGGCGAGCACTTCCTTTGCCACGCGGATCGCGTTCGGCACGCCGGATCTGAGCACGTTATAGGTGTCCACAAGGAACGTGCAGTTGTTCGGGTAGGTCTGGGCATACGCCTTGAAGGCTTCATACTCGGAATCGAACATCTGCACCCAGGAATGGGCCATCGTGCCGCCTGCGGGGATGCCGTAGTCGCGGTCGGCCAGCGCGCACGCGGTGCCGTTGCAGCCGCCAATATACGCGGCGCGCGCCCCGAAGATCGCGCCGGACGCGCCCTGCGCCCGCCGGGAGCCGAATTCCAGCACGACCTTGCCGCGCGCCGACCGGGTGATCCGGCTGGCCTTGGTAGCGATCAGCGTCTGGTGGTTGATGGTCAGCAGGATCATCGTCTCGACAAACTGGGCCTGTACCATCGGCCCGGCGACGGTGACGATCGGTTCGCCCGGGAAGATCGGCGTGCCTTCGGGCACCGCCCAGACGTCGCACTCAAATTTGAAATCCTTTAAATATGCAAGGAACGCTTCCGAAAAACAGTTCCGCCCGCGCAGGTATTCGATATCCTCGTCGGAAAAGGACAGGTTTTCAAAGTATTGGATCAGTTGCTCGACGCCCGCCATGATCGCGTAGCCGCCGCCGTCCGGCACCCGCCGGAAAAACATATCGAAATACGCCCGGCGGTTGGCCATTCCGTGCTCGAAATAGCCGTTTGCCATCGTGAATTCATAAAAATCGGTCAACATGGTTAAATTTTGTTCGGTCATTGTCATTCCCTCTTTTTCGGGCTGCCTGCAAGGCAGGCAGTTTTTGTCAGGTGTAAAGACACCCGTGTATATCCATCATAGTACATTTTCGCCCAAAACGCAACCCCCAAAACGATTCCGGTGCCCTTTTTCTTTGGATGAATCATACATGGTATGCATAATTATTCATTTTCAAAAATAAATATAAATTTTCCTTGCATTTCCGCGCGCGGCGTATTATAATAGGGTGCGTCAAGAAATCAAATGACCTTTTGGAGGGTTTTAAAATGGCAAAAGAATTCAAAAAAATCGTCCTCGCTTACTCGGGCGGGCTGGACACATCCATCATTATCCCGTGGCTGAAGGAAAACTATAACAATCCCGAGATTATCGCCGTATCCGGCGACGTTGGGCAGGGGACCGAGCTGGACGGCCTGGAAGAAAAGGCGCTCAAGACGGGCGCAAGCAAACTGATCGTCGCCGACCTGACCGACGAGATGTGCGACGACGTGATCGTCCCTGCGCTGAAGGCGGGCGCAAAGTACGAGACCTACCTGCTCGGCACCGCGTTCGCGCGCCCGATCATTGCGAAGAAGCTGGTCGAGATCGCGCTCGAAGAAGGCGCGGACGCCATCTGCCACGGCTGCACCGGCAAGGGCAACGACCAGGTGCGCTTTGAACTGGCGATCAAGCGCTTTGCGCCCCAGATGGGCATCATCGCCCCGTGGCGCGAGTGGGATATCAAATCCCGCGACGAGGAAATCGACTACGCCGAGGCGCACAATATCCCGCTGAAGATCACCCGCGAGACCAGCTATTCCAAGGATAAGAATCTGTGGCACCTGTCCCACGAGGGCCTTGATCTGGAAGACCCGGCGAACGAACCCGACCTCGACAAGGAAGGCTTCCTGGAAATGGGCGTTTCCCCCTTCAAGGCGCCGGATAAGCCGACGTATGTCACGATCGGTTTTGAAAAAGGCGTGCCGGTCACGGTCGACGGCGAAAAGATGAAGGTTTCCGACATCATCCGCAAGCTGAACCGGCTCGGCGGGGAAAACGGTATCGGTATCATTGACATCGTGGAAAACCGTCTGGTCGGCATGAAGGACCGCGGCATTTACGAAACGCCGGGCGGCACGATCCTCTACGCGGCGCACGAGCAGCTCGAAATGATCTGCGTGGACAAGGATACCCTGCATGAAAAGCAGAAGCTGGCGGTCGACTTTGCCGACCTGGTCTACAACGGCAAATGGTTCAGCCCGCTACGCGAAGCGCTTTCGGCGTTCGTAGACAAGACACAGGAATTCGTGACCGGTACGGTCAAGATGAAGCTGTACAAGGGCAACATCATCCCGGCGGGTATGGAATCCCCGTATTCGCTGTATTCGGAAGAACTGGCGACGTTCGACGCGAGCGACTACGACCAGAAGGATTCCAAGGGCTTCATCAACCTGTGGGGCCTGCCGGATACCGTGCAGGCGCTGCGCGAACAGGGCAAGCTGAATAAAAAGTAACGCGGCCAAAGGGGTCCGTTTTTATGAATTTCCAGGCGCGGGCAGGGATTCCTTGCCCGTTTGCCGGTTTATCACACAGGAGAACGATTATGGCTAAAATGTGGGCGGGACGGTTCCGGAAGGAGACCGACGCCATGGTAAACGATTTTAATTCCTCGATCGCATTCGACCGCCGCCTGTACCGCGAGGATATCGAGGGCTCGCAGGCGCACGCAGCCATGCTGGCGAAGCAGGGCATCATTTCGGAGGAGGACGCCGCCGCGATCGCGGACGGGCTGCGGAGCATCCTTGAAGATCTCGACGCGGGGAAGATCGATCTGCCCCCGGAAAAATACGAGGACATCCATATGGCGGTCGAACAACTGCTGACCGAGCGCATCGGCGACGCGGGCAAGCGCCTGCACACCGCGCGCTCGCGCAACGACCAGGTCGCGCTCGATATGCGGCTGTACGTCCTGCGGGAGGCCCGGGAGATCATGGACCTGACGCTGGATTTTATTCGGGTGCTGCTGCGCAAGGCCCGGGAGAACCTGCATACGGTAATGCCGGGCTACACCCATTTGCAGCGGGCGCAGCCGATCACGTTTGCTCACCATCTGCTGGCGTATGCGCATATGTTCCGGCGCGACGCGATCCGGCTGGATACCTGCATGCGGATCATGCGCGAATGCCCGTTGGGCTCGGGCGCGTTGGCGGGCACGACCTATCCGATCGACCGCTTTGCCGTGTCCGACCGGCTGGGGATGATCGCCCCGACGCAGAACTCGCTGGACGGCGTTTCCGACCGGGATTACTGTATCGAGCTTTGCGCCGACCTGTCGATCCTGATGATGCACCTTTCCCGCCTGAGCGAGGAGGTCGTCGCGTGGTGCTCTTGGGAATTCAAATTCGTCGAGCTGGACGACGCCTATTCGACCGGTTCCTCGATCATGCCGCAGAAGAAAAACCCGGACGTGTGCGAGCTGGTGCGCGGCAAGACCGGGCGGGTATACGGCAGCCTGATCGCGCTGCTGACCGTGATGAAGGGCCTGCCGCTGGCATATAACAAGGACATGCAGGAGGACAAGGAAGCGGTATTCGACGCGGTCGACACGGTGAAGATGTGCCTGCGCGTGATCGCCCCCATGTTTGAGACCATGACCGTGCTGGCGGAAAATATGAAGAAGGCGGCTTACCGCGGCTTTATCAACGCGACCGACTGCGCGGATTATCTGACCAAGAAGGGCGTGCCCTTCCGCGACGCCTACAAGGCGACGGGGACGCTGGTCGCGCGCTGTATCGAGCTGGATACTACGCTGGACGCGCTGCCGATTGAGGAATACCGCGCGGTCTCCGATCAGTTCGGGGAAGACGTTTATCAGGCGATCGATCTGGCGGCGTGCGTCGCCGGGCGGCGTTCGATGGGGGGCCCTGCGCCGGAGGAGGTCGAGCGGCAGATCGAAACGATGGAGCGGTTGCTGAAGGAGGCGCGCCCACAATGAAGCCGAAAATTTATATCGACGGCAAGGAAGGTACGACCGGCCTTCAGATTTACGACCGGCTCGGCGGGCGGGACGACATCGAGCTGCTGCTGATCGACGAGGCCAAGCGCAAGGATACGGAGGAGCGCCGCAGGCTGCTGAACGCGGCCGATCTGGTATTCCTGTGCCTGCCCGACGCGGCGGCGGCCGAAGCGGTGTCGCTGATCGAAAACCCGAAGACCCGCGTCATTGACGCGTCCACGGCGCATCGCACGGCGAAGGGCTGGGTATACGGGTTCCCGGAGCTGTCCGCCGCCCAGCGGGATTATATCGCCGTCCAGCCGCGGGTCGCGAACCCCGGCTGCCATGCGACCGGCTTCATTTCGTCGGTCTACCCGCTGGTGCAGGGCGGCGCGGTGCATCCGGGCTTTGCCTTCACGTGCTCGTCGCTTACCGGCTACACCGGCGGCGGCAAAAAACTGATTGCCGAATATGAGGACCCGGCGCGCGACCCGCTCCATGAGTCTCACCGGATCTACGGGCTGACCCTCCGGCACAAGCACCTGCCGGAGATGCAGCGCGTGTGCGGGCTGACCAACCCGCCGGTGTTCGTGCCGATCCTCGGGGATTTCCCGCAGGGGATGGCGACCACGGTCTACCTGCCGGGGTATGAACCGGAACGCATCCATGAAGCGCTGTCCCGTCATTATGAAGGGCAGCGGCTGGTGCGCGTCGCGCCGCTGGGCGGCACGGAGCCGGTGATTTACGCGGCGGCGAAGGCGGGGCAAAATGATCTGGAACTGATCGTCACCGGCAGCGGCCGGCAGACGATCGTCACGGCGCTGTTCGACAATCTTGGCAAGGGAGCCTCGGGCGCGGCGGTGCAAAATATGAACATTATGCTCGGCTTTGACGAAACAGCCGGGCTGACCTGAAGTCAGGAGGTACGGTATGGATTTGAACAGACGCAGACCGGCGGCGGACCGGAGCGGACGGATCGCGGGCGCGGTCTTTTATCTGGCGGCGGCGGTGCTGACCTCGGCGTGGTATCTGGTCGCGGCGATCTCGGCGAAGGGGTCGGAGGAGACGCCCGAACGGGCGGAGCGGGCGCTGGAAAGCGCGGGCTCCTTCCTGCCGGTGATGGGGCTGCTTTGTATGTTGATGGGCGTGCTCGAGCTGCTGCAATCGAGCCTGGACGCGAGAAAGGGAGGCTGACCGGGAAATGGTACGGAAAATCACCGGCGGCGTCTGCGCGGCGCAGGGTTTCACGGCGGGGGCGACCCGCTGCGGCGTGAAGGCGAGCAGTCCGAAGGACGACACGGCTGTGATCCTGTCCGCAGCGCCCTGCGCGGCGGCGGCGGTCTACACCCGCAACCGGGTAAAGGCGGCGCCGCTGCAAGTGACGCGCGAGCATCTGACGGACG
Source organism: uncultured Eubacteriales bacterium (assembly GCA_910586105.1). Lineage (GTDB taxonomy): Bacteria > Bacillota > Clostridia > Oscillospirales > Butyricicoccaceae > QXXE01. Next base: position 8,257 of record CAJUGU010000107.1, on the reverse strand, counting down.
GCACGGCGCGCGCGATCGTCGCCAACTCGGGCAATGCGAACGCCTGCGCGCCGGACGGGCTGGAAAACGCAAGGCGGGAGGCGGCAGCGGCAGCGGCGCTGCTGGGCATCCCGGAAAGCGACGTGGTTGTCGCGTCGACTGGCGTGATCGGCCAGCGGCTGAACATCGAGTGCATCGAAGAAAACCTGAAAAACCTCACGCTGTCGGCAGACGGTTCGGCGGCGGCGGAAAACGCGATCATGACCACGGATACCAAACCGAAGGAGGAAGCCTGCGAGTTCACGGCGGGCGGCAAGGCCTGCCGGATCGGCGGCATCTGCAAGGGCTCGGGCATGATCCATCCGAACATGGGCACCATGCTTGCGTTTGTGACGACCGACTGTGCGATCGACGCCGCGCTGATTCAGGAAACGCTGCGAGACGTGACGCGCACGAGCTTCAACTGCGTATCGGTCGACGGCGACACGTCCACGAACGATATGTGCGTGGTGCTGGCGAACGGGCTTGCGGGCAACCCGGCGATCGTGGAGAAGGGTGAGGACTGGCGGACGTTCCGGGAAGCGTTGGCGACGGTCTGCATGTCGCTTGCGCGGCAGATCGCGGCGGACGGCGAGGGCGCGAGCCGGCTGATCACCTGCTGCGTGCGCAACGCGCGGGACGACGACACGGCGACCGTGTTGGCGAAGGCGGTTTGTTCTTCCAGCCTGCTCAAGGCGGCGATGTTCGGGGCGGACGCGAACTGGGGGCGCGTGCTCTGCGCGATGGGCTATTCAGGCGCGGAGTTCGACCCGGAGAAGGTCGACGTCGATTTTTCGTCGGGCAAGGGCGAGATCGCGGTCTGCAAGGCGGGGCGCGCGCTCGACTTTGACGAAGGCAAGGCCAAGGAGATCCTGCTCGAGCCGGAGGTCACGATTTATATTGATGTGAACGAAGCGGGCGGCAGCGCCGTTGCCTGGGGCTGCGACCTGACTTATGATTATGTAAAGATCAACGGGGATTACCGCACCTGAGCGGGGGGCCCTGGGACGAAGGAAGAAAGAACATGCTTGATTTGGATGCGGAGGTAAAGGCTGGCGTACTCGTCGAGGCGCTGCCTTATCTTCAGGAATACAACGGACAGACGGTCGTCGTAAAGTATGGCGGCAACGCCATGATCAATGAAGAGCTCAAGGACGCGGTCATACACGACATTGTGCTGCTGCGGCTGGTGGGAGTGAAGGTCGTCGTCGTACACGGCGGCGGGCCGGAAATCTCGGAAATGCTGCGCAAGATCGGCAAGGAATCGCGCTTTGTGAACGGGCTGCGTTACACTGACCGGGAGACGATGGACATTGTGCAGATGATCCTTTGCGGCAAGGTCAACAAGGATCTGGTGGGCCTGCTGGAAAAGGCGGGCGGGCACGGCATTGGGCTTGGCGGCATGGATGGCGGTCTGTTTCAGGCGAAACGTCTGACCGACCGGCACGGCACGGATTATGGCTATGTCGGCGAGATCATGGAGGTCGACCCGACGGCGGTCGTGGACGTACTGGACAAGGGATATATCCCGGTCGTTTCGACGGTGGCGCAGGGGATCGACGACGACACGTGTTATAATATTAACGCGGACACAGCGGCAGCGAAGCTGGCGATCGCGTTGCGGGCGAAGAAGCTGATCCTGCTGACAGACGTGCGAGGGCTGCTGCGCGACCCGAAGGACGAATCGACGATCCTGCACCGGGTAAAGGTATCGGAGGTACCGGCTCTGGTAAAGGAGGGCGTGATTTCGGGGGGCATGATCCCGAAGGTTGATTGCTGTGTTGAGGCGATCCGGCGCGGGGTAGAGCGTGCAAACATACAGGACGGCCGGGTAAAGCATTCGATCCTGATCGAACTGCTGTCGAAGGTCGGCGTCGGCACGATGTTCAGCTAAGGTTTACACTCTACATGGCGGGGGTGGTCCTGCGCGGACGGCGGTCCTGCGCGGACGGCGCCAGAGGGATGCATCCCTCTGGACTCCCTTCCTCCGCTGCGGCGGGGACGGGTACGGTCATCAAGGTTTCTGCGTGCAGCTTCGCCCCGCCATAAGGACGGCGGGGCGAAGGGGCGG
>CAJUGU010000107.1:0-6158 GCA_910586105.1 uncultured Eubacteriales bacterium | reverse complement strand
GATCTTTCCCGGCTGGAAAGCTGGATGCCTTGGCTCCGGGCATCATCATTTGGTAAGGAGAGATCAAGACATGGCGGCGGAATTGAGTCGTGAAGTCCGGCAGGCGCTGCGGGATATTTATTATGAAGAGCGCACCGGCCGGGGGCAGGCGGCGCTTGCTCTGTTGGAAAAGGCCTCGAGCGCCGGGGACGGGGACGCGACCTGCGTCCTGGCGCGATGCTATTGCGGACGGCAGTATGTATGGATTGGCCATGGCTTTCCGGAGGACGACGACCGCGCGATCCGGTTCATGCACCGGGCGGTCGAGCAGGGCAGCGCCCTCGGCGTGCTGGTCGCCCTGCGCAGCGGGGAACTGACCCCGGAGCTGGAACGGCGAATGCGTTTCGGCAGTTTGCGGGAAGCGCTGGAGGAAGCGATCGAACTGGCCGAGAGCGGCGACGCCTTCAGCCAGTACGTAGTCGGCAACGTCTATTTTTGGTGGGATTTCCTGCGCATCGACGGTAAGGATCGGGATTCCTTCCCCAGCCATGGAGCCTTTAAGGCATATTTGAAGGAAAACATCTCAAAGTGCGAGGACTGGTTTTGGAAGGCGCTCCGGGGCGGGATGTATTTTGCCGCCAACAACCTCGCTCACTATTATGAGAAGGGCGACGAGGATATTATCGCGCCCCATCCCGAAAAGGTGCGCGACCTCTGGCGGATCAGCGCGGAGTATGGGCACCCGCTCCATCAGGCGGTCTACGCCGACGAGCTGACCAAAGAAGGCCGCAAGGCGGACGCCCTCCGCTGGTATCAGGCGGCTGCGGACGGCGGACATCCGGGGGCGTGGTACGACGTAGGGCGCTGTTATTTCAACGGCGAGGGTACCGCGAAAGACGCCGCCCGTGGAGTCGCCTGCTTCCAGCGGGAGCTGGCGCGCGACCCCCTGCATACCGGGGCGAACAACCTGCTGGGCAAGGCGTATTTGCAAGGCGACGGCGTGCGGCAGGACTATGTCAGCGCATACCGCCATTTGTTCACCGCCTACGACAAGCAGGGCAGCACCTGGGGCGTGTTTTATCTGGCGCAATGCTGCTTTAACGGCTGGGGCGCCCCGCAGGATTACGGCAAGGCGCTTGCGTTCCTTGATCAGGTAGGCTGGAAGAACGCGGAGGCCGATTATATGCGAGGCTATATCCATGCCCGCGGGCTGGGAGTCCCGGAGGACATCCCAAGAGGCGTGGAATATCTGAAAAAAGCGGGCGATTTTGAGAAGGCGCGGGAAGAGCTGCGCTGCTACAAAAAGACCCTGTTCGGGAAATGGGTCCGGCGGCGTTAAAAACGCCGGACAAACTGCCGCACCGGCGGCAGAGCTTTTGATTGGAAAGGAATCGAGGGATTCGGAATGACTTATCAGGAATTGAAATCCGAAGAACAACAGTATGTAATGAACACCTATGCACGGTTCCCCATCGCGCTTGACCGCGGCGAAGGCGCGCGTCTGTGGGACGTGGAAGGGAAAGAATACATCGATCTTGCCAGCGGCATCGGCGTGAATGCGCTGGGCTATAACGACCCGCGGGTCGCGGACGCGATCGCGGAACAGGCGCACAAGTTGTGCCACGTTTCCAACCTGTACACGACCGCGCCGATGGTGCAGGCGGCAAAAAAGCTGGTCACAGCCACTGGCATGGGCAAGGTGTTTTTCGCAAACTCAGGGGCGGAAGCGAACGAGGGCGCGATCAAGCTGGCGCGCAAATATTCTTATGATAAATACGGCGAGGGGCGCAATAAGATCGTCACGCTGCGCAACTCCTTCCACGGGCGGACGGTGACAACGCTGAAGGCGACCGGGCAGGCGCGTTTCCACGACTTTTTCTTCCCCTTCACCGAGGGCTTTGACTATGCGCAGGCCGATAACCTTGACAGCGTGAAGGAAAAGGCGGACGCTTCAACCTGCGCGGTCATGATGGAGTTGATCCAGGGAGAGGGCGGCGTGCTGCCGCTCGACCGGGGCTTTGTGAAGGCGGTGGAAGCGCTCTGCCGGGAGCGCGACCTGCTGCTCATCATCGACGAGGTGCAGACAGGCATCGGGCGCACCGGCGCGCTGTTCTGCTTCCAGAATTACGGCATCAAGCCGGACGTGGTGACGATGGCCAAGGGGCTCGGCGGCGGCGTGCCGGTCGGCGCGGTGCTGGCGGATACGAGCTGCTGCGATGTACTCGTGCCGGGCACCCACGCGACGACCTTCGGCGGTTCGCCGTTGGTGTGCGCGGCGGCAAACGCGGTGCTGGACGCGGTGAACAACCCCAAGTTCCTGACCGCCGTTTGCGAGAAGGGCAATTATCTGCGCGACCGCATTCTGGGTATCGGTTCGCCCGACATTCAGGGCGTGCGGGGCATGGGCCTGATGCTTGCGATTCTGGTCGAGCCTGAGAAACGGGCAGGGTTCGTGAATGCGCTGCTCGAAAAGGGCGTTTTGGTATTGACGGCGGGGCAGAACGCAATCCGGCTGCTGCCGCCGCTGACAATCGGCTACGCGGACATGAACGCCGCGGTCGAGATCATGAAGGAGGTATTTGCATGAAGCATTTGTTGAAGCTGCTCGATCTGAGCGGCGATGAGATTGTCGGCATTCTGGATTTGGCCGATCAGCTCAAGTATGAGCGCAAGAACAAGATTCCCCACAAGCATCTGGAAGGGAAGTCGGTCGGATTGATCTTCCAGAAGTCGTCGACCCGCACGCGGGTTTCTTTTGAAACCGGAATTTATCAGCTTGGCGGGCAGCCGCTGTTCCTGTCCTCGCGCGATTTGCAGATCGGGCGAGGCGAACCGGTGCAGGATACGGCGCGCGTGCTGTCGCGGTATCTGGACGGCATCATGATCCGCACCTATGAACAGAAGGAGGTCGAAGATCTCGCGAAATATGGCAGCATCCCGATCATTAACGGGCTGACCGATTTCTGCCACCCGTGCCAGGTGCTGGCCGATCTGATGACCATCCGCGAACATTTCGCGACGCTGGCGGGGTTGAAGCTGGCATACATCGGCGACGGCAACAACATGACCAATTCGCTGATCGTCGGCTGCCTGAAAACAGGCATGAAGATCTCGGTCGCCTGTCCGGAGGGCTACCGTCCCGATCCGATCGTACTGGAATTTGCGAAAGACAACCCGGATTTCGAGCTGACCGACTCCCCGGCGCAGGCGGTCAAGGGCGCCGACGTGGTGTATACGGACACCTGGGCGTCAATGGGGCAGGAATCGGAAAAGGAAGCCCGCATCAAGGCGTTTGCAGGCTATCAGGTCAACGCCGAGCTGATGAAGCTGGCGAACGAAGGCGCAATGGTGCAGCACTGCCTGCCGGCCTACCGTGGGCAGGAGATCACGGAGGACGTGTTCGAGGCGCACGCGGACGAGCTGTTCGAGGAAGCGGAAAACCGTCTGCATGCACAGAAGGCGGTCATGGTCACTCTGATGAAATAAAACGGAGCGCGCGGCCGCGCCCCAGCTTTGGAATGACTGCCGGACCGGCGGCTTTCGGCAGGCTTTTATGGTTTGGAAACCGGATGCATCCCCTATGCAGCTTGCGGAGGGGATGCATTTGTTTCATATAGGGGATCGGGGGACGCCGCAAAAATGAAGAACGGGATCTGAAACAATCAACATGGAGGGATTTCACATGAACGACAGCAAATTGGCGTCCAAACAGGCGTTTGACCGCCAGGCCTCCACCTATGACCGGGACAGGAATGGAAGCCATGCAAGGCGGCAATACGCGCCGGTTTTAAACCGGATCCAGGAACTCCGCTTTTCCAATCTGTTAGACGTAGGCTGCGGGACGGGCGAACTCCTAAAGCAGCTCGCTGCCGAGCATACCGACGCCCATTTTACAGGCGTCGACCTCTCGGAGAAAATGCTGGACGTCGCAAAAGGAAAATTGGATGAAACTGTGGGATTGGTGTTAGGGGATTCGGAAGCGCTTCCGTTTGACGCGGATTCCTTTGATTTGGTCATATGCAACGACTCCTTTCATCATTATCCGCATCCCCAAAAAGCAATTTCTGAATTCTGGCGGGTATTAAAGGAAGGCGGAGCCTTATTGATCAGTGATTATTGGAAGCCCTTTCCGGTGCGCCAGATCATGAATTTTTTCCTGCCGTACAGCAACGGCGGCGACGTAAGGATCTATTCGCAACGGGAAATCGTTTCTTTTCTGGACGCTGCACGGTATGTGCAGATCGATTACAGGCAGATAAGCAATTCGGCTTTTCTGGTCACGGCGAAAAAACTGTCGTAAAACGCACGTGTTTCAATAAAAGTGGGCGACTGTCCTGCGGATGGGATCCAACAAAAATGGTCACTCTGATGAAGTAAAACGGAGCGCGCGGCCGCAACCCGACTTTGGAATGCCTGATTGACCAGCGGCTTTTGGCCGGAATAAGAAAGCATTGACGATCCCGGCGTTGCTGAACTATGAAACAGAGAACGCAAACGTGAACTTTTCCGCAGTCTTGCAGGAGGCGCTGAAGGAATACCCTGGCAAACGGACGGCTGACAGGCCGTAAGCGCCTGTGCTTTGCCGGGAAAGAACATGACTGGGCGGCTTGGCGCGGCTGGCGAAGATTATGGAAGTTCACGGGCTTCTGTGGGCAAAGATATCCTGGCGCTCCATCCCGCATTTGCGAACGAATCGAAAACCGGGTGCAGAGCGAAACGCTCCGCACCCGGAAACCGGCGGTTATTTTTTCATAGATTCAAGGATCGCGTCCGCGAGGGCGTCGAGTTCGACGGCTTTATCGTCATGCAGGGCAGACGCCATGGAAAGGCGGTCGCCAAGCACGGTCATATTCTTCATCTCGTTTTCGATGAATTTTTGCATCAGGTCGCCCGACTTGACCGCCCACGAACCATTTTCAATGATCGCGAAGGTACGGTTTTGCAGGTTGAGCGCCTTCATATCCATCAAATAATTGTGCATTACCGGATAAATGCCGAGATTGTAAGTGACGGAAGCCAGGACGATATGGCTGAGCCGGAAGGACTCGGAAACCAACTGCGACACGTGGGTATTGGACACGTCATAGACCCAGACGTTGGTCATGCCCTTCTCGCAGAGCTTGGAAGCCAGCGCCTGTGCGGCGGCTTCGGTGTTGCCGTACATGGAGGCGTAAGCGATCAGGACGCCTTCTTCTTCGGGCTCATAACGGCTCCACTTGTCGTACTTATCGATGAAATACCCCAGGTTTTCACGCCAGACGGGGCCGTGCAGCGGGCAAATGAATTTGATCTTGTCCAGGATGCCGGACGCCTTCTTGAGCAGGAGCTGCACGTGGGGGCCATATTTCCCGACGATGTTGGTCAGATAACGGCGGGCGTCGTCGATCCAGTCGCGGTCGAAATTGACCTCGTCGGCGAAGAGCTTGCCGTCGAGCGCGCCGAAGGAGCCGAACGCGTCCGCAGAGAACAGCACGCCGTTGGTCAAGTCGAACGTGACCATTGCTTCGGGCCAATGGACCATGGGCGCGGCAACGAAGGTAACGGTATGCGTACCGAAGGAGAAGGTATCGCCTTCCTTGACGGTGATCAGCTCGTGGCCGTCAATGTTAAAGCCAAACTGGCGCATGAGCATGAACGCCTTTTCGGTGGAAATGATCTTCACATTAGGCCAGCGGAGCAGGATCTCCTCAATGGACGCGCCGTGATCGGGTTCCATGTGGTTGATGAGGAGATAATCGAGCGGTTTCCCGTCGAGCAGGTGATGCAGATTTTCCAGCAACTGGCGGCAGGCCGACCAGTCGACGGTATCGAACAGGACGGTTTTCTGGTCGAGCAGGAGGTAAGCGTTATAGGAAACGCCGCGGGAAATGGGATGGATATTTTCAAAGAGGTGGAGGCGGTGATCGTTTGCGCCCACCCAGTAAAGGTCGTCGGTTACATTGCGGATGCAATACATGTGAGATCCTCCTTACAAAATGATATGGCCCAGATCCTCAAAAGGTTACCGGGCTTGGCGGCTTCGTCCCGCCGTCCGTTTGGCGGGGCGAAGCCGCACGGATACGCAGATGACGGACGCACCCGTCCCCCGTCCCGCCCGCAGGCGGAGAAGGGAGTCCAGAGGGATAAGTCCCTCTGGCGCTGTCCGCGCAGGACCGGGATCCGGGGCAGGGCCCCGGCTC
>CAJUGU010000106.1 GCA_910586105.1 uncultured Eubacteriales bacterium | reverse complement strand
CACGGCTCTCTTTCAATGGCTGCCTTTTTCTGGGATTTTTATGAAACTGCCGTGAAAATGCGGTGCAAAGGGTTGGTTTTACGCCTGCCGCTATGGTATAATAGTCTTACCGGGAGGTGCTGCAATGAAACCGAAAATCTTTGTGATCGAAGACGATCCCACCATCCGCGCCGAGCTCCTGACGCTCCTGCAAGGGAATGCTTACGACGCGGCAGCGGCTACCGATTTTACCTCTGCCGCGATCGTGCAAACGGTCAAAACCTTTCAGCCGCATTTGATCTTACTGGACATCAAACTGCCGCAAACGACCGGCTTTGCCCTCTGTTCCCAACTGCGCGCCTTTTCCAACGTCCCGATCGTTTTTGTGACGAGCTGCACATCTGATCTGGACGAATTGAACAGCATCCTGCTCGGCGGCGACGCCTTTATTACAAAGCCCTATCATACCGCGATCCTGCTGGCAAAGATCGCCTCCCTGCTGAAACGCGCCTGCCCAACGGAAGCGCAGGCCAGTCTGACCTGGCGGGGCGCGGCGCTGCATCTGGACAGCAGCCGTATCGAATATGCCGGCCAGTACGCCGACCTGACCAAGACCGAGCTCAAGCTCCTGTGCCACCTGTTCCGGCACGCGGGGACGATCTGCGCCCGCGCCGAGCTCATCGAATCCCTATGGGATCAACAGGTTTACATCGACGACAACGCTTTGAGCGTCAACGTCAACCGTATCCGGGAAAAATTGACGGCGATCGGCCTGACCGATTTTATCCGCACCAAACACCGGCAGGGGTACACGCTATGAACGGCAAGACCTATTGGCTGCAACAGCTCCCCCGCCTTGCTCTGCATCTGGTTTGCATGTCCGCGTTCGCGCTGTTCCTGTGGGCGAACGGGAACACCTATGACTGCGTCCTTCTCCTGTCAGCCGTTTGGCTGGTTGTTTTCGCGGCCTGCTCCTGGTTTGCCTACCGCCGCCGGAAAGCGACGCTCGACCGTCTTCTGACGCTCGCCGAACGGCTCGAAGAACGCTATCTGATCCACGAAGTCATGCAGCCGCCCGAACGCGCCGACGATTGGGTGTATTACCGGATCCTGAAGCTGGCGGGCCGTTCGATGCTGGAGGAGATCGAATCGATCCGCCGGGAACACCTGGAATACAAGGACCAGATCGAACAATGGGTGCATGAGATCAAAACGCCGATCACCGCCATGAAGCTCCTTTGTGAGAACAACCGCTCCGAGCTGACGACGGCGCTGCTGGTCGAACTGGAAAAAACCGACCGGTTCACCGAGCAGGCGTTGTATTATGCCCGGAGCGAGCATACCGAAAAGGATCATTTCGTGCAGGAGCTGGAGGTGTCCGACGCGATCCATCAGGCGATTGCGGAAAACAAATATTTGCTGCTGCAAAACGGCGTCCGCATCGAACTGCAAGACACGTCCGCCGTCGTTTATTCCGACGGGAAATGGATCTGCTTCATCCTCAGCCAGCTCATCGCCAACGCGGTCAAATACCGCTCCGAACAGCCCACGATCCGGTTTTATACCGAGCGGCAGGGCAGCGAAACCGTTTTATGCGTGCAGGATAACGGCATCGGCATTGCCGCCAGCGATCTGCCGCGGATTTTTGAAAAAGGCTTCACCGGCCAAAACGGGCGGAACGCCGCCCAAAATGCGACGGGTATCGGCCTGTACCTGTGCAAACGGCTTTGCGACAAGCTCGGCATTGGGCTGCGCGCCGATTCCGTCGAAGGGCAGGGCGCGACGCTCCGCCTTTCCTTCCATGTCAACGACTTTATACATCCGATGCAGGGCTGACCGGCCCTGCATTTCTTACAGTTTTGTAAGGGCTTCGTAAGGAAACGCGATACAAACTGCCTTCGCGATCCTTTATAATCGGAAATGGAGGTGAACCCCTATGCATGAAATTTTAAAGCTGGAACACATCCAGAAATATTACGGGGATCGCGGGAACATCACGAAAGCGATCCGGGATATCAGTTTTTCCGTCCAGGAAGGCGAATTCGTTGGCATTATGGGCGCGTCCGGTTCCGGTAAAACGACGCTGCTGAACTGCATCGCAACGATCGATACCGTCAGCGCCGGAAAGATCGGTTTGGATGGGGTCAGCGTGACCGAATTGAAAGAAAAGGATCTGGCCCGGTTCCGCCGGGAAAACCTCGGCTTCATCTTTCAGGATTTCAACCTGCTTGACACGCTGACCATTTCCGAAAACATCGCGCTGGCCTTGGCGATCAACCAAACGCCTGCGGCAGAGGTCGAAGGCCGGGTCGCCGCGATCGCGGGTACTCTTAATATCACGGATATTTTAAATCAATACCCTTATGAAGTATCCGGCGGTCAAAAGCAGCGCTGCGCCTGTGCCCGGGCTCTTGTCAATCATCCCAAGCTGATTCTTGCCGACGAGCCGACCGGGGCGCTCGACAGCCATTCCGCACAAATGCTGCTGAACACCCTTCGGAGCATCAACGAACAGTTTGAGGCCACAATCCTGATGGTAACCCACGACGCCTTTTCCGCCAGCTATGCCAACCGGATCCTGTTCCTGCGCGACGGCGCGGTCTTTACCGAGCTTCGGAAAGGCGGGGATTCCCGCAAAGCTTTTTTTGAAAAGCTGCTGGACGTCCTCACCGCGATGGGCGGCGGCCCGGCACGGGGATGTTAAAAGGGGGATGTTACGATGTATGCAAAACAGATCTTTCAAAACGCGAAGCGCTCCGCGAAGGATTACCTGATCTATCTGGTAACCATGACGATATGCGTCGCCCTGTTTTATTCGTTCCTGTCCATTTCCAGCCGATATTATCAGCCGGACATCGGCAGCGCCTACGACGTTACGCTGCTGGGCGGCGGCATGAAGCTTGCGATCTGCCTGATCACCTTATGCCTGCTGTTTCTGATCCGGTTCGTCAACCAGTATATGCTGCGGCGCAGGCAAAAGGAATTTGCCGTGCAGGCCGTCATGGGCATGGAGCAAACGACCCTTGCACGGCTGTTTTTCGCCGAAACCTTTATCATGTGCGGCATTTCGATCGTTTGCGGGATCGCGTTCGGCGTCGTTTGTTCGCAATTCATTACAGCAATGCTTTTGACCTCCTACGGGGCGCATTATCGATTGTCCTGCACCCTGTTTCCGGACACCGTCCTGTGGACGGCTGGCTTCTTTGTTTTCAGTTTCCTTGCCGTCGGCGTCGGGAACGTCCGGACGATCCGAAAAACCAAAATCGTCGATATGCTTGCCGCCGACCGGAAAAACGAACCGGCGCTCCCCAAAAGCCGATGGATCGCGGTCGTTATCATTCTGTTTGAAATCTGCACGTTTTGGGCGTTTCTTTCCGGGATCGGCAAAGCACGGTTTTATTATGACCCCCGTTTGCCCCTGCCCGTCAAACTGCTGATTTATGGGAACCTCGGCTTTCCCGCCCTGACCCTGCTGTGCTCCGCCCTGTGGCTGATCGGAAGGCGCAAAACCGGCGCGCATACGCTGCTCCCCGCCTTGTTTGGATTTTCCCTCCTGAATGCTTTCGCCGCCGCAAACGTGCCCGCGCTCACCCGCAAATACTGGATCCCATGGGGTTCCGGGACGATCCGGCAATATCTGGTATTCGTTTTGGCCGATCTGCTATTCTCCATCTGTGCGCTGATCTGTTTGGCCGGAAATTTCATAGCCGCATGGAAGGAACGTTCCCCGGAACATCGCTACCGCAACGAAAACCTGTTCTTTTTCGGGCAAATCATTTCCCGATTGAATACGACCGCTCAAACCATGACGCTGATCTGCATGACCTTCACGCTGGCGATCGTCCTGTTCATGACCGCGCCGGTTTTGGTGAACTGGGCCTCCGGATACCTGGATGCCCGGTCGATGTACGACGTGCAAATTTTTTCCCGGTACAACAACGTATATGAAGAAAAAGATTTGCCGCATACGGACTATCCGGCCGTCACGGAATTCCTTGCGGCGCACGAAATCGAAACCGCCTACGACTGCGCTTTTCCTTTATATCTACCCGAAAGGTCGTCTTTTCACAACCGGTTCAAATATGATTTCCCGGTCGTGGCGATCGCGCTGCGCGATTATAACCGGATCCGCGAAATGTTAGGGTTTGAACCCATATCGTTATCGGACGGCGAATTCACGACGCAATGGCAGTCCACCGCGACTGCCGAAGAACGGGACGCCTTCCTTGCCGGGCGCCACGCCCTGGCTACAGACGCCGGGACGCTGACCCTGGCCGAATCCGCTTCTTATACGGAACCGATCGGGCAAACGGTCTACAATTCTTATACGGATGTACTTTATATATTACCGGATAACGTCTGCGAAAAATTGCTGCCGGTCATGCAAAACCGTTATATCAAAACCGCAGAAACGCTTTCCTATTCAAAAGCGTTGGAACTGGAACGATGCTTTGCCGCAGCCTATCCGGAGCAGTCCGAAACGGGCGTTTCCTTTTCAATCCGTTTGCGTACCCTGCAAGTCAACAGCACCAAGGCCGGGAATTTCGTCCTACAGGCTTCGATGCTGTACGCCGCAATTGTGCTCATGGTCATTTGCCTGACGATCTTATCGCTGCAGCAGCTTTTAGACGCGGGACAATACCAATACCGGTTCTCCGTATTGCGGAAATTGGGCGTGGAGGAAGCACGCATCCACAAGCTCATATGGAAGCAGCTGGGGGTCTGGTTCGGACTTCCGATCGTGGTCGCGACAGCCGCCGCGGCGGTGATAGTCGGTTATTTTATGCAAACGGTATCGGTGGAAATCTCGGCGTATATCGGGCCGGACGCTTTAATGCTGCAAATCGGCGCAACGGCAGGGATCCTCACGATCCTGTTGGTCTGTTATTTCATCAGCACGTGGGTGTTGTTCAAAAATTCAATCGCCGAATAACATCCGGCATACCCGACGCTCCGCACAGGGGATGCTCCATGTGGAAGGCGCTCCGCGCCATCAGAAAGCGCGGAGCGCCTATGGAATCCCGCTTTGACAAGCCGAGGGGGCTGGCAGCCGCAAGGCTGACTGCGGGAGTTGCCGGCGGAACGCGGCCCGGCAGCGCTGTCTCTCGGCGAAGCCGTCACCCGCAAACGCTGCGTCGTTTTTCATCGAAGCGGCTTTACAAGCCCTCCCTCCGACTTAGAACCTGTATTCATAAGCTAAAGTGATGGATGGACGGCAGACGGCGCAGCATGGCCGCGTCAGATGCCGTCCAGACGCCGCTTTGGGCTTGGGAATACAGACCTGTCAGCAGAGCGTTTTTTCATCCGACTTCGCTGTGAGACGGCGCTGCTCGGAAATAGCTCCTTCCGTCACGGCTCCGTCGTGCCAAGCAGCCGCTGCCGGTGCTTCCGATAATACAGCACGCCGACCGCATCCGCCAGCGCCCAGCCGATCGGGACGGATACCCAGATCCCCGTCACCCCGACGGCGGGGATCGCCGACAGCGCATACGCCAGCACGACCCGCGTACCCAGCGAAATAACGGTCAGCACCACCGACATCCCGGGCCTGCTGACCGCGCGGTAAAGCCCGTACAGCAGGAACAATCCGCCGATCGCGGCATAAAACGAGCCTTCGATGCGCAAATACCCGACACCGATTGCCAGGATCTCCGTTTCCTCCGCGCGGACGAACAGCCGCATGAGCGGCCGAGCGAACACGAACACGCCCGCGCTGATTGCGGCGCAGAACGCCAGCGAGCAGCAGGCCGCGCTGCGGATCCCCTGCCGGATGCGATCCTGTTTCCGTGCGCCGAAATTCTGTGCGATGAAGGTTGAAAACGCGTTCCCGAAATCCTGAACGGGCATATAGGCGAAGGAATCGATCTTCACCGCCGCCGCGAACGCCGCCATTACGGCGGGACCGAAGCTGTTCACCCGTCCCTGCACCAGCAAAATACCGAAGTTCATCACCGATTGCTGAAGGCAGGTGAGCGACGACAGCCGCACGATCTCCCGCACGTCTCCGGGGTTCCAGCGGAAATCCTGCCGGGAAGGGCGCAGCTCGGGGGAACGCCGCAGCGTATACAGCAGCAGCCCGACGCCGGATACCCATTGCGACAATGCCGTCGCAAGCGCCGCGCCCCGCACGCCCTGCCGGAACACGAGCACGAACAGCAGGTCGAGCAGGATATTCCCCACGGCGGAAACGGCTAAAAACAACAGCGGCGCAGTGGAATTCCCGACCGCACGCAGCAGCGACGCGCAGAAATTGGAAAGGAAGGCGGCTCCGATCCCCCAAAATACGATCCAAAGGTATTCCCGCATCAGCGGGTAGACCGACGCAGGCGCGTTCAGGAAGCGCAGGATGGGGTCGAGCGCAAGGAATACGGTGAGGTTGAGCACCGCCGCCGCGCTTCCGATCAGAAGGAAGGAGGTCGCGGTGCAGGCGCGCAGCCGGCCGGCATCCCCCTGCCCCTGGCAGATGGAAAACAGCACGCCGCTGCCCATGCATAACCCCAACAGGACCGAGGTCAGGAAGGTCATCAGCGTATACGCCGACCCGACCGCCGCCAACGCGTCCGCGCCTAAAAACTGGCCGACGATCAACGTATCGGCCACGTTGTAGGTCTGCTGCAGCAGGTTGCCCGCGATCATGGGCAATGCAAACAGCAGCATGGTCCGCGTGATACGGCCCTGTGTCAAATCCTGATTCATATGGAACCTTCCCCCGCCCCGCTGTCGTTTTTTGAAACGCCGGAATACCGGATATTCCCGAAGGCGCGGGCAGGACGCCGCGCGCCTTTCTCCTCCGGCATACGCTATGATTATAGCACGTTTTCCGTTGTTGGGGAACGGCTATTTTTTGTTCCATTTAAAATCCGCGCCTTGATCGCATCCGGTACCGTCTCCATCGGAAGGCGCTCCTTGGTCAAGCACCAATCCCGGCGGCGCGGGATATACTGTTAATCAGGGAGGTGTGATATCATGAATATCATTGAAATGGCGCTGATCGCGACGCTGGGGACGTGGCTCATGACCGCGTTGGGCGCTGCGACGGTGGTCTTCTTCAAGACCCCTGCGCCGAAAGCGCTCAATCTGATGCTGGGTTTTGCGTCGGGGGTCATGATCGCGGCCAGCTTCTGGTCCTTGCTGCAGCCGGCGATCGAGCGCGCCGAAGCCGCCGCGGGGCTTCCGGCTTACATAGTTGCGACGGTCGGGTTCCTGGCGGGCGCGGGGTTCATGTGGCTGTCTGACAAGGCGGTGCGGCTCGCACGCGGGCAGGCGGACAGCGCGCAGGGACAGCCAAACGAACGCCTGAGCCGCATCATTATGCTGGTGCTTTCGATCACGCTGCACAATATTCCGGAAGGGTTAGCGGTTGGCGTGGCGTTCGGCGCGATGAAAAACGGCATCACCAGTACGGAATCCCTGATGGGGGCGATTACCATTGCGATCGGCATTGGGCTGCAAAACTTTCCCGAAGGGGCGGCGGTCTCTCTGCCGCTGCGCCGGGAAGGCTGCACGCGCCGCCGCAGTTTCCTGCTTGGGCAGGCGTCGGGCATCGTGGAACCGATCGCGGGTGTGCTCGGGGCGTGGCTGGTCGTTTATGTCGAAGCGATCCTGCCGTTTGCGTTATCGTTCGCGGCGGGTGCAATGATCCTGGTCGCGGTGCACGAATTGATCCCGGAATGCCAGCGCGAGCAGGAAAAGCAGCCCTATTTTGCGACGATGGGCATTATCAGCGGATTCGCGGTTATGATGCTGCTGGATGTCATGCTCGGCTGAGCGGTAATGGGATACCCGTTCGAGATATGCGGATGGCCAGGCGGCGCGGTCTGGCCATCCGCATTTTGCCGCCTTATGCATCGTCCTGCCATCCCGTGTAACCGTTTCCAGTTCCATGTAGCCGTCTCCGTCCCGTGCACCCCTTCCCCGTCCTGCGGGACGTTTCCCTGTCCCCGCCCTCCCATAGCAGACGATAGCGTTCCCCGTCCCCGACTGCCGCGCGGAAAACGGCGACCCGCGCCGTTTGGCTGGAGTTCCCCGGATTTCCATAAAACAAGTTTCCAATCCTGCCGGAAATTGCCGATTCCGCACGATTTTTGTCAAAAGCTGGCGTCTGCGGTCGGAGTTTCCATTGTTTTTGGCCGGGCATCCATGTATGATTTGGATAGGCAGTAAAACCATGCGCCATTTTGCAGCGGCTGCCTTCGCAGCCACTTGCTGCGCTTTGCTGCTATTTTTTCAAAAGGAGAGTGCTAACGCATGAAAAAGAAGATCATTCTGGGGCTCGCGGCGTCCATGCTGCTGAGCGTGAACGCAGGCGCGGTAAACAACGGGAATTGTTCGCAGGCGGCGCAGGAATTGACCGCCGCGCTGAGCGGAAAGGCGATCTCCGGCGGCTCCCTCAAGGACCTGCTGGCCGAGCTGAACGACCGTTTCGGCAGCTTTGACTGGTCGCAGATCCCCGGCCTGCCGTCGATCCCGAACAGCCCCTCGAAGCCTTCGACGCCCTCGAAACCCACGACGCCTTCGACCCCGCCGACGCCCTCGACCCCGACCGAACCGGACACGCCGACGACCCCGCCGACGACGGACAGTTCGCTTTCCGCTTACGCGCAGGAGGTCGTGCGGCTGGTCAACGTGGAACGCGCCAAATATGGGCTTTCCGCGCTGACGGTCCATGCGAAGGCGAGCCAGGCGGCGCAGACCCGCGCAGCCGAGCAGGCGCGCAGCTTTTCGCACACCCGTCCGAATGGTACATCCTGTTTCACCGCGCTGAAAGAAGCGGGGGTCGCCTACCGCAGCGCGGGTGAAAACATCGCCTACGGCCAGCGCACCCCGCAGGAGGTCGTCACCGCGTGGATGAACTCCTCCGGGCACCGTGCGAATATTCTGGGCAGCCAGTTCTCGCAGATCGGCGTAGGGTACACCGTGATCAACGGTACCGCATACTGGGCTCAGTTCTTCATCGGCTGACGAAAAAAAGCCCGGGCGACCGGGCTTTTTCGCGGGCTTGGGGGTCAGCGGGCGCGCGGATAAAGCGGCGGGAAGGGCTTGCCAAAGTACGGCTCCCGTTTCCGCAGCAGGAAGGCGACCGCCGCCTCATCCTGCGGCAGCGGGACGCCGAGGCCGTCTAAAAACGCCTCCGCCTGCCGGATCGTGCCGACTGCTTCAAGCGGATGCACCGCGCCGGTCTCGTCGCTGTCGGATTCGACCGCATCAAAAATGCGTTCCATCAAAAACGCGAGCGGCTCCAGCGCGTCCCCGGCCTGCCGGTAGAGCGCGCGCAGCGCTTCATATTCCGCCTTGCTGTAGGCATATCCTGGGAATGGGTCTCCGGCCCGTTCGGCAAGCAGCCCTTCCAAGGACGCGGCCTGCAAGACGGTTTCCGGCAGCAGGTCGCCGATCCGTGCAAGCCATTCCGCGGCGGAGCGCTCGGTGACGCTCCAAAGCTCGCGGCGCACCCGATCCCATGGATCGAGCGGCAGTCCGGAAGTCCGCAGCGCTTCCTCAAAGCAGAGGATCAGGTAAGCCGCGCGGGCGCGTCCGCACACCGGATAAAACCGGTCGAGCCGGAGCATACGTTCGGTTTCCCGCTGGGCGGGGGAAAGGGCGATCCACCGGCGCAGATCTCCCAGCTTGGCGATCAACCAGGCCAGCGCAAGCAGGAAGGCGATCCCGAGCGCCGCGCCGCCGATCCCCGAAGCCAGCGCCCAGGGCAGCGTCCCGCGCTGCCGGATGCATCCGATCATAAGAGCGCCCCTCTTTCGCGCAGCGCGCGGACGAACGCGCGATAACCGGACGCCGCCCGGAAAACGGTCATCCGTTTGCCGTCGTCGGAAAACGCGGCGCGGACCCCCAGCAGGCTTTGCCGGAATACGACCCGGCCCGCCCCATTCCAGCGCCTGCCGTCCGGGCCCGCGATCTCGTCCCAGCCCACGGCGCGGGTGTCGTACACCGAAAAATGGAAAACGACCCGTTGGCCGTCGTATTCGAGCCATTGCCGCAGGCTGTCCACCCGTCCCCTTGTGGAGGATGCTGCCGAAAGCAGGAGCACGAGCACGGCCAGCACCGCCGCCCGATAAGCGGCGGGAGAAGCCCCGCTCCTTGCCAGCTCCTGCGCGGCGAACGCCGCAGCGACGGCGGCGGAAAACGGGAGCAGGGACAGGGCGAAGCACAGGAAGGGGTTCAGCGCGCAGCGTTTCATGGCAGCACCCCGCTTTCACGCAGCCTGCCGGTCAGATCACGGAAACCATGCGCGCAGCGGTGCAGCGGATACGTCCGCCCGTCGTCGGCGAAGGTCAGCCGCCAGCCTGCGCGCACTTTGGCCGCCGCCGTTTTCTGCGGCAGTTCATGCCAGCTGAACACGCGCTCCGCGCCGTCGGGGAAGTGGAAGCGCAGGCTGAAATCGTCGTATTCGACGCGGTATCTGACGAGGAGCAGGCAACGTCGGATCAGGCAGACGCCTGCGAAGGCGAGCATGCACGCGCCAAGGAAAAAGGTCTGATGTTCGGTCTCAGGGAGCCGCCCAGGCTGCGCCAGCAGACAAACCAGACCGAAGCCAATCAGGCCGAACAGGGCGGCTGCAAACGCGATGCATAGCGCGGCGGCCAATGGCCGGAAGGCGCAGGTCTTCATGGCGTCCCCTCCTTTCGGGATCCGGCAGGGCTTTCCGGGGTGCAGGACACGGCGAGCACCCAGACCCGGGACGCCCCGGCTTTCCGCAGCGCCCGGACGGCGTCGGCGGCGGTCGCGCCGGTCGTGACAACGTCGTCGAGGAGGACGACCGACTTTCCGCGTACAGCGGCCTGTGGCAGCGCAAAAAAGACCTGCCTTGCGGCGCGCTGGCGTTCGGCGGCATTCCGCCCCGACTGCCTCCCTGGGGAAGGATGTTTGCCCAGCGTCGCCCGGACGGGCAGGCCCAACGCCCTGCCTACGGCATAGGCGATCGGTTTGTTTTGGTTAAAACCGCGCGACCACCAGCGCCTTGCGCCGAGGGGCACGTAGGTGAGCATGTCCGGCTCCCATTCGGGCAGGCGCGCGGCAAGGCAGGCGGCGCATTGGGCCGAAAACCAGCGGCGCAGCGAGGTCTCCCGGTAGAATTTATAACGGCGCAGCGCGGCGGCGACCCTACCGGTATAGAGCAGCGGGGCGTCCGTCCCGTCCGCGCCTTCCACGACCGGCGGGCTGACGCAGCGGTATCGCTTCCGGAACTGCGGGGCGCAGGCGGCGCAAAGCATCGCGGCCGAGCCTGGCGGGAGCAGTTTGCGGCAGAGTACGCACCGCCGCGGGTGTATGAGCTGGTACAGCCACAGGGCCGCAGCTTTGACGGCGGTCAGCATTGGCGCGCCTCCCCTCTTTGCTGTCCAAACGGGAACGGATTCCATAAGGCCGGGGCGTGCCTCCAACCGCGTGATGGTTGGGGGCATGCCCACGCCCTACGGGATACGTAGCGTGCGAAATTCCTCCTGAAAAGCCGGGTATCCACCCGGCTTTTCTCTGTGCGTTGATTTTATGGCGGGCCGGAACCGGCGGCGCTCCCTGTTGGGAACGGCTTTCCGTCCGGCGCAGTTTCCCATCCGGTATGGCTTTTCGACCGATCAGCCGGGATCTGCCATAACTTTCACGTGATATTTCCGGGTGCGCGGGCCGTCGAACTCGCAGAAGTACACACCCTGCCAGGTGCCAAGCAGCGGCTTGCCGTCCTCGATCAAAATGATCTCGCTTGCGCCGACGGTCGAGCATTTGAGGTGGGCGTCCGAATTGCCTTCCATATGGCGGAAGGCGCGGCGGGTCGGGAACGCCTCGTCGAAGCCAAGGATCAGGTCGTGCTGCACGTCGGGGTCGGCGTTTTCGTTGATGGTGATCGCGCCGGTTGTATGGGGGCAGAATACGACGCAGACGCCGCTTTGCACGCCTGAATCGGCGATCGCGCGGCGGACGGTGGACGTGATGTTGTAGTAGCCCTCGCGGCCGGTCTCAAGGGAAAAGGTTTGTATTTTCATTTGGAACCCTCCTTATCTCGGGTCTCGCAAAGATAGCTGGCTTCGAGGTCGGACAGGTGCAGCTTGACGGCGAGCGGATACCGCCCGAACGCGTTCGCGAGCGCGTAGGAGCCGCCCTGCACGGCTTCGTCGAAGCCGCCCATATGCCAGCGGATGGCGACGGCTTCGTCGTTTTTCAGGCGCATGAAGCGCTCGATCAAAAAGACGGATTTTTCACCGTGGCCGTAGGGGAAGCGGTCGTCGATCGCATACACGGGGACTTTTTCCCATTGGCCCTGCTCATTTTTGCGGTTGCGCATTTCGATGGTGTAAAACCCGGCCTTGCACAGGTCGTGCAGCAGGGTGACGATCGCGACCGATTCCGGATCGTCAACGCCTTCTTCAAAGTGTTTTTTGCGGAAGACGCGGTACACGTTCAGCGAATGCTCAAGCAGGCCGCCCTCGTAGGCGGCGTGGAAGCGGGTGGAAGCGGGGGCGGTGAAGAAGTCGGTGGTCTCCATCCATTCCAGCAGTTTGGCGGAGCCGGGGCGGTGGACGAACTCCCCGAAGATGTCTAAAAATTCCTGTTTCATGCGTCTGCTCCTTCCATTCGTTCGATCACGAGGTCGCGCAGGGCGTCTACGCGGTTGAGGCCGGGGTCTTCCAGAACGAGGGCCAGCAGCCAGCGCTGCATGCGTCCGATCTCGGCGTCGGACAGGCCGAGGAACTGGAGGTCATAGCCGTTCAGGCAGAGGTCGCGGACGGTCAGCGGCTGCTGGGCGGCTAAGATATGGATCATTTGGCGTTCGGTATCCTGATACCAGCGCAGGTAATCGGGGTGGGTACCCTGACCGATGCAGTCGCCTTTTTTGAGCATCAGGAGCTGCCGGCAGCGGCGTTCGCCCCAGTTGGAGAGACGGCGGCGCACCTGCCGTTCTTCTTCCCCGAAGGGCACGTCGTGATGCTGCACGAGGAACGCGACGCTGCGCTGAAGCTCGCTGGGGGCGGACAGCTCGCGCAGGCGTTCGACGGCGAGCGCCTCGGAGGCTTTGGGGTGCCCATAGAAATGGCCTACGCCGTTTTCGTCCATGGAAAAGGTGTCGGGCTTACCGGCGTCGTGAAACAATGCGGCCCAGCGCAGGGCGGGCGTTGGGGGGACGGCTTCGACGACGCGCACGGTATGTTCAAACACGTCGTAAAGGTGGTGATAATTATGTTGATGGAACCCGATCATGGGGTCAAGCTCGGGCAAAACGATTGCGAGCACATCGCGGAAGCGGCGCAGCACGCGGCCCGCGTAGCGGGCGAGCAGCAGGCGGTTCAGTTCGCTGAACACGCGTTCGGGCGACAGATGGGAAAGCGTATGGGACTTATGCCGCATTGCGGCGGCGGTATCGGCTTCTACGGAGAACCCGGTCGCAGCGGCGAGCCTAAGCCCGCGCAGGATCCGCAAGGCATCTTCATCGAACCGTTTGGCTGGCACGCCGACGCAGCGCAGCAATTTCGCCTTGAGGTCGCGCCGTCCGCCGAAGGGATCGACCAGGCCGCGGCTGGGGGAATATGCCATAGCGTTGACGGTAAAATCCCGCCGGGAGAGATCGAAGCGGATATCCTGAACAAAACGGACGCCGTCGGGGTGGCGGGCGTCGGAATAGCTGCCTTCGACGCGGTAGGTTGTGATCTCGATGGGGCCGCCGTCGGAGGGGAGGAGGGTGACGGTGCCATGGCGCAGGCCGATATCGAGGAAGCGTTCCCCGGGTAAGGCGGCTTTGATCTGGTCGGGGGTAGCGGAGGTGCAGAGGTCGAAGTCGTGGGGGCGGAGGCCCATGAGGGAATCGCGGACGCAGCCGCCTACCAGGTAAGCGGAGTGACCGGCGGCTTCTAAACGGTCGATGGTCTGGCGGACGAAATCGGGCAGAAGGAAGCGATTCATTTGGGGCCTTCTTTCCGTTTGAGCCTATGGGTGGAGCCATCGGGGCGAAGGATGAGGGTGTGATCGAGCTGGCTTTGCAGGCTCTGGCGGAAGCCAGCGATATACTCTTCGCGGAGACGTTGTTGTTCAGATTTTTCATCGGGCGTAAGCCCTTCGGTCTTAGCTTTTTTCGCCAAATAATTGATACGGTCAATGTTGGCCACAGGTCAACAACCCTTTCTATCGGTAATCGCGCTGCACCGCACAAGCGCGCAGCAATCCCCCTAATATTATAACAAATCCCCCGCCCCCTGTCGAGAGCTTTTTCCAGAGGGCCACGGCAATTTCATAAAAATCCCAGAAAAAGGCAGCCATTGAAAGAGAGACG
>CAJUGU010000105.1 GCA_910586105.1 uncultured Eubacteriales bacterium | reverse complement strand
AGCAGCGCCCGCGCCGCAGCCTGCCGCTCCCGCAATGGGGCCGGCGACGGCTGGCCTGCCGCAGCAGGCCCCGGGCATGCCGCCCATGATGGCCATGCCCCCGCAGATGCCTCCGATGCCGCAGGCTGGCACAGATCCGGCGCAATATCCATATTATTGTATGCCGCCGTATGGCTGGCCGGGCTATCCGCCCCCGCAGGCGCCTGCGGCGCGGGAGCCGAGGGAGCCCAAGGTGATTAACACGCAGGCCCCCGCCATGCCGAAGCTGGCCAACGGCGAAGAGCTCGGCGAGGAGCAGGCGCAGAACCTCGACCTCATTATGAGCGTCCCGCTGGAGGTCACGGTCGAGATCGGCAGAACCCGCAAAAAAGTGCAGGATATCCTGTCGTTCTCCAAGGGATCGCTGGTTATTTTGGATAAGCTGGCGGGCGATCAGGTCGACCTGTTTGTTAACGGGAAGTGCATCGCGCGCGGCGAAGTGGTCGTTATTGACGATAACTTCGGCATCCGCATTGCCGAGATTCTGCACAAGCCCGAGCTGGAAGATATGTTTGGTACGACGTAAGGAACTGTGAAGGGATCAATTGTGATAAGCGCGCCGCAGGACGGGCAAGGCGCTTTTCGGCAGGCGGGCTGACGCCTGTCCGGGAAAGGCAACGCTGTGCGGCGGCAGAAAGACACATGCGGTTATCGCAAGCTGTTTTGAACGGTCGCTGAGGGCTCGGGCTGCAGGGGCGGCGCACGGACGCGCAGATGCAGCAGGGGCGTTCACTGAAATGAAATATCAAGCGGGCGGACCCCGCTGGAAATGAGGAACGAACGATGGCAAAGATTTTGTGTGTTGACGACGCGGCGTTCATGCGAAAGGTCGTCAAGGATGCGTTGAGCAAAAACGGTTATACCGACCTGTACGAGGCGGTCGACGGCGCGGACGCGGTGGAGAAGTTCACCGAGCTGAGCCCCGACCTGGTCATTATGGATATCACCATGCCCAACATGGATGGGCTGGAAGCGCTGAAGGCTATCCGGGCGAAGAACCCGGCGGCGAACGTGGTCATGTGCTCGGCGATGGGGCAGGAGGCCATGGTCATTGAGGCGATCCAGTCGGGCGCGAAGGATTTCATCGTCAAGCCCTTCAAGCCGGACCGGATCCTGAAGACGGTCACGTCGATCCTGGGCGCCCCGTGATTCTGCGGGAGCCCGCGCCGCGGCGCGCGGCGTAAATTCCGCATCCTGCGGAGGATTTTGAAAACATGAACAATCTGGATGCACTGATAAACATCAATGGGGACGGCGTCAGCGCGATCGAATTCATCTTCCTGACCGCGATGCTGACGCTGCTCCCCTCGCTGGTCGTCATGACGACCTCATTCACACGGTACGTCATTTCACTGTCGTTCCTGCGCACGGCGCTGGGCACCCAGCAGACGCCGCCGAACATGGTGCTGATCGGCATTGCCTTATTCCTGACGCTGTTCACGATGGGGCCGACGATCGACCAGATCAACGAACAGGCGTATGCGCCGTATGTCAATGATGAGATCACGCAGGAGGAATTTTTTGAACGGGCGGGCGTGCCGCTCAAGGATTTCATGCTGCGGCAGACTGAGAGCAGTTCTCTGAACCTGTTTTGCAGTATGTCGGGGATCGAGATTCCGGACGGGGAGATCGAAGTGCTTGCGGAGGAGCTGCCGATGCGGGTGGTCACGCCCGCGTTTATGACGAGCGAGCTGAAGAAAGCGTTTCAGATCGGGTTTTACCTGTACATCCCGTTCCTGCTGATCGATATCATCGTATCGTCGACGCTCATGTCGATGGGCATGATCATGCTGCCACCCTCCATGATCTCCACGCCGTTCAAGCTGCTGCTTTTCATCACCCTGAACGGCTGGGAGCTGGTGTTCTCCACGCTCGTACAGGGGGTTCATTAGGAAGGGTGACGCATGGAAATCACGCAGGTGACCGACGTTTTCCGGGATGGGATCGGCGTTGCGATCCGGTTGGGCGCCCCGATCCTGCTGCTGGCTCTGGCGGTCGGCGTGGCGACGGCGATCCTGCAGGCGGTCACGCAGATCCACGAGCAGACGATCGCATTTGTGCTCAAGCTGATCGTGGTGATCCTGTTCCTTGTCGTTGGCGGGAGCTGGATGATGACCCTGCAAGAGTATACGCTTGGCCTGTTCGAGCTGATGAAATAGCGGACGGGCAGCGTACCGCGTCAAGCGCGGGCGCTTTGGCGGATCCGG
The DNA here is from genome assembly GCA_910586105.1 of uncultured Eubacteriales bacterium. Lineage (GTDB taxonomy): Bacteria > Bacillota > Clostridia > Oscillospirales > Butyricicoccaceae > QXXE01. The sequence goes on along the minus strand of CAJUGU010000105.1, from coordinate 12,257 downwards.
CGAAGTACGTGGCCGCATGGAACGCGTTTGCGGGAGCCGCGAGGGTTCGCCGAAGCGGAGCGCCGGATCGGGACGGCGCAGGAAGTATCCCCGATGATTCGGAAGATCCCGCATGTCTTCTCGACTTGCGATCGATCGAAAATTCGATTTTCATAAACCGCAGGGCCCGGACGGCCTTGCGACGGCACGGCTGACGCCGCTTCCCGTCCCCGCGGGGAGGGCGCGGCCAGGCCGGCCAGCCATCGAACCAACCCCGTAAGTTCAAGGAAGGAGGAAATGGATGAGACGCCTATTGCAGACGATGGCGAAGAACTCGGTCGCGCTCGGCGTAGTCGTGATCGTACTGTTCCTGATCCTCCCGCTGCCAGCCGGGCTACTGGACGTCCTGCTGGTTGTCAACATTGCACTGTCCATCATGATCTTAATGATCACGATGAACATCACCGAAGCGCTGGAGTTTTCCATCTTCCCATCTCTGCTATTGATCACAACGCTGTTCCGGCTCGGCATGAACGTGTCTACGACGCGCCTGATCCTGTCGAATGGTTATGCGGGCGAAGTCATCGCCGCGTTTGGCAGTTTGATCACGAGCGGCAACATCGTCATTGGTTTCATAATCTTTTTCATCATCGTGCTGGTGCAGTTTTTGGTCATCACCAAGGGCGCGGAGCGCGTGGCGGAGGTCGCCGCCCGCTTCACCCTCGATGCGATGCCCGGCAAACAGATGGCGATCGACGCCGACCTCAACAGCGGCCTGATTGATGAACAGGGCGCGCGGATGCGCCGCGAGAAGATCCAGAAGGAAGCCGACTTCTACGGCGCGATGGACGGCGCTACCAAGATTGTCAAGGGCGACGCCGTCATGTCGCTCATTATCACAGCGATTAACCTGATTGGCGGCATCATTATCGGCATGGTCATGGGCGGGGGCGATCTCGCAGAGGTCGCCGCGCGGTATTCGACCGCGACCATCGGCGACGGCCTGGTCTCCCAGCTGCCCGCGCTGATGATCTCGACCGCGACCGGTATGATCGTCACCCGTTCGGTCTCCGAGGGCAGCCTGAACACCGACGTGATCGGCCAGTTCTCGTCGCAGCCGACCGCGATCACCGCGACGGGCGCGGCGCTGATTTTCCTGGCGATCATGCCGAACACCCCGCATCTGCCGCTTGCGATCGTCGCGGCGATCCTGATCGGGATCAGCCTGTTCATCCGCCGCGGGATGCGCAAGCAGGAGCAGGCCGAGATCGCCGCGCAGGTGCAGGAGGCTGCGCCGCCGCCGATTGAGGCCGCGCCGTCGGAAACCGATTATTACAAGGACATCAACAACGTATACTCGCTGCTGTCGGTCGAACCGATCGAAATGGAGGTCGGCTACAGCCTGATCCCCCTGGTCGACGAAAGCAGCGGCGGCAAGCTCATCAACCGGATCGTCATTTTCCGGCGGCAGTACGCGCAGGAAATGGGCTTCGTGATCCCGACCGTGCGCCTGCATGACGGCTCAATGCTGGGCACCAACCAGTATATTGTCCGCATCAAGGGCGAGGAGGTCGCGAAGGGCGAGATCCTGGTGGATTATTATCTGGCGCTTGAGCCTTCCAACCCGCTGGGCGAGATCGACGGCATCGAGACCATTGAGCCGGCCTACGGCATCCCGTCGCGCTGGATCCTGCCGGAGAACAAGGAAATGGCCGAGATCTACGGCTATACGGTCATCGACCCGCTGTCGGTCATGCTGACCCACCTTTCCGAAACGATCAAGCAGCACGCCTACGAGCTGCTGACGCGCAGCGAGACCATCCAGATCGTGGAGAACCTCAAGAAGACCGCGCCCGATCTGGTCGAGGAGGCCTGCCCGAATATCGTCTCGTATGCGCTGCTCGAAAAGGTGCTGCGCAGCCTGCTGATGGAGGGCATCCCGATCCGCGATATGGTGACCATCCTCGAAACGATGGTGGACACTATGAACAGTACCCGCGACCCCGACCTGATCACCGAGGCGGTGCGTTCGGCGCTCAGCCGCACAATCACCCGGCGCTTCTGCGAGAATGGGCAGCTGCGCGTGATCACGCTCGACAGCGAGGTCGAGCGGCGCGTGGTCGCGTCCCTGACCAAAAACGACCATGGCATTTATCTTTCGATGGGCCCCGAGCTTTTGCAGCCCATCATATCTCAGATCGCGGAGTGCGTTCCGAAGTTCGCGGATCTTGGCACTGCGCCGGTGCTGCTGACCAGCCAGGTCATCCGCATTTATCTGAGCCGCCTGCTGCGGCAGTATTTCCCGAACCTCTGCGTGCTTGCATTTAACGAGATCGTTGGCACCGCGCAGATCCAGTCGCTTGGGAATATCACACTGCCAAGCGCGGCTGGGAAGAAGGCGGTCGGCATATGAGAGGGGCGACTGCTGAGAAGGAGCGCCCGGTAGAGGAGCTTTTCTGCGAATACCTCCAGACCCGCGCGCAAGACGTGAAATGGGAGATCGTCCTGCGCTACAGCAATATGATCAAAAGCATTGCGCTGCGGCTGCAGGACGTATATTCCAGCTTCGCCCAGTTGGATGATATCATCAACGAAGGGCTGATCACGATGGCGGACGCAGTCGAGAAGTACGACCCGGAAAAGGGCTCGTTCGAGGCTTACGCCGCGATCCGTATCCGCGGTATGATCATTGACTACGCGAAAAAGCAGGACTGGGTTGCAAGCTCGGTCCGGCGGCGGGTGCAGAAGATCGATCAAACGGCGGCGGAGCTTGCGGCCGGGATGGGCCGCGAGCCGACCGAGCAGGAGGTCGCGGAGGAGATCGGGCTGACGCTGGCGCAGTACCGCCGAGCGGTCGGGATCTCGTTCACCCGCAATGTCATTTCGCTCGAAGAGCTGATCGAACAGAACCGTGAGCACTGGGCGGCGAGCGATGCGCGCTACCCGGAGGAGGAGCTTCAGCGCACCGAGCTGGTCGAGGTGCTCGCAAAGGCGATCTCCGAGCTGGAAGAGAACGAACAGCTCGTGCTTTCCCTCTACCATGAGCGCGACCTCAAGCGCACCGAGATCGCTTCGGTGTTGGGCGTCAGCCCGGTCCGCGTCTCCCAGATCCACACCAAGGCGCTGCGTAAGCTGCGCAAGGCGCTTTCGCAATACTTAAACGATGAATGAACAAGCTCTGAAAGGAAGGTACGATCAATGTTCAAGGGCTTTTATAACCTTACTTCGGGGATGCTGACCCACGGGCGGCACCTCGATGTGATCTCCAACAATATGGCGAACGTCTCCACGACCGGTTTCAAAGCAGACACTTTCACAGCCACGACCTTTGAGGACGTGCTCTGGCAGCGCGTCGGCAACAAGGAGAAGACTTACATCGACATCGGCCGGCAAAGCTATATTACAGTGCCGAGCCAGAACTATACCGACTACACCGTCGCCAGCTACGACGAGACGGGCGAAGCGCTTGATTTCGCGATCGAAGGGAACGAAAACTGCTATTTCGCCTTCAATGGGCGGGACGGCGTGGTCTATTCGCGCGCGGGGGCGTTTTCGCTCGACAACGAAGGGTTCCTGACGCTTCCGGCGATCGGCCGCGTGCTCGACGCGGAAGGTAATGAGATCTACGTCCGCACCGACAAGATCCACGGCGACAGCTACGGCGGGATCTATACCGACGACGGCGCGTTCCTTGGGCGGCTGGGCGTTTACCAGTTCCCCGAAGACCAGCAGCCGATCAAGAACGATCAGGCGCTGTTTGTGCCGGACGGGGCGCAGCCGCAGCCGGTGGACGACGTGCGCGTGATCAACGGCCTGCTCGAGCGCTCGAACGTCGACATGATGCAGCAGATGGTCAAAATGATCTCAGAGCAGCGCGCCTACCAGAGCGCGGCGCAGGTCTCAAAGATGTACGACGAACTGATGACCAAAGCGACCGGCGAGCTCGGACGCATGTAAGGGAGGAACGGAACCATGGATATGTCCTTTTATACGGCAGCGGTAGGCGCGCAGCAGCAGCAGCGGCGGCTGGACGTACACGGCAACAACATCGCGAACGTGAACACTTACGGCTTCACTGCGAAAAAGCCGGTCTTTATGGCGCTGATGAACGATTTCATGCGGGGCGCCGACGCAGACGAGCTCCCGCGCGGCACCGGTACGTTCATGATCGCGGCCGACTCCACTTTCCGTGGGACGGCCTATCCGGATACCAAGCGCGATCTGGACTACGCGATTGAGGGCGACGGCTTTTTCGCCCTGTGGGACCCGACGAGCGGCGAATATTCGTACACCCGCGACGGCTCCTTCATCACGAGCAGCTATGAGCGCGAGGTGCTCGACCTGGACGGCAACCCGGAGGTCGACGAGGACGGCAACCCGGTGATGGAGATGGTCTGGTACCTGTCCGACGCGATGGGCCGTTTCGTGCTCAGCGACGAGGGCCGCCTGATCGAAGTCACCGACAAAACGGCGACGCTGCCGATCGGCATTTACGATTTCGTCAATACCAACGGTATGCTCAGCACCGGCGATAACCGGTTCATCCCGATCGAAAAAAACGGGCCGGTACAGATCGGCACGGGCAAGCTGGTCAAGGGGCACCTGCTGGCATCCAACACCGATCTCGGCACCGAGCTGGTCAAGGTCATCGAGGCGCAGCGCTCGTTCAGTTACGCGCTGAAGATGGTGCAGACCTCGGACGAGATCGAAACGACGGTCAATAACCTGCGCTAAAATCAACGCCTGAAGCCGCCGGCAAAGCGCATTTTGCCGCGGGGCAGGCTGCCATAAAGGGGATACAGCTATGATCATTAAGAACTACGACGAACTGAATGCACTTGAGATCGACACTCTGCGTGAGATCGGCAGCATCGGCACGGGCAACGCGGCGACCGCGCTCTCCTCGATGCTCAACCGGGAAGTGCATATCACCTACCCTGAGGTCCGGATCATGGGGTACAACGAGGCGATCGAGTGGATCGGCGGGCCGGAAGCCATCACGGCGGGCGTGCTGGTCGGCATCAGCGGGCAGATGAACGGGATCATGCTGTCGGTTCAGCCGCTGGAATTCGTGAACCTGGTCCTCGGGGCCATGCTCAATCGCGAGCTGGTGGATTATTCCGAACTGGGCGAGCTGGAAAACTCGGCCCTGATCGAGATCGGCAATATCATGATCTCGACCTTCATCAACGCCCTGTCGGGGCTCGCGGATATCAGCGTCGAGCTGACGGTACCGAGCTTCACGGTCGATATGCAGGGCGCCATCCTTGCCGTGCCAATGGCGGAATTCGGCGGGCATACCGATTACCTGATGACGATCGGCGCAAACTTCATGGTCGACGGCGATCAGGTGCCTTGCAGGCTGCTGCTCTCGCCGGATATCCGTTCGCTGAATTATTTATTAGGAAAGCTGGGGGTCGCAGATGGCTAATGGGGTGAAGCCCGCGGTGGTCGGCATCGCGGATATGAAGCTTGCCCGAAACGGGGAGAAACTGATCACATATGCGCTTGGCTCCTGCATTGGGATCTGCCTGCAAGATCCCAAGCTGAAACTCGCGGCGCTGGTACATATCATGCTGCCGCTGAACATGGAAACGGGCCGTAAAAACCCGCTGAAATACGCCGACACCGGCATCCGGGACACCCTGAAGGCGATGGAGGCGAAGGGCGCTTCCCGGGCGCGCATCACGGCGAAGTGTGCAGGCGGCGCGAAGATGTTTGAGGTTTCCGGCAAAGGCAACCTCGGCAATATCGGGCAAAGGAATATCGAAAGCGTGCGCATGGTGCTCAAGCGGGAGGGCATCCGCCTGATTGCCGAGGACGTAGGCGGGACCGTGGCGAGGACGCTGTCGTTCGATTCGGAGACCGGTGTGGCAACGATCCAATCCTACGGCAAGCCGAACGTCACCATTTAATAAAAGAGGGGAGTGTCAGCAATGAGCACAGAAAAGAATGGGATCCTGCTGGAATCGGGCACGAACGAGATCGAGGTCATGGAATTCACGATCGCGGGCGTGCTGTACGGCATCAACGTCGCAAAGGTCGAGGAGATCATGATCTCGTCTCCGGTTAAATTCATGCCGCATACGCACCCAGCGGTGGAAGGGATTTATAAACCGCGCCAGCGGGTGATCACGGTGATCAACCTGCCGCGCTATCTGGGGATCGACAGTTTCAGTCCCTCCGAAAAGGATCTGTTCATCGTGACCAACTTCAACCGGATGAACATCGCGTTCCGGGTCGAGACCGTGGTGGGCATCCGCCGCATCTCCTGGATGGATATCCAGAAGCCCGATAAGACGATCAGCGGCGGCGAGGAAGGCGTAGCAACCGGTATCGCCCAGTGCGGGGAGGATCTTGTGACCATCCTGGACTTCGAGAAGATCGTTGCTGAGATCGCGCCCGAGACTTCGATCCAGATGTCGGAGATTGAGCAGCTTGGCCCGCGCGAGCGCGACCAGCGCCCGATCCTCGTGGCCGAGGATTCGATCCTGTTATCCCGCATGATCCGCGACGCACTGTCGAAGGCGAACTACTCCAACGTGACCATGTTCGGCAACGGCCGGGAGCTTTGGGAGTACCTGGTCGACCTTAAGCGCAAGGGCCGCGTCGACAGCGACGCGTCACTGATCATCACTGATATTGAAATGCCGCAGATGGACGGCCACCGGCTGACCAAGCTGGTGAAGGACGATCTGGAACTGCAAAAGATCCCGCTGATCATCTTCTCGTCGCTGATCACGGACGAGATGCGGATCAAGGGCAAGGAGCTGGGCGCAGACGAGCAGCTGACCAAGCCCGAGATCGGCCACCTGGTATCGGTCATGGATCATCTTCTCGCGCGGGAGCGCTAAGGCTGCGGCAAGGAGGACAAAATGGAAAAATATATCGTAAGGCGCCCGATCAAGGACCGGGAAAAGAAGATCGTCGGCTACGAGATCCTGTATCACGGGGAGAACGCGGCTTACGGCGCTGTGGAAGATGGGAATGGCCCCAGCGAGTTTGCCGTTGCGGACACGGTCTACAGTTTCCTGACGCAGAATGTCGAGAAATCGCTCAAGGGTTCGCTGAACTTTATGACATTCACCACAACGCTGCTGATGAAGAAAGCGCCCCGTCTTTTTGAGAAGGAAAGCCTTGTCATTCAGATCGATGACAGCGTGCTCATTCATCCGTTGGCGATGCATTTTGTCCAGCAATACAAAAAGGACGGCTACCGCATTGCAGTGAATGAATTCCAGTTCGCGCCGCGGTATTTGTCGCTGATCGACGACATTGATTATATCAAGCTGAACATCGCATCTATGACCGACCTGACGCTGCATAACATCATTGAGATCGCCCACAGCATGGGCAAGCAGTGCATCGCGGTGAACATTGACAGCGAGGAGCTTTATGAGAAAGCGCTCAGCCTGGATCTCGACGCGCTGGAAGGCCAGTATGTCGCCGAAAAGATGGAAACGCGGGCGCATACGAGCGGTTATCTGCAAAGCAGCTTTTTCCGGCTGATGGTCGAGGTCACGCGCGAAACGCCGGACGTGGAAGAGATTGAACGGATCATAAATATGGACGCGACGCTGACCTATGGCCTGCTGCGCATCGCGAACTCGGCCTATTTCGTCACGCGCAACCGCGTCACCACCACCCGTCAGGCGATCATGACGCTGGGCATCGGCCAGCTCAAGCAGTGGGTATTCCTGCTGAGCGCCAGCGGCGAAGACAACCAGATCGACCCCTCGTCGGAGGAATTCCTCAAGCTGTCGTTCATGCGCGCGAATTTCTGCAGCGAGCTCATGAGCTACGCAAAGGATGTGCCGATCCTCAAGAGCGACGCCTACCTGATGGGCATGCTCTCGACGATGAATTACCTGATCGACGCGCCGATGGAGGAGATCCTGGCGGAGATCCCGCTGGCCGAAGAGGTTCGGGAAGCGCTGCTGCACCGCGAGGGGCGCGCGGGCATGCTGTTCTCGCTGGTGCTGTGCTATGAGCGCGCGGACTGGTCTGCGATCAATGAGCTGGCGACCGAGCTGGGGATCCCCACGAACCAGCTGACCAGCCTGTACTTCTCTTGCGCGGACAACGTCGATACGATGTGGGAACAGATGACGGCTGTTGATATCGAGGAGCCGCCCGCCATGGAGGAGGAAACGCTCCTTGAGCCGTAAGCGGCTCGCTGCCGTCCGGGAGGACGCGGGCCAGCATTTGTCCGGCTTGCGTTCCGATCCAGAAGGGCGGCGGGGTCGCCGGAGGTTGGCTTTGCCTCGCCGCAGGGAGGGGCAAAGCCTGCTTTGTCTATACAAACTCGTCGTACCGACGAGTTTTTTGCATCATGGGACCGATTTTCAGGAGGTGTGAACGATGACAGATGCCCGGCTGCAAGCCCTGGAACGCTACACGGACATCCATTTATGCGGCTGCGGCGTCCTGCGCTGCGCGCCGCGGGAGACGCAGGGCCCCACGATCAGCGGGGCATACTTCCTTTGCTGCGCGGCGGCGGGGAAGGGGCGCGTCCGGACCGGGGATGCATCCCTTGCTCTGGAAGCGGATCGGGGCGTGCTGATCGCGCCAAATCAGGGGTATTCGTTGGAGGCCGACGAATTCGACCCGTGGACGTTGTTCTGGCTGGCGTTCGACGGCGCGAGCGCGGGGGCCTGCTTGCGGGCGCTGGAGATCGGGGCGGAGCCTTTTCGCTGCGACGCCGCCGCGCTGTGCAGCCTTGCGGAGGAGGCGCAGCGGCTGGACGCGCCGGGGCCGGAGAATGAGTTTTTGCTTCAGGCGCAGCTGTTCCGGCTGCTGGCCTGCCTGGCGCGCCGCGTGCCAGGCCAGGCGGCGCAGCCTGCTGAGGGGAAGGAAAGCCAACACGTCCGGCGGGCGGCGGAATATATCCGCACCCATTATTCCGAGGGGATCTCGGTCGCGGACGTAGCGGCCTACCTCTCGCTCAACCGGAGTTATATGACGACGCTGTTCCAGCGCGTGTTGGGAACGTCCCCGCAGGAATATCTGGCGCGTTACCGCCTTGCACGCGCGGAGGAACATCTGACGCACAGCGACGCGACGATCGCGGCGATCGCTTACAGCTGCGGCTATCAGGATCCGCAGGTCTTTTCCAAGGCCTTCCGGCAGCGGTATGGTTTGACGCCTGCGAAATACCGCGCCGCCGCGGCCCAAAAGGGGACGGACGGCGGTTAGGGCGTGTTGGCGCGCCCGACTTTGCGGCCGGGGATCCATCCGGGGGCTGCGGCGCAGCAGACGCTTTAGCTGGGCTTCCGGGGGCTGCAAATGGTGTGTGGGGTTCGCAAAGTCCGAAAAATTGGCCTTATAACGCTGCGGATGCGGGGCATACCTGTGCTGTTTTGGGTAAGTTACCAAAAAAGAGAAAAAACGCTTGCGCTTTGCTGGCAAATCGTATATAATATACTTTGGTTGCGGAACCAATTTCGCCGCCGCTGCGTTGACTGCGGCCCGTTTGTGTCATTTCATGGACTGCTCTCAAGTTGCCGAGGCCGCAAGCCTTGACAGGGCATTGTTGATCCGATACTATAGTCCCATACTTCAAAGCGGTTTCCGCGTTCCGGAAGATCCGAATACAGCGCAGTTTGAACCGAGCGCAAATTCGTAATATAGAAAGGAAGGACATCCCTATGCAAAAGAAAAACGAAGCGATTATGAACGCTGTCGCCCTTTTCCTGAAGAGCGAATACCATACGACGATCGAAGGCGCAAAGCCTGAGCAGATACACTACGCCCTTTCCCGCACCCTGATGACGCAGATCGCCGACCGCTGGCAGGCCAGTGCGGAAAAGCACCAGAACGCCCGCCATGCGTACTATTTTTCGGCGGAATTCCTGATCGGCCGCGCCATCCAGAACAATATGCTGTCGCTGGGCCTGACCAGCAGCATCAACGACATGCTGCGCGAGCGCGGCGCGGATCTCTCCATGCTGGAGGAGATCGAGGACTGCGCGCTGGGCAACGGCGGTCTGGGCCGTCTTGCGGCCTGCTTCCTGGACTCTGCGGCGACCCTTGACCTGCCGCTCGACGGCTACGGCATCCGTTATAAGTACGGCCTGTTTAAGCAGACGATCGTCGGCGGTTTCCAGCAGGAGGAAGCGGACGACTGGACGCGTTTCGGCGATCCGTGGAGCCTGCGCCGCGAGGACGAGGCGGTCACGGTCTCGTTCCGTAACCAGACCATCAAGGCCGTGCCTTATGACGTACCGGTTATCGGCTATGGTACCGACAATGTCGGCACCCTGCGCCTGTGGCAGGCGGAGCCGCTGAAGGCGTTTGATTTCAACCTGTTCAACGATCAGGCATACGATCGCGCTGTGGAAGAGCGCAACCGCGCGGAAGATATTTCCCGCGTCCTGTACCCGAACGATTCCACCGACGAGGGCAAGATGCTGCGCCTGAAACAGCAGTATTTCTTCTGCTGCGCGTCCCTTCAGGATATCATTGCGAAGTATAAGCGTCAGTACGGCAACGATTTCTCCCATTTTGCGGAGCTGAATGCGATCCAGCTGAACGACACGCACCCGGTCATTTCGATCCCCGAGTTGATCCGTCAGCTGATCGATTTCGAGGGCGTTTCCTTCGACGACGCGCTTGCGATCTGCAAGCAGGTCTTCTCCTACACCAACCATACCATCATGGCGGAAGCGCTCGAGAAGTGGGGCAAGTGGCTGATGGAAGCGACCATCCCGCGCGTTTTCGAGATCATCCGCATGATCGACGAGAAGCAGGCGCAGGAGCTGAACGCGCGCGGCGTACCGGGCGACAAGGCGTATTCCATGCGTATTTTGCAGCATGACACCGTCCATATGGCGTATCTGGCGATTTTTGCGTCCCGCTATGTCAACGGCGTTGCGCGCCTGCACACGGAAATTTTGAAGAACGACGCGCTCAAGGACTGGTATCAGCTCTATCCGGATCGTTTCCAGAACAAGACGAACGGCATCACGCAGCGCCGTTGGCTGGCGCTCTGCAATCCGGAGCTGTCCGCGCTCATCACCGAGCTGCTCGGCTCGAAGGACTGGGTCACCGACCTGTCGCAGCTCAAGCGGCTTGAGAAGTTTGCGGACGACGATTCGGTGCTCAACCGTTTCATGGAGATCAAGCAGCTCAAGCGCGAGCATCTCGCGAAGTATATCAAGAAGCAGGAGCGCGTGCTGATCGATCCGGATTCGATTTTCGACGTACAGATCAAGCGTCTGCACGAGTACAAGCGTCAGTTCCTGAACATCCTCGCGGTACTCGAACTGTATTATGAGATCGCTGAGGGCTCGCTGAAGGACTTCACGCCGACGACGTTCATCTTTGGCGCGAAGGCTGCGCCGGGCTATCGCCGTGCGAAGGGCATTATCAAGCTGATCAACGAAGTGGCGCGTCTGATTGATAACGACGATCGCGTGCGCGGCAAGCTGAAGGTCATCTTTGTTTCCAATTACAACGTATCCTACGCGGAAAAGATCGTTGCGGCGGCGAACGTATCCGAGCAGATCTCGACGGCGGGCACCGAGGCGTCCGGCACTGGCAACATGAAGCTGATGTTGAACGGTGCGGTCACGCTGGGCACTTATGACGGCGCGAACGTTGAAATTGTCGAGGAGGCGGGCCGCGAGAACAACTATATCTTTGGCGCGACGGTCGAAGAGATCGCGCAGACGGCACAGAACGGCTACAACCCGAAGGCGATTTATGACAGTGACCACCGCGTCAAGCGCGTGTTGGATTCGCTGGTCAACGGCACGTTGAACGACGGCGGGACGGGGATGTTCCGGGAGCTGTTCGACTCGATTATTTATGGCGCGAGCTGGCACAAGCCGGATCAGTATTATCTGCTGCTCGACTTCGCGCGTTATCTGGAAGCGAAGAAGCAGATCAACCGGGATTACCGCGATGGCAAGGCATTTGCGCGCAAGTGCTGGATCAACATTTGCAACGCGGGCAAGTTCTCCTCCGACCGTACGATTGCGGAGTACGCGCAGGAGATTTGGCACATCGAAAAGATCAAGTAACAGCATTTTGCGGCGGCTCCGGACGAAAAGCGGCGACAGCGTCAAAGCGACGCGCAGACGCTGTCCGGCAGCTGCCAGACAAAGAGCAATCGAAAAGGCGGAAACCTTCGACCGAGGGTTTCCGCTTTCTTTTATGCTTTGCGGGGGCTCCGCCCCGCACCCGGCCCCTCGCCGGGGCGGCGTCCTGCGCGGACGGCGGCGGGCTCTGCCCTGCACCCGCGATTTTTTTGTAAAAAAATCGAGTAAAAACTTCAT
>CAJUGU010000104.1 GCA_910586105.1 uncultured Eubacteriales bacterium | reverse complement strand
ACGTCTCTCTTTCAATGGCTGCCTTTTTCTGGGATTTTTATGAAATTGCCGTGAACGGCGGTCAAGGCGTCGCCATTGGCCGCGATGGGATCCGGAGGCGCTGCGCGCAGGATAAGACGGGCGCGCGGCGCTTTCTACCCCTCCAGCTTTAAATTTTCTGCCCCGGATCGAAAAAAAGGCTTTCCTTTCCTATTAAAATTTGGTATGATACAAGGGGAACATGCTGGGACTGGGGAATATGGCAGCATTTGCGTCGAATGGATCCAGCCTTCCCGTCACCGGTTTCCGGGCTTTGTTTCCGGCTTTGCGGGCGCGGCGTGCCGCAGTTCTGTGGAGCGGGTCGGTCAGGGACCGCCCTACCCCCGGCCCTCCGCTGTGGGGATAACAAGTATAAGGAGATGACCACTATCGTGAAGCCAATGCACATTACCGAGACCGTCCTGCGGGACGCGCAGCAGTCACTGATCGCGACCCGTATGCCGATCGAGGACTTCCTCGGCGTGCTGGATGAGATGGACAAGGCCGGCTATCATTCGATCGAATGCTGGGGCGGCGCGACCTTCGACTCCTGCCTGCGCTATCTGGAGGAGGATCCCTGGGAACGTTTGCGTACCATCCGCGCGCATATGAAGCATACCAAGCTGCAAATGCTGCTGCGCGGGCAGAACATTCTGGGCTACCATCATTATTCGGACGACACCGTCCGGCGGTTCGTCACCGCGGCTGTGGAAAACGGCATGGATATCATCCGTATTTTTGACGCGCTGAACGACCTGCGGAACATCAAAACGGCGGTTGACGCCTGTCTCAAAGCAGGCGGGCATGCACAGGGCACGATCTGTTATACCATCAGCCCGATCCATAATCTGGACATGTATGTGCAGATCGGCAAGGAGATCGAGGCGATGGGTTGCCAGTCGCTGTGCGTCAAGGACATGGCGGGCATCATGAGCCCGCAGGAATGCTTCGACCTGGTTTCGGCGCTGAAGGGCGCGATCGGCCTGCCGATCTATGTACACACGCACGCGACCACCGGCTTGGGTTATATGACCTATCTGAAGGCGGCGGAAGCGGGCGCGGCGGGCATCGACTGCGCGACCTCGTGCCTGTCGGGCGGCACCAGCCAGCCTGCGACCGAGGCGATGGTCTATGCGCTCAGCCAGATGGGCTTTGACTGCGGCGTGAACAACGACGAACTGAAGCAGGTAAACGACTTCTTTGTCCCGATCCAAAAGAAATTTGCCGAAAACGGCACGTTCGATCCGTATGTATTGTCCACGAAGGCGGACGCACTGGTCTATCAGATCCCGGGCGGCATGCTTTCCAACCTGGTGGCGCAGCTTAAGGCGCAGCATGCGATCGATAAGCTCGACGAGGTGCTTGCCGAGACCCCGCGGGTGCGCGCCGATCTGGGGTATCCGCCGCTGGTCACGCCAATGAGCCAGATGGTGGGCGTACAGGCGACGGTGAACGTGCTGCTTGGCGAGCGTTATAAAAACATCGGCAAGGAGATCAAGGCGTATATCCATGGGGAATACGGCAAAGCGCCGGGCGAGATCGCCCCGGAACTGATCCAAAAGGTGTTAGGCGACCAGCCGATGCTGACGGGGCGTTACGCGGAAAAGCTCGAGCCGGAATTTGAGAAGGCGAAAGCCGAGCTGGGCGACCGGGCGGAAAGCGATCTGGACGTACTGAGCTATATTGCCTTCCCGCAGCAGGCGGAGCATTATTTCGAGGTGCGCGACCTGAAGAAGGCGCTCATTGCGGAATATACGATCAAGGAGGTCAAATAAAATGGGCATTACCGAACTGAGCCTCGTAGAGGCGCTGCTGGTCGCCCTTTCGGGCATCGTGACGGTATTTATAATGCTGGCGGTGCTCTGTATCATGATCCCGGTCATCTCGAAGGTGGTTTCGTCGATCGAGGGCAAATCGGCCCCGGCCCCGGCGGCAGCGCCTGCGGCTCCGGCTGCGGCGGCTCCAGCCCCGGTTCCCGGCGGGACGTACACCGGCGAGGTCGCGCTGCTGGGCTGCGATGAAAAGACGGCGGCGATGGTCATGGCGATCGTGAGCCACGAGACGGGCATACCGCTCGACCAGCTTATTTTCCATAAAATCAAGGCGCTGTAAGCCAGGGGGAATATCGGAAATGAAATATGTAGTGACTGTAAACGGGAAAGAATTCGAGGTAGAGGTTGAAAAGGGGCAGGCGAAGGCGGTCTACACCGGGCCTGCGGCGGCTCCGGTCGCGGCGGCTCCGGCGCCCGCGGCTGCGGCTCCCGCTCCGTCGGCGGCAGCGCCTGCGGCTCCTGCGGGGACGGGCGAGCCGTTGCCGAGCCCGATGCCGGGGTCGATCCTGGACGTGCGCTGCTCGGCCGGGCAGGCGGTCAAGTCGGGCGACGTGCTGTTCATCCTGGAAGCGATGAAGATGGAAAACGAGATCTGTGCGCCGCGCGACTGCACGGTGACCTCGGTCTGTGTGACGAAGGGCGCGGCGGTCGATACGGGCACGGCGCTTGCTACATTGGCATAAGGGGGACGGAAAGATGGAGTTCTCCTTTATTGAAGTCATCCGGCGCATCCTTGCGGAGTCGGGCTTTGCGGCGTTTGCCAGCCAGCCGCGCAACCTTGTGATGCTGATCATCGCCTGTGTGCTGTTATACATGGGCATTGGCAAAAAGTTCGAGCCGCTGCTGCTGGTGCCGATCGCGTTCGGCATCCTGATGGCGAACTTCCCGCTGACGGGAATCCTGGACGATGGCGGCCTGTTCAAGTATTTTTATTTTGGCGTTGAGCACGCGATCTATCCTTCGATCATTTTCCTGGGGATCGGGGCAATGACCGATTTTGGGCCGTTGATCGCGCGTCCGAGTTCGCTGTTGCTGGGCGCGGCGGCGCAGTTTGGCATTTTCACGGCGTTCCTGTTGGCGTTGGCGCTGGGGTTCCCGGCGGCGGTGGCGGCGGCGATCGGGGTTATTGGCGGGGCGGACGGCCCTACGGCGATCCTGACGGCGTCCAAGCTGGCCCCGAATTTTCTTCCGGCGATCGCGATCGCGGCATATTCTTATATGGCGCTGATCCCCATGATACAGCCGCCGCTGATGCGGCTGCTGACGACGCCAAAGGAGCGGGAGATCAAGATGGAGCAGCTGCGCACGGTCTCGAAGACGGAAAAGATCATGTTCCCGATCGCGGTTGCGATCTTCGTGATCCTGCTGATCCCGGACACGGCGCCGCTGATCGGCATGCTGATGCTGGGCAACCTGTTCCGCGAGTGCGGGGTGACCGACCGGTTATCGGACACGGCGCAAAATGCGCTTTGCAACATTGTAACGATTTTCCTGGGGCTGTCGGTCGGCTGTAAGGCGATCGCGGACACGTTCCTGACGTGGGACACGATCAAGATTATCCTTCTGGGCCTGTTGGCGTTCATGCTGTCGACTTGCGGCGGCTTGCTGCTGGGTAAGGTCATGTGCAAACTGACGGGCGGCAAGATCAACCCGCTGATCGGTTCGGCGGGCGTATCGGCGGTACCGATGGCCGCGCGCGTGGCGCAGATGGAAGGGCAGAAGGCGAACCCGTCCAACTTCCTGCTGATGCACGCGATGGGCCCGAACGTAGCGGGCGTGATCGGTTCCGCAGTCGCGGCGGGCTTCATGATCAAGGTCTTCGGGATGGGGTGATTCTGGTGCGGGGGCGCTGGGGCTCTGCCCCAGACCCCGGTCCTGCGCGGACAGCGCCAGAGGGATTAGCCCCTCTGGACTCCCGTTTTCGCCTGCGGGCGGGACGGGGGACGGAAGCACGGACACAACGGATTTACGGTTCCTCTGATTTTCACGATGACCGAAGGCAGCGAAATCAAAAGATTATGCAGGAAAATTACCGGCTTATTGAGTTTTTGGATCGATCTGGTTGGAGCGCTGGGGTTATCCTTGCGCGGTTGAAATACGTTGGATCCGGAAACGGTGAGCTTTTGCCGCAAACGGCTAAGTGAATAAGAAGGGTGCAGCCCCGCAAAATGCTTGCAGCGGTGGGAACACACTGGCAGAACGACGCCAGCGTGTTCCCGCCTTTTTTGCGCGCAGAGCCGCCCGCAGGCGCGCTGTAGCGGTCGGCATAAGGGAACCCCTTCGGGGAATGACGCGCAGCGCCACAGCCGCGTCCCGCGCCGTCGGAAAGCGCGAAGCGCCATGAGAAAAGCGCCCTTTTCACCTAACGCAAAACAGGATTTACGCGGAATGAATAAAGCACGGCGCGTCCCTTGCCCCAATGGCTCGGAACGTCTCCGATTCAGTAGCAGCGCTGCTGAACGCGGCGGCATTCGCCGCGCCGACTGCATACTATATCTTGTGTCGCCTATTTCCGCTTTTCCGGGCGGAGGCATCACCGCTCAGCAACTGAAAAAATTTGAAAATCCCGCCGCCCGACAGACTTCGCCAAGCGATCCACATCCATCCACAGCGTTTCCACAAAACCTTCCACACCCGTTCCCCATCGTTCTGCGGTTTTCAACAGGTTATCCACAGTGTTATCAAAATCCGCAAAAAAACTTGTCCAGAAATGCTCCGCCGTTTTTTGGCAAAATACCCAAATCGTATTTGCCCCCTTGACAATACGAAGGAATGTGGTAAAATGAAAATCACCGGCACAAGATGTAGTGAGCCGCAGGCCGTCCCTGCCCGGCTCCTACCCTATATACAAATAGTAATCTCACCACGGAGGCGACACACCTGATGGTTGACGGAATTATAAAACGAGACGGCCGCACCGTCCCCTTTGAGCTTGAAAAAATTGCAAACGCGATCTTCTGCGCAGCCCAGGCCACCGGCGGAAGGGACTATAAAATGGCGCTCCATCTGGCGGAGCTGGTCAAACAGGAGCTGGACGGCGACCTTTCAACGACCACCCCGACGGTCGAGCATGTACAAGATGTTGTGGAAAAGACCCTGATCGAAAACGGCCACGCCCGCACCTCAAAAAAGTACATCCTTTATCGGAATGAGCGCACCCGCACCCGCGAAATGAGCACCCGCCTGATGAAGGTCTACGAAGATTTGACCTTCCAGTCGTCGCTGGAAAATGACATCAAGCGCGAAAATGCCAACATCGACGGCGATACCGCCATGGGGACCATGCTGAAGTACGGTTCCGAAGGCGCGAAGCAATTTTATGAAATGTTCATCCTCGACCCGCAGCACTCGAAAGCGCATCGTGACGGCGATATCCACATCCACGATCTGGATTTCCTCACCCTGACCACCACCTGCTGCCAGATCGATTTGCTGAAACTGTTCCGGGGCGGGTTTTCGACCGGTCACGGGCATGTGCGCGAACCAAACGACATCCGTTCGTATTCCGCGTTGGCCTGCATTGCGATGCAGTCCAACCAGAACGATCAGCACGGCGGGCAGTCGGTGCCGAATTTTGATTATTCGCTTGCGCCTGGCGTTGCAAAGACCTTCCGGTCGCTTTACCGCGACAATCTCGGCAAGGCGATCGAAATCTATTGCGAGCGCGAGGACGGGTTAGAGCTTGCCGCTCGGCTGACGGCGGAGACGATCGAAGCGCTTGGCTCGTGGCCTTGCCTTTCGGATGCAAACGGATTTGACCGGCAGGTGCAGGACCGGCTGACCGAACAGTTTTCAGCGGAGCTGGCCGGGAAGATCGTCCGGTTTGCGCGCAAGCACGCCGTCCGCGAGACCCGCCACGCAACCCATCAGGCGATGGAAGCGCTGGTACATAACCTGAACACGATGCATTCCCGCGCGGGCGCGCAGGTGCCGTTCACCTCGATCAATTACGGGACGGACACCACGCCGGAGGGGCGTCTCGTGACCGAATGCGTCCTGCTCGCGACCGAGGAAGGGCTTGGCAACGGGGAAACCTCGATCTTCCCCATCCATATTTTCAAGGTCAAGGAAGGCGTGAATTACGACTCCGGCGATCCCAATTATGACCTGTTCAAGCTGGCCTGCCGGGTGTCGGCGAAACGGCTGTTCCCGAACTTTTCGTTCATCGACGCGCCGTTCAATCTGAAATATTACAAGCCCGGCCATCCGGAGACCGAATGCGCCTACATGGGGTGCCGGACCCGCGTGATCGGCAACGTATACGACCCCTCGCGGGAGATCGTCACCGGGCGGGGGAATCTCAGCTTTACATCAATCAACCTGCCGCGCATTGCCCTGCGCAGCCACGGCGACGTGGACTTTTTCTTTGAAGACCTCGACCGAAAGCTCGACCTGGTGATCGAACAGCTTCTCGCCCGCTTCGCGATCCAATCGGAAAAGAAGGTGCGGAATTATCCCTTCCTGATGGGGGAGGGCATCTGGCTCGATTCGGACAAGCTCGGCGCGGACGATACGATCGGCGAAGTGCTGAAGCATGGCACGCTGACGGTTGGCTTCATTGGTTTAGCCGAGTGCCTGAAGGCGTTGATCGGCAAGCATCACGGCGAATGTCTGGAGGCGCAAAACCTGGGGCTGGAGATCGTCAAGCATATGCGCGACCGGGTCGATGCGGAAAGCCAGGCGCGGGGCTTGAATTTCTCGTTGATCGCGACCCCGGCGGAAGGCTTGTCCGGGCGTTTCGTCCGGATCGACCGCGAAAAATATGGTACGCATGAAGGCGTGACCGACCGTGAATATTACACCAATTCGTTCCATATCCCGGTGTATTTCAATATATCCGCCTTTGAAAAGATCCGGCTGGAAGCGCCGTATCACGAGCTGACTAACGGCGGGCATATCAGTTACATCGAGCTGGACGGGGATCCCACGCAGAATCTGGAAGCCTTTGAACAGGTCGTCCGGTATATGAAGGAATGCGGGATCGGTTATGGTTCGATCAACCACCCCGTCGACCGTGACCCGGTATGCGGGTATACCGGCATTATCGGCGATGTCTGCCCGCGCTGCGGCCGTCGGGAAGGAGAAGGGATCAGCATTGCGAAGCTGAAAAAGCTCGGGCTGCATAAAAACCGGAATGCCGGGACGCTTGGCTATCACGGCGATCCGTTTGAGGAGCAGGAGCGCAAACCCAATGCGCTGCCGCCGCAGGAATGAAATCACAAACTGTGCCGTGGCATGGGATGTATCCGTGTCAAGGCAAGGACGATAGGAAAAGGAGAATGTCACCATGAAGAGCAACAACGTTATGGATCTGGATACCGAATTGGTCGGCGAAGGCATTGGCTTTGAGCGTATCCGCCGGATCACGGGCTATCTTGTCGGCACCCTTGACCGTTTCAATAACGGCAAACGCGCCGAGGAACGCGACCGCGTCAAGCATGACGTGTCTTGCTGCGGTGAAGCCTCGGACAGCCGGACGGCGTAAATGGGCGGCTTACGCATCGCCGGGACGATTGGCGAATCCATCGTGGACGGCCCGGGCATCCGTTATGTGATCTTCACGCAGGGGTGCCCGCACCGCTGCCCGGGTTGTCAGAACCCGGAAACGCATGATTTTGCGGGCGGGCGGGAAGCCGACCCGCAAACCCTGTTGGACGATATCCGAAGGAACCCGTTGGTTGCGGGCGTTACGTTTTCGGGCGGGGAGCCTTTCGCACAGGCGGAAGCGTTGCTGCCGCTGGCGCAGGCGCTGAGCGGCGACGGGCGGCATTTGATGGCGTATACCGGTTACACCTTTGAAGAGCTTTTGGAAAGCCCTGACGGGGCGGTACGCGCGCTGCTGGCAACGTTGACGCTGCTGGTCGACGGAAGGTTCGAGCAGGAGCAGCGCAGCCTGGAACTCCGGTTCCGAGGGAGCGCAAACCAGCGGGTGCTGGATGTGCAAACCTCGCTGGCGCAAGGAAAAGCTGTTTGGGCGGCAGGGTATTGTTAAGGCCTGCTGCAAAAAATAAAATCCCCTGACGCAAGCCGAATGAAGGCTTGCGTCAGGGGATTTTGTTTTGCATCGTTTACCATTCTTCCGATCCTTCCAGATCGAGCAAGTCTTCAAACCCTTCCGGACCGCCGAAGCCTTCAAATTCTAGCATGATGTACAACAGGACTTCGTCTTGAAACGTTTGAATCAGTTCGTCGATCTTGCTTTGCTGTGCCTTTGACTGCCCCGCTCCCGCGCGGAGCAGGGCGCACTGATAGCTGATGCAAAACGATACGAGCATAACGCTAAGCCGCCGCCCGATCCAGGATCTTGCAATATCAAAGATCCAAAGGGCTAGCTGATCGAGCTTTTCGCCGCGATAGCGTGTTTGGAGCTGAAGACGAAGATGCTTTCCGCATGCGCCCATATGATCTGACGCCAAACGCTGCTCAATAGGAGCCTTGTTCGGCTCCAAATCATCGATCATTGCCGCAAAATCATGAAAAGGCGTTTCGCATGGGGGCGGAGCTGGTTGTAAGCTGCTAACATGGCGTGTTCATGGGCGTAATGCATGCTCGCTTCCATCAGTGAAAGTCCATAATCATCCAATTCTTTCAATGCCTTTCATTCGGATGGGCACGGCGGTTTATGTTATGGTAAAGCTGTAGAACAAGGACAGGAAAGCGGGTGCGTTTGTGTTAATATTGAAATTCAGCGTTCCGACAAAGGCGCAGGCTTGAAACGTGCGAGATATAACAGCGGTATGGTCGATGTAAATATTTTGAAAAAGGGGAGGCTTTGACGATTTGCCGGATGTTTATATCATCTTCATAACCGAGTATGATGTCTTAGGCGGAGGGCTGCCGCTATGTCGGATCGGGCGATCCTCTGTCAGGTAAGCTGATGCATGCTTTTTCCCGCACAGACCCAAGCGATATGTATTATGATGCGTTAGCAGACCGGGTAAGATTTTTCAAAGAAAGCAAGGAGGCCGGCTAGAGGGGCGGGAAAAAGAAAGGCTGGAATCGATTCAAAATTTGATGCAAAATCTGGGATTGCCGATTGTTCAGGCGATGGATGCACTGCGCATTCCCGACGAAGAGCAAAAGCGTTATCAAAGCCTTTTGAAATAACAATGAAAAAGCTTGAATTACAAAAGCATATTTTGATTGCGGACAGCCCGCCGGAAACATTTCGGCGGGCTTTATAAAACCTGTTTATTTTACAAGAAAAGGGGACGCTTCCGACAAAGCGCCCCCTTCCTTGTTACTTCCGATTAGCCCCGGTAAAGCTGCTTACGCAGCGGCAGGACCGTCCAGCCCAAGCCGCCCAGCACGTCTTCGACCTGCTTGACCGATTCGCCGCTCCAACCATACGAACCAAACGCCATACCGACGCGATCCTTCGGCTTCAGCCCGCGCATATACGTCAGGAACGCCGAAACCGTCGGCATCATGTTATTATTCAGCGTCGACGAACCAACGAAAATAAATTTCGCCTCCAGCACGTCGCCCATGACCTGGGAATAATGCTCGTCCTTCAAGCAATGGACGCTTACCTGTTTCCCCGCGTTTGCAAAATCCGCGCGGATCTGTTCCGCCATTTCCGCCGTTGATCCCCACATAGAATCATATACGATGACGACCTTGTCTTCCTGTACCTGGTTTTGGCTCCAACGGTCATATGCGCCGACCATTTCCCCAATATATTTCCGCAGCATCACGCCATGGGACGGGCAAACCAGCTCAATATCGAGCTTCGCCGCCTGCTTTAACAGCCCCTGCACCTGCGTACCAAACGGCAGAACGATATTGGCATAATAATCGCCTGCGCGCTCCATCAACCGGTCATAACCCAGTTCGTCGTCGTAAAACGCGTTATCCGGGCAAATATGCTGCCCAAATGCATCGTTCGAGAACAGGATCTTTTCCTCCGCCAGATAGGTCAGCATCGAATCCGGCCAATGCACCATGGGCGCGGGCACAAAATGGAACGTATATTTTCCCGTGTTCAGCGTGTCGCCCAGCTTGACCGGCTGGCAGTTGAAATCCTGCTTATAATAAGCCTTCAAGCCCTTCTGTGCGCCTGCGGTGCAATAAATCGGCGCATTGGGGATCCGCCCGAAGATCGCCGGGCAGGAACCGGAATGATCCGGCTCGATATGATTCTGGATCACATAATCGATCCGTTCGACCGGGATGACTTCCTCGATATTGCGGATGAATTCCTCGGTAAACAGCGCCTTGACATTATCGATCAGCACCCACTTGTCGCTCTGGTCGTCATGCACCAGATACGCATTATAGGTCGCCCCATACGGCGTTGCGTAGCCGTGGAAAATGCGTACCTGCGGGTCGCGGGCGCCGACTGCATAAATATTGTCTCGGATTTTGATAACCATGTTGTTCGTAGCCTCCTAAATATGCTGTGACGGAAACCGCAGGTCATTGCTGATCCTGCCCCTGTTTCAGATAGCAGCATTTTTTGTATTTTTTACCGCTGCCGCAAGGGCAGGGGTCATTCATACCGATTTTTTTACCGGCTTTGCGTGCCGGTTGATTCTTCAGCGTACCGTCGCTTGCGCCTGCCGCGCCGGTCTCCTTTGCGACCTGTTCGCGCTTCGGGGCCTCCTGCGTGCGGACGCGCGCCAGGAAGATCATACGCACCGTGTCTTCACGGATCGCTTCGATCATGCCGTCAAACATGTCAAAGCCTTCGCGTTTGTATTCGTCCACCGGGTTATGCTGGGCATAAGCCCGAAGGCCAATGCCATTGCGCAGCTCGGTCATGGCGTCGATATGATCCATCCATTTTGCGTCGACGTTGCGCAGCAGGATCACGCGTTCCAGCTCGCGCATGATCCCCGGCGTGACCTCGGCTTCCTTGCGCTCGTAGGCCGCATGGGCCAGATCCTTCATCTGATTGCCCAGCGAATCCGCCGTCAGATCGTCGCATTCCGCCGGGGTGAACCGAAGGTCGCCCGGCGTCAGGAATATGCCCCGGAACGGCTTGCACGCCGTGTCGACCATATACGGCTCGATTACCTTATGCTCGCCGATTGCACTGTAGACCGCCGTGTCGATTGAGCTGTCCAGCATCGAAAGGATGTTCCCCTTGATATCTTCGCCCTCCAGCACCTTCAAACGCTGGCTGTAGATCGTGCCGCGCATGGTGTTCATGACATCGTCGTATTCCAAAACATGACGGCGGATACCGAAGTTCCGGGATTCCACCTTTTTCTGCGCGTTTTCAATCGCGCCCGAAAGCATTTTCTGGTCGATCGGCTCGTCGTCGGCAATGCCAAGGGTCTCCATCATTTTCTGGATGCGCTCGGATCCGAACAGCCGCATGAGGTCGTCCTCCATCGAGATGTAGAACGCCGATTCGCCCGGGTCGCCCTGACGCCCCGAACGGCCGCGGAGCTGGTTGTCGATGCGGCGGGATTCGTGCCGCTCCGTGCCTAGGATGAACAAGCCGCCTGCCGCGCGAACCGCATCCGCATCGGCTTCGACCTGCTTGTGGAACTGGTCCAGCAGTTCGTGATAACGCGCGCGCGCCGCGAGGATCTCTTCATTATCGGTATCCGCGTAGCCGGTCGCCTCGACGATGATCCCCTCCGGGACGCCTTCCTTGCGCAGGACGGCTTCCGCCATCTGCTCGTCGTTGCCGCCCAGCTTGATATCCGTGCCGCGGCCCGCCATATTCGTGGCGATGGTTACCGCGCCCGGCTTGCCGGCCTGCGCGACGATCTCCGCTTCCTGCTCATGATATTTTGCGTTCAAGACCGTATGCGGAATGCCCCGCTTTTTCAGCATCGCGGAAAGCAGTTCGCTCTTTTCAATCGAAACCGTGCCGACCAGCACCGGCTGCCCCTTCTTATGGCATTCCACAATCGTCTCGATGGTCGCCATGAACTTGCCGCGCTCGTTCTTATAGACCCGGTCCGGGTTGTCCTTCCGCGCGATCGGGCGGTTGGTAGGAATCTCGATGACATCGAGCTTATAGATCTCGCGGAACTCCTCTTCCTCGGTCAGCGCCGTACCGGTCATGCCGGACAGCTTGCCGTACAGGCGGAAAAAGTTCTGGAACGTGATCGTTGCCAGCGTCTTGGATTCGTGCGCGACGGTGACGTTTTCCTTTGCCTCAATCGCCTGATGCAGGCCTTCGTTGTAACGCCGGCCAAACATCAGACGGCCTGTGAATTCGTCCACGATGATGACCTGGCCGTCGCGGACGACATAGTCAACATCGCGCTTCATGATGCCGCGCGCCTTGATCGCCTGGTTGATATGATGCAGCAAGGTCGTATTCTCCGGGTCGGAGAGGTTTTCTACCTTGAAATATTGCTCGGCGCGGGCGAGCCCCTTGGGGGTCATGGTCGCGGTGCGCGCCTTTTCGTCGATGATATAATCGGCGTCGATATCGTCCTGCTCTTCCTTGGCGTCAACCTCTTTGACGCGCATCGGGGTCAGGCGGGCCGCGAAGGCGTCCGCCATTTTGTAAAGGTCGGTCGATTTTTCGCCCTGCCCGGAGATGATGAGCGGCGTGCGGGCTTCGTCGATCAGGATGGAGTCGACCTCGTCGACGATCGCGAACGCATGCCCGCGCTGCACCATGCCCGATTTATAGATCGCCATGTTATCGCGCAGGTAATCGAAACCGAATTCATTATTCGTACCATAGGTGATATCCGCGGCGTACATCGCGCGGCGCGCCTGCGGCGGTACCGGATGGATGATCAAACCGACGGTCATGCCCAGGAACCGATAGACCTTGCCCATCCATTCCGAGTCGCGTTTGGCGAGGTAGTCGTTGACGGTGACGATATGAACGCCCTTTCCCGCGATCGCGTTCAGATACGCGGGCAGGGTCGCGACAAGGGTCTTACCTTCGCCGGTCTTCATTTCCGCGATGCGCCCCTGATGCAGCACGATGCCGCCGATCAGCTGGACGCGATAATGCCGCATGCCGAGCACGCGGTCGGCGGCTTCGCGCACCGTGGCGAACGCTTCGGGAAGCAGGGAATCCAGGCTTTCGCCGCCCGCATAACGGGTGCGGAATTCGTCCGTCTTCGCGCGCAGCTGGGCGTCGGTCAGCGCGCGGTATTCATTTTCGAGGGACAGGATCTTGTCCGCAATGGGGTAGATCGCTTTGAGCTGCCGATCCGAATAGGTACCGAACAGCTTATCCAAAAATTTTGCCATACGTTGTGTTCTGCCTTTCTTGATACACGGCATAGGCCGGGAGATATCCGTTGGGAAAGCCGGCGCGGAAGGGCGGGCGCGGCAAACAGCCGAAACAGCGGCAGTACGATCCTGCCGGGCGCACGGATGTGCTTTGACTGGTTTTTGCAGTCGGCTGCGCCGGGGCCTCGCCGGGGCCGTCGAGCCAGCACGTTTATTATTATAGCACAAATCTGAGATTTGCCAAACAAATTCTCGCGAACAAATTGTAAATTTCCCGATGAACAGGGCGGAATCGCCCTGTTTTTTGTTCGGCATCGAATCAAATCGGTATTTTTATCCCCGCACGGACAAACGGTGGCCGCGCGCCTTCCGGATCCGCAGTCATCCGCCCGGTTTTTTGCCCTCCGCTGCGGGAGCGGCCGACGGCAAAGGGGAACGGCGGCTTCCCGATGGAACATTTAGGCGATCGTCAAAATAAATATTGACAACGCGCGGCGACGGCGATATAATTTAGACAGGCAACGATTTGATAAATATCTAAACGTTTTGCGGGAAGCCGGAAGGGGGTGAGGCGAATGGGCTTTCAGCAGAGTTTTAAAGCGTTGAGCGACCCGACGCGGCGCGAGATCCTGCGGCTGCTGCGGGACGGGCCGCTCAACGCCGGAGAGATCGCAGCGCATTTCCAAATGACCGGCGCGACGATCTCGCACCATCTCTCGACCCTGCGGGACGCGGGGCTGGTGTTGGACGAGAAGCAAGGCAAATACATTTATTACGAGCTCAACACTTCCGTAGTGGATGAGCTGTTAGGATGGCTGACCAGCCTGAAGGGAGGAACTCCGAATGAAGGAACGGAAACAGACGATCCTGATCTGGATCGTGGCGCTGTTGCCGCTGGCGATGGCGGCGACGGCCTGGGCAAGGCTGCCCGAACAGGTCCCCATACGCTGGGGATTTAACGGCGAGGTGGACGAATACGGCTCGCGCTGGATGCTTTTGTTTTTTGCCGCGATCAATCCCGCCGTCGTCCTGCTGATGCAGGTACTGCCGAAGATCGACCCGCGGAAGGACAATTATCCAAAGTTCCGCGCATCCTACCATGTGTTTCAGCTTACGTTTACGCTGTTTATGGACGGCGTGCTCCTCGCGATGCTGGCCGAAACGCTGCGACCCGGTACCGTGCATATCGGCGTGGTGATACAGATGTTGGCCGCGATCCTGATGATCGTCATTGGCAATATGATGCCCAAATTCCGGCAGACTTATTTTTGCGGGTTCAAGACCCCATGGACGCTGTCCAGTGAACGCGTTTGGACAAAGACACACCGTCTTGGCGGACGGATGTATTTTGGCGCCGGTATCGTGGTGCTGCTGGGCGCGTTTTTGCCAGCCAAACTGAGCTTTGCCGTGCTGTTCCTTGCTGTGCTGACCGCCGCGATCGTGCCGACTGTCATGAGCTATGTATGGTTCCGGCAGGAACAAAGCGGTTCCCATTAAAAAGCCGCGCCCGTCCCTTGCGTTTGGGACGGGCGTTTGTTTGTTGCAGGGACGGCGTAAAAACGGTGGGTATTGTACTGCCGTTTCGGCATTGGGTGAAGCCGCCCTTGCCCGCCGTCGTTGTGGCGGGCAAGGGCCGTATGCATGAACGATTGCGTATGTACCGTTTCCCCGCCGCAGCGGGAATGAAGTTTTTACTCGATTTTTTTACAAAAAAATCGC
>CAJUGU010000103.1 GCA_910586105.1 uncultured Eubacteriales bacterium | reverse complement strand
GTATTTTCTCATTTCCTCTGAGTTCTGGCAAGGCGTGGGGAAATTTGACGCTTACGTCAAGGCTGGTTTATCTGCGCCGGATACTGAATACCTTTTCGCCGATTGCTCTAATATTGATAAGGGAAGATAAAATATGTCCGTTAAACGTTTAAAACAAAACACTTCCTCCCGTTTTTACAATCGGGAAGAAGCGTCTTTTTTTTGCGGGCCGGGACTGAAACTCCTAATATTTGGAAGGTGCCCGGAGCTTTTTGAGTTTTGGACAGGAAATGGGTCAGCATTGCGTGACCGACAGGAAATAAATCCCGTCGTTAAAGGTATCGTCGAAGTCGAGGCGCAGCGACCAGCCGCTTTCAATCAGCTCTTTGCAGCAGGCGGCGACCCGTTCTTTGAGGTTATCCTTCGTCCCAAGGTCGACATACATTCCGGAAACGTGCTCCCGAAGCCGCGCAAACAACGGCTCCGGCAGTTTCCCTTGCAGGAACCCGGCGACCGGATCGGAAACGTCCCCCGCATAGGGTTCGATCAGCAGGCTTTCGCCGCGGTGGACGGCTTCAAACAGCCAGAACAGGTCTTCCTCGATGGGGCAGTCGGCGTCCAACAGGTCTTCGAGCTCGTCCTCCGACTCGATCATGAGCATATCCTGAAGGATTTCGGGCTGTTCACGATAGAGCTGCACAAAGTCCGCCGCTTCGAACAATTCGTGGATATGCTGCCGTGCGTCGTCGGCAGAGGCGCTGTTGGCTGGTTGATGGTCATACATAAACGCAGCCTCCTAAAACTACGATTTTATTTTACGGCGATGCACTCGACCTCGACCTTTGCGCCCATCGGCAGGGCGGCAACCTGGAAGCAGGAGCGGGCAGGCGGATTTTCGGGGAAATACTTGCCGTACACCTCGTTGAAGGCGGCGAAATCGGCGAGATCGGCGAGGAAACAGGTGGTTTTGACGATGCGGTCCATGCCGACGCCCGCTTCCGCGAGGATGGCCTTGAGGTTTTTCATCACCTGTTCGGCCTGCCCCTCGATGCTATCGGCGACGATCTGACCCTTCGCCGGGTCGATCGGGATTTGGCCGGAAGTAAAGATCAGCTGGTCAAGCTGGATGCCCTGCGAATAGGGACCGATGGCGGCGGGGGCAAAACTGGTGGAAATCGTTGTTTTTTTCATTGTGAAAACACTCCTTTGAAATCGTGGTTTGGGTTTGCTCAGGAACCATGCAGCTTTTTCATGCGCTGTTGGTTATTCAGGATCTTTTTGCGGATGCGCACGCTCTTGGGCGTGATCTCGAGCAGCTCGTCGTCCTTGATGAATTCAAGGGATTCCTCGATGGACATGACATGCGGCGGGATCAGCCGGAGCGCGTCGTCCGAACCCGAGGCGCGAGTGTTGGTTAGCTGTTTCTTTTTGCAGACATTGACCGCCATATCCTCGCTCTTGGGGGTACAGCCGACGACCATGCCCTCATAAACGGGCACGCCGGCGCCGATGAACAGCGTGCCGCGCTCCTGCGCATTATACAAACCGTAAGTGATTGACTCGCCGGTTTCGAAGGCGATCATGGAGCCGGTCAGGCGCTTCTGGATTTCGCCCTTGTAGGGCTGGTAGCTGTGGAAGACCGAGCTGAGCACGCCTTCGCCGCGGGTGTCAGTGAGGAATTCGTTGCGGTAGCCGAACAGGCCGCGCGCGGGGACTAAGAATTCAACGCGCATCCGGTCGCCCTTGGGGTTCATGGAAACCAGCTCGCCCTTGCGCGCGCCCATCTTCTCCATCACGGAGCCGACCGCATCCTGCGGGACGTCGGCGATCATGCGTTCGATCGGTTCACAGCGGACGCCGTCGACCGTCTTGAGCAGCGCGCGCGGCGCGCCGACCTGGAATTCATATCCTTCGCGCCGCAGGTTTTCAATGAGGATCGACAGGTGCATCTCGCCGCGCCCGCAGACGCGGAAGGATTCGGTCGTTTCGGTCTCGTTGACGCGCAGGGAAACGTCCTTGAGCAGTTCGCGGAACAGCCGGTCGCGCAGGTGGCGCGAGGTCACATATTTGCCTTCGCGCCCGGCGAAGGGGCTGTCGTTGACCGAAAAATACATCTCGACCGTCGGCTCGGAGATCTTCACAAAGGGCAGGGGCTGCACATTCGCGGGATCGCAGATCGTTTCGCCGATGGTGATGTTTTCGATGCCGGAGAAGCAGACAATATCGCCCGCGTCGGCGCTGGCCACTGGGGTACGGCCCAACCCGTCGATCGCGTACAGCGTGACCAGCTTGGAAGGATACGGGGTGGTATGGCCGTGGTAGTCGCAGACGGTCACCTGCTGGCCGACTTTCACCGTGCCGCGTTCGACCCGCCCGATGCCGATACGTCCAACATAGTCGTTGTAGTCGATGGAGGAGACCAGCATTTGCATCGTGCCTTCGGAATCGACATGCGGCGCGGGGATATGCTCCATGATCTGCTCGAACAGGGGGGAGAGGTCGGAGCCTTCCGCGCTGGGTGACATGGACGCGGTGCCCGCGCGTCCGGAGCAGTACACGATCGGGCTGTCGAGTTGTTCGTCGGTCGCGTCGAGGGTGAGCAGCAGCTCGAGCACTTCGTCGCCGATCTCATTCAGACGGGCGTCGGGACGGTCAATCTTGTTGACGACGATAATGATCTTGTGCCCGAACTCCAGCGCCTTTTGCAGCACAAAACGGGTCTGCGGCATCGGGCCTTCGGCGGCGTCGACCAGCAGCAGGACGCCGTCCACCATTTTGAGTACGCGTTCGACCTCGCCGGAAAAATCGGCGTGGCCCGGGGTGTCGACGATGTTGATCTTGGTATCCTTGTATTGCACCGAAGTGTTTTTCGCAAGGATCGTGATCCCGCGTTCCCGTTCAATGTCGTTCGAGTCCATCACGCGGTCCTCAACGACCTGGTTTTCGCGGAAAGCGCCGGCCTGCTTGAGCATTTGATCTACCAGAGTGGTCTTGCCGTGGTCGACGTGCGCGATGATCGCAATGTTCCTTAAATCATTTCTTACCATAAAAGCCTCCAAAGCGGGGTATTTTTTATCGTTTCCTATTATACCCCGCCCTACGGGCTTTTTCCAGATATCGATATGTAAAAATTACGCATATCGCCGTGAAAAAAACTGTGCGAAATTTTTAAAGAATTTTGAAAAAAGGCTTGACTTCCAGGCGGAAGTTGGGTATAATAATTTCTGCCAGCGGCGGAAAGAGCTGGAATCTAGCCGAATTGTGTAAAGGTAGCACGACAGACTCTGACTCTGTTTGTGAGGGTTCGAATCCTTCTTCGGCTGCCATTTTGGAACCGCTTTGCTTGTTCCACCTTTTCTTCATTTTGCGGAGCGGTTTCTCTTTTTTGCCAAAATCGAAAAAAGCCCTTGACAGGGTGTCCGGTTTTTGGTATAATCTTATCCGCTGGGTAAAACTCCATAGGAAATAGCCGAATTGTGTAAAGGTAGCACGACAGACTCTGACTCTGTTTGTGAGGGTTCGAATCCTTCTTCGGCTGCCAGTCAAAACCGCTGCATGCGCAGCGGTTTTGTTGTTTGTGCTATGAAAAAGGCAGGCGGACGGATCGCCTGCCTTCCCGGTTTCCGAGAGGATGCGGGAGGAAGGCCGTCAGATCCCGCAGAAGGCGCGGATGCTGCGGACGACGCCGTCCTCATCGTTGGAAGGGGCCTGATGGCGGCAAAGCGCCCGGATCTCGGGGTGGGCGTTCGCCATTGCAAAGGAATGGGTCACGGACTCCAACAGTTCGCGGTCGTTGAGGTAATCGCCGAAGGCCATACACTCGTCGGGGGAAATGCCGAGCTCGGCGCACAGCTTCCGGATCGCGCTGCCTTTGTTGACGCCGGGATTCATCAAGTCGACCCAATCCGCGCCGGACAGGACGACCTGCGCCTCTTGGGAAAGGGCTTGCAGCGCAGGCCAGCAGCCTTGCTCGGCGCGGCCCTGTTCAAAGACGGCGATCTTCGAGATCCGGTCGTCGACCTGAAGGAGGTCGGGCACGCGGGTCAGATGCGCGTAATACATCCGGGCATTCTCCAGAAAAACGGGGCCGTTATCCTCGCACCACGCGCTGTGCTCGCCGGACAGGATCGCGTAAGCGCCGGGCAGGCTGCGTATCAATTCGACGGCGCGCAGGACGGTCCTGCGCGGCAATTCATCGAAAAAGATGCAGCGGCCATTTTCAAAGACCATCGAACCGTTTTCGACGATATAGGTCATCGACTCGGTACCGAACAGGCCGATCAGGTTATAATATTGCCGTCCGGAAGCGGGGGCAAAGCGGATCCCGCGGGCGCGCAGCTCGCAAAGCAATTCGGGCAGCTCCGGGGGAAGACGCTTCCGGCTGTCGAGCAGGGTGCCGTCCAGATCGGTGGCGATCAATTTGATATTCATGATTCAGGAACCCTCCAAATTTTGTGACCGGCGTTTCGCCGGTATGTATGGTATATATGAGGAGCCGCCGAAGGCGATAACGGGAGAGGGCGGCGCAGCGTGCGGTAATGCGGCATGCGATTTCAAGGGGAAGCAAACGATCAAAAGATCAGGCATCCTACCTGATAAATGAGGCAGGCGACAAGCCACGCAAGCGCGGTCTGGAACGCGGCCGCGCCGAGCGCCCATTTCCAGCCGCCCATCTCGCGTTTGATTGTTGCGAAGGCCGACATGCACGGCATATACAGCAGGATGAACACGAGGAACGTATAGGCGGAAAGCGGCGAAAAGACGGTGGGGAGCAACTGGCCGAGTGAACCGAGGTCAACGCTGTACAGGACGCTCATTGTGGAGACGACGGCTTCCTTTGCGATCACGCCGGTGAGGATCGAAACGGACGCGCGCCATTCGCCAAAGCCCAACGGGGCAAACAGCGGCGCGATGAACCGCCCAAACACGCCAAGGATACTTTCGGCGGAATTGTCGGCCGTTTGCAGGGCCGGGGTGAAATTTTGCAGCAACCAGATGAGGATGCTCATGAAAAAGATCACAGTACCGGCTTTCGTCAGGAAATCCTTGGCTTTCTCCCACATATTCAGCAGCGTGCCGTGTACGGTTGGTAGGCGATAGGGCGGCAGCTCGAGCACGAAGCCGGAAGATACATCCTGGAAGACCGTTTTTTTCAGCACCCATCCGGCGAAGATGCCCACCAGGATCCCGAGCACATACAGGCTGATGACGATCAGGCTGGGGTTTTGCGGGAACAGCGCCCCGGCGAACAGCGCATAGACCGGCAGCTTTGCGCCGCAGGACATGAAGGGGGTCAGCATGATGGTCATGCGGCGGTCTTTTTCGTTTTCCATCGTGCGCGCGGCCATGACGGCGGGGGTGGTACAGCCAAACCCCATCAGCATGGGGACGAAGGACTTGCCGGATAAACCGATGCGCCGCAGCAGGGTATCCATGACGAAGGCGATCCGGGCCAGATAACCGGTATCTTCGAGCAGCGAGAGGAAGAAAAACAGGATCACGATCTGCGGCAGGAAGCTGATAACGCCGCCGACGCCGCCGAGTACGCCGTCGCAGACCAGGCCGACGGCCCAATCGGAAGCCCCGGCCGCGACGAGGGCGTTTTGCAGGGCGGGGGCGACCGTTTGCAGCAATGCTTCAAACAGGTCGGCGAAATAGGAGCCGATCGGGCCAAAGGTCGACCAGAACATCAGCGCCAGCAGGCAGGCGAAGATGGGCAGCGCGAGCCAGCGGTCCAGGATCACGCGGTCGAGCCGTTCGGTGATGGTTGGGATGGGCTTTTCCGGGCGCTTGACCGCCTGGCGGACAGCTTCTTCGATGAAATCGTACAGCGCGTCGGCGAGCACCATTTCATTGTCTTCGGCGCCGTGGCAGGAGAGGGCGGAGGCGGTGGAGTCGACGACCTGCTGCGCGGCGGGCGGCAGTTTGACGGTTTCTTTGACATGCCGGTCGCCTTCCAATAGCTTGAGCGCATAGAAGGGCAGGCTTTCGGAGCGGAGCGGCGTGTCGGACAGGGCGCGGGCGATGCGGGAGATGGCCGCGCCGACGCCGTGCAGATAGGCGGGCTGGCGGACCGGTTTTTGCAGCCCGGTGGTCACGGTTTGCAAAAGCTCGTCCATATTTTCACCGCGGCGCGCGGAGATCGGGATCACGCGCACTCCAAGGACGGCGGACAGCTTGTTATGATCGATCTCGACGCCTTGCGCGTGGCAGTCGTCGATGAAATTCAGTGCAATTACCATGGGCAAGCCCAGTGCGATCAGCTGCATGGATAGATAAAGGTTGCGTTCCAAATTGGTCGCGTCGACGATATTCAGGATACCGGTCGGCTCGTCGGAAAGGACATATTCGCGTGCGATGATCTCTTCCTGCGTGAAGGGGGAAAGCGAATAGATACCGGGCAGATCGACCACATCGACGGTATGCTGCTGATAACAGATCTGACCGGCCTTGCGGTCGACGGTCACGCCGGGCCAGTTGCCGACATGTTGATTGGAGCCGGTCAAACGGTTGAATAACGTTGTTTTCCCGCTGTTGGGGTTGCCGATGATGGCAATGGTATGTTTCAACGGGCGGGCACCTCCTCCAGGCAGATCTTCGCGGCTTCCTCGCGCCGCAGCGAAAGGCTGTAGCCGCGTAGGCGCACCGCGATCGGGTCGCCAAAGGGCGCGATGCGTTCGACGGTGATACGGACGCCGTTGGTGATACCGAGATCCAGAAAATGGTGCTTGACCACCCCTTCGGCGGTCAGGCTATGTACGATGCCCGATTCCCCGGGCCTGAGGTTTGCAAGATTCTTCATAGTTCCCCTTTCTGCGGCAGGTAGAAGGCCGGTCCAAAGCCCGCCGGTAGAAAGCCGGAGCGGGAGCGCCCGCAGCCGGGATCGTGCGCGGGCAGGAAACGGGCCCCATTGAACCAATCTAATTGTAGGCGATAAACGGTGCGTTGTCAATCGAATTTTGAGAAAGCAGCGGCGGGGGCTATGGGGAGTTATACCCGCGAACATGGAAAATTACCGTTCGTCTCGCCTGCGTGGCGGGCGGCCCCTGCGCGGGGCGGCGCCAGAGGGACTCGTCCCTCTGGACACCCTTTCTCCGCTGCGGCGGGGATGGATGCACGGATAATCGTTTGCTTGTACGGCCCGCCCCGCCAGAACGGCGGCGGAGCGGGTGGTCAGCTGCGGCGATATTTTTAGATCGCGGATATAAAAATGGATGGGAAAATCTCTGCAAAAAAGGCTTGCTTTTTTTGGCTGGTTGTGATAAAATAAATAAGTAGGCCGGTGTGATGGAATTGGTAGACGTAGTGGACTCAAAATCCACCGGTGGCGACACCGTACCGGTTCGAGTCCGGTCACCGGCACCACCTTTCCCCCGTATTTCTTGGAAATACGGGGGGATTTTTTGCTTTGAAATTGGCATACGCGGTTTGATGCGTTTGGGGCGTTCATGGCGTGTTTGCCCCCCGCACAAAAGGTTTCCCGCGTCCGCGCCGCTGTTCCCGGATCAGGATCCAGATGTGAACTTTTCGTTTACACGGATCATTTTCATACCTTGGAAATTGAACCGCAGCCAAACCGGGGATCCCATCCGTCAGGAGGGAGAACCCCCAGGTCTGCGCGCAGGGAGCCAACCCATTCCTCCAACGCTTGGACAAGAGCGAACTGCTGCCGCAGCACCGCTTTTCCGGCTGGCGGCACCTCGTCCGAATCCGCTTTCAACGCCAGGTTTTCCGAAAGGCAGGCTTTAAGCTCCATCAAATGATCCTCGATCCGGCAAATACATTCTTCCCGCTGCATTTCGGGTAGGCTTTCCAGATTGACGATCACGGCATTAAAATCCAAAAACAGCCGAACCGGCAACCCGGAGATCTCAAGCATCAGCCGTTCAAACTCCGCTTCCCCGGCTTCCGTCAGGGTGTAAACCGTCTTTTCCGGCATTTTTCCTTCCTTTTCCACATGTGCGGAAAGATAGCCCTTTGTCTCCAATTGGAGCACCTTTTTATAGATCGAGGGCGTGCTGATCTTCACCCAACGGGAAATATTCCGATATTCGACCAGTTTTTGTAGGTCATACGCACTCAATGACGCCTGCTTCAGCATCCCCAAAACGATCAAATCAATGGCGGCCATAAAAATCTTCCTCCTCCTCGCTTGACAGCTGCTATAAATTATAGTATAATTCTTCTCGCGACGCAACTACTATAATTTATAGTGCTATAAAATAAACTGGAGGAGTATCATGAAACAAAATGCAAAAACGGAACTGCTGAGCAGCGCGCCGATCCCCAAGGCGCTGCTGGCAATGGGCATCCCGACCATGATCGGGATGCTGGTGAACGCATTATACAATTTGGCGGACGCATGGTTCGTCAGCGGGCTTGGGGAAAGCCAGGTCGGCGCGATCGCCGTCGTGTATCCATTGGGACAGCTGGTAGTCGGGTTGGGACTGCTGTTCGGGAACGGCGCATCTTCTTACATATCCCGCCAACTTGGCCGGGGCGACCTGGATCAGGCGAACCGCGCCGCAGGAACGGCGTTATACAGCAGCCTTGCCGTCGGTGCGGCGGCGGTCGCGGCGGCTCTGCTGTTTTTAACGCCGCTGCTGCGGCTGCTCGGCGCTACGGACAGCCTGCTGCTGTATGCGCGCGCCTATGCCGGTATATACATTTTGTCGTGCCTGTTCGGCGTTTTCAACGTCGCGATGAACAATATCGTCACCAGCGAGGGCGCGGCGAAAACAACGATGCTGGTGCTGCTCACGGGGGCTGCGCTGAACGTCGCCCTCGATCCGCTGCTGATTTACGGCTTGGGCTGGGGGATCGCAGGCGCGGCGGCGGCAACGGCGCTTGCGCAGATGATATCCACATGCATTTATTTATGGTATGCAGCCAGCGGGCGAAGCCTGTTCCGGCTGCGTCCGCAGGACTGCTGTTTTTCACGGGAGATCCTATCGGAGATCTTAAAGATCGGCGTCCCGACGCTGGCCTTCCAGCTGCTGACCATCCTGTCGATTGCATTGACCAATCACACGGCGGGGCGCTATGGCGATGCGGCCATTGCGGGGCTGGGGGTCGTCACACGGCTGATGTCGGTCGGCAGCTTGACCGTTTTTGGTTTCCTGAAAGGCTTCCAGCCGCTCGCGGGCTACAGTTACGGCGCGGGGCGGCCTGACCGTCTGCGCGAGGCGATCAAAACGGCGGCGATCTGGTCGACGGCATTTTGTATGCTGTTCGGCGGAGGCTGCGCCTTGTTCGCCCCCGGGATCGTGTCCCGGTTTGCAGGCGAAAGCGCAGGGATGCTTGCGGTCGGCGTGAAGGCGCTGCGGCTCAACTGCGCGGCCTTTATCCTGTTTGGGTTTTATACCGTGTATTCGTTCCTGTTCCTTGCGCTGGGCAAAGGCCGTGAAGGATTTTTTCTGGGCGCGTGCAGGCAGGGTATCTGCTTGCTGCCGCTGCTCCTGCTGCTGCCCCCGGTTTGGGGCGTGGACGGGCTCCTGTATGCACAGCCGATCGCCGACCTGCTTTCGGCGGCGATCGCAGGCTGCATGGCGGTCCGGCTGCATCACGGGCTGAAACAGATCCGGAGCGGATCCCCGCTGCGCTGACCGGACGCCGCGCGGGCCGGAAACCGTCCCGCGCGGCGTCCGTTTTCTTTCAGGCTTATAACTCCATGAAACCCGATGCATCATTTTTTGCGCTTGGGCGTCCGGATGCCGCCGGAACGGCCGAAGGGCTGCCGAACCATTTGTTTTTTGCATTTTATGGTAATTTTTCGATTGGTTCGACACAGGCAAAAAAGATCTTTCCTTTACAGCCGATCTATGGTATACTCTATTACAAAGTCTGTCGGCCATCCCTTCAGCGCATGTCAAGCGCCTGACCGATGGGCGAGCGGCTTTTCTTCTGTTTATTTTAAATTTTAATGTAAAAGGAGCGACACGAACGTGACGGGAACACGAGGAGACTCCCACGTCAGCCGGGGGATAAGACGGAGCCTGAATAGAAGGATATTGCGGAGCACAACGCTCAATATTTTGATATTGGTGGTCATATGCTGTGTGATCATGGCGCTCTCGATGCAATCTCTTGCCAACAATATTTTGCTGGATAGCCTTCAGCCGATGGCCCGGCAGTCTGCAAAGACGGTAGAAGCCAACATCCATATGTTGGCCGACCGTATGATGACGATCGCCAGCGATCCGAGGATGGATTCCATAACGGTTCTCAGAGAAGATACGGGCACGGCCCATATGGATACGGCGGAGACCCGGAAAAACCGTATAGAGGTGCTGGAAGAGGCTGCGGAAATCTACGAGTTTCACACGATCGCGCTGTACAGCCTGGATGGACGGCTGATGGAAGGGATCGACGGCGCGCCGGAGCGTTTGGACAGCGATTTTTTCGCACTTCTGAAGGAAACGGACAATTTGACTACGGATTCTTCCACCATCTATCAGGGAAAACTCGGCATTACAATGGGGATGCCGGTGAAAGAAAACGGCGAAACCAGCCTGTATGTGGTAGGCGTCTACAATTATGACACGCTCAACGATGTGATTGGCAGCATCAATCTGGGGAAAAGCGGCATGGCTTATATGGTCAACCGGGACGGGATCGTTACCGGCCATCCGGATCAGGCGATAGCGCTTCGGAAAAGCACGCTGGCAGAGCTGAGCGACGGCAATGCCGAAGCGGTAGACCATGTTACTACCGGGGAAACGGGCGCGACCGAGTTCCCCATCGATGGGGAACGGATGCTGGTAGCGTATTCCCCGATCCGCGGGACGCAGTGGTCGCTGGTCATCCAGATTCCCAAGTCGGATTATAACAGCCTGATCGACCGGGCGATGCTGATATCCGTTCTGGCGACGCTGGCGATCCTGATCGTTTCTATTTTGCTGGTTCTGCGCCTGTCCCGTTCGATCTCCCGCCCGGTGAAGAGCGTAACGGACCGGATGGTCGCTCTTTCCAACGGCGACTTGCACACGGTGGTGGAACCGGTTCACAGCGGGGATGAACTCGAGGTCATGACGCAGACGCTGGAGGACACCCTCGAAAGCGTGAACCGGTACATATCGGATATCCAGCAGGTCCTGACGCAGATCGCAGACGGCGACCTGCGCGCCGACCCGCAGGTGGATTACAAGGGCGATTTTGCCTTGATCAGCAGCAGCCTGCATACGATCGCCCGATCCATGAATGAAACGTTGTCCGGATTCCGGGATGCCGCCGCGCGGCTGACCCATATGGCCGATCAGCTGAGCGGCCAGTCCATGCAGCTTCATCAGGCGTCGCTGGAACAAAACGATTCCACGGAGGAGCTGGTGCATGAGGTGACCCATGTGAAAGAGCGGCTCGCCGACGTGGCGCAAAGCAGCAGCCAGACCCGCGCGCAGACGGAGGAGATCGTCCGGCGGATCCAGAGTGCAAACGACCAGATGGACGCGTTGTCTTCCGCGATGGACAACATCAGCGAAAACGCGCAGCAGATCACCAGGATCGCGAAGGATATTGAAGATATTGCCTTCCAGACCAATATACTGGCGATCAACGCTTCGGTGGAGGCCGCCCGAGCCGGGGTTGCCGGGAAGGGCTTCGCTGTGGTGGCCGGAGAGGTCAAGCAGCTGGCGACCAAGAGCGGCGAAGCCGCGCAGCATGCGACTGAAATGGTCAACAATACCAAAGCGATCATTCAGAACGGTGTGGACCTGACTGCCGATACGGCTGGCTCCCTCCATGCGATCGCCGAGGTCTCGACGCAGATCAACGCGATCTCGGATCAGCTGGCGAATGCGGTACAGGGACAGGAAAATGCATTGGCGATCATGGAAGAGCGGATCGAGGCGATATCTTCGATCGCCAACCGCAACCTGCAAAACGCCGGGGAAACCGAGCGGTCGAGCGGATCGCTGGCGAAGGAAGCCGAAGCGCTCCAATCCCAGGTGCAAAAATTCATTTTGAAGGAGGGCCGCGGCAAATGAAACGGATCTTTATCCCATTATTATGCCTGTTATCCATGGTTTCGCTGTTGACCGCCTGCGGCGGTCAGGCCGAGCTTCAGGACGGTTATTATACCGCGCAGGCAGCGGAATTCAACTTCGGCTGGAAGGAATATATCACGATTCTTGTAAAAGGCGGGAACATTATTTCGGTGGAATATAACGCGGAAAATGCCAGCGGTTTTATCAAAAGCTGGGATAATGCCTATATGCAGACGATGCTTCATACGAACGGTACCTATCCGAACGAATACACCCGTTATTATGCCAGCCAGCTCCTGGAAGGGCAGGGCGAAGGCGGTATTGACGCGATCAGCGGCGCGTCTTCCTCACACAAAACGTTTCAGATGCTGGAACAGGCCGTGCTGGAACAGGCCAGAAAAGGGGACTCCAGCATTGTAATTGTGGATACGGAGCATTAAAGGGGCGGCATCTGCAAGCCGGAGCCAGCGGCTGCGGGGGCGTTCGCACCTTTCTGCGCCCGGATCGACGCGCGGGCTGGAAGAGAACCGCTTGGAAGCACGAAAAAAAGACTGCCGGTCACATGGCAGTCTTTTTTATACCCGCGAACGTTGAAGATTGACGTTTGATTCCCCTGCGCGGCGGGCACCGGGGCTCTGCCCCGGAACCCCGGTCCTGCGCGGACCGCGCCAAAGGGACAAGCCCCTTTGGAATCCCTTTTTCGCCTGCGGGCGGGATTGATGCGGTCAAAGCCGTTTCTGCGTGTGGCTTCGTCCCGCCAAAAGGACGGCGGGACGAAGTGGCAGGATCGGCAAAATTTTTGGAACGTGAGTATATTTGAGGATCGGTATCCCCAGCGGCCAACAGGATGGTTCCGCCTGCCGCTGGAAACAATGCAAACCAACGATCCCGCCGTGATGCAGTTAAGGCCGCGTGATGGCAGGCGCTTTGGCCTGCCGGAAGGGGGCGGCGATCATTTTTCGACGGAAAGAAACGGCGGAAACGCGTCGGGACTATGAACGCGCTCCATTGTTTGGGCATTCACATCAAAGCATTTTCCGTTATATTGATAGTGCAATTTCCCGTTTTCGCAATAAAATCGATGTTCTGCTTGAAAAGCGACAGGTTTAAAACCCTCGTTTTGGATGGGCTGATCCCGGTATAATACCTGATCTTCCATAAATTTTAGGATATTGTCCTCAAGGGAAATATCATAAATACCGCTTATTATGGCTTCTGCCGCAACATTTTTTCCCGAAGCGGAAACCAGGCGAAAACAGCCGGTTGCGGCGCCTGTGCTTTTCCGTTTTGCGAATTCAAAACGGAATAATGACACTGCGCTAAAATCTTTTCGCAGGCTTTCCCGTTGCCCGTCTGCTCCTACGATCCATATTTTTTCATTTGATATGATAAACATATCAAATTGAAATCCGCTTTGGGAATATTTCAGGTTAGCAAAGGAAATCTGGTCGGAGTATACGCCCTCCAGCGCGCCATTTTCTAATGTATAGACCAGTTCCTTGGTGTACAATGTCTTACCATTCACATTTTCTTCAATAAAAGTTATGATTTGTTCCATTCTTCAGCGGCCATCCCTTTTCAATTTGCAGTATGCCCCGGCGATACGACGCAAGATCATTTACGGTTCGGCTTCCGTTTGATTTGCAGCAGCCGGATAAAATCGTCAAATAACGCGGTGTCCTTTGGCTCGAACATGAGCCATTTCCCGTCATGATAAGTTTTGGTTTCGTCATAGACGCGCTGCATGTCGTCCGAATAAGAACCACGGTCTGTTTCGAATTTTGCCCGTTCGTCTTTCCCTAAAATAATCATAAAGCCGATACAGCTTTCCTTTGCATATAACGCGCATAATGTTTTACCGCCCCGGCGGTATTTATATTCATAGTCCCATGCTTTGCCGCCTTTGTTCCACAAACACTCCATATCGTATTTTTCCGAAATGAGAGCATTTAATTGATTCCAGATATCGTATAACGATTCGCCGACCAAACGTGTTATTTCGTCCGCGCCGGGTATTTTATCAAGCATGACAGCCTCCTGTTAAAAAATTTAGTTTATCAGGGCAATGCGGGCAAAGGATATTGCAGCCGCAAGCCGGTTATAGCGAGAGCAGGCTTTCCAGTTCCTGCTTTCGGGTTGCTGCCGTTTCATCGCCGCAGGGATCAAAACATGGAAATATACCGGATTCTTCGCCGTTTGCATCCGTCCCAACGTCTCCGCTCAATATCTGACGCAGCCGCTTTGCGGTATCGGAATTTATTCGGCCGACGGCGTCTTTCAGGAAGGGATACGTTGCATCATCCTGAATCAAAAGGCGCAGATTCACAATAAATCCCAATTCATACCCCCGTTGTGGAACCTCCTGTAAATGCGAAACGAGGTATTCCACGCCTTCCGATTGATAATGCCGGGCAATGTTATGTATGATTTTCGTGATCGTATCCATATAGGAAGGCTGTTCGCAGGAATCATCCAGCATTTCCAGAAAGGCGGAAATATCGGTTAACGCAAACTGTTCCGGGCGCCCTAAAAATTCGTCCCGGATCGCAGCATAGTCCTCCGCGGTATCCAGATCGTCGCCGTCTTCATCGAAAAGGGGGACGTGGTTTGTATGGATGCCGTCGAAAAAGTCCATCTTCTCTTTTAAGTCATGGTTTTATACGTGCCGGCTTCATAATCCAGATACTGTTCCACGATTTTCAGATATTCATCATGGGATTCGATTTTTTGATATGCCATACCGTGTCACTCCGCCAAAAAAAGATTTGTTTTGCTGTATTCATGCGTATTATAGCATAATAACATGAACAGGTCAACCAGCCGGGGAAGGAACTTCCCCGGCTCCGTTACATTACATATGAATATGCTTATCGGTTTGATTCAGC
>CAJUGU010000102.1 GCA_910586105.1 uncultured Eubacteriales bacterium | reverse complement strand
AACCGGTATTCACAAGCCCAAAGCGGCGTCTGGACGGCATCTGACGCGGTCATGCCGCGCCATCTACCGTCCATCCACCACTTTAGCTTATGAATACCGGTTCTTAATTCTTCAGGCTTTGCAGCGGCGCAGGGATCCGTCCGCCGCGTGCGATGAAGCGTTCGCAGGAATACCCCGACAGCGGCATTACCGGGCCGCAGCCCAGCAGCCCGCCAAAGTCGAGCTCTTCGCCAACGCCCTTGCCGGGGGCCGGGATCACACGGACCGCCGTTGTTTTATTATTCACCATACCGATCGCAGCCTCGTCGGCAATGATGCCCGAGATCGCCGCCGCCGACGTGTCGCCCGGCACAACGATCATATCCAGCCCCACCGAGCAAACGGCGGTCATGGCTTCCAGCTTTTCGATCGAGAGAGCTCCCACCCGCGCGGCATGGATCATGCCCGCGTCTTCACTCACCGGGATAAACGCGCCCGAAAGCCCGCCCACGTGCGAGGACGCCATAATGCCGCCTTTTTTGACCGCGTCGTTCAGCAGCGCCAGCGCCGCCGTCGTACCGTGCGTACCGCAGCATTCCAGCCCCATTTCCTCTAAAATATGCGCGACGCTGTCGCCGACCGCCGGTGTCGGGGCAAGCGAAAGATCAACGATCCCAAAGGGGACGCGCAGCGCGCTTGCCGCCTCATAGGCGACCAGCTGCCCGACCCGCGTGATCTTGAACGCCGTCTTTTTGACGGTATCCGCAATCACCGAAAAATCGCCGTCCGGCACCTTGCGCAGCGCGTTCGCAACCACGCCGGGGCCGGATACGCCGACGTTGATTACGCATTCGCCCTCGCCGACGCCGTGGAACGCGCCCGCCATGAACGGGTTATCCTCGACCGCGTTGCAAAAGACCACCAGCTTTGCCGCGCCGATCGCTTCCCGGTCGGCGGTAAGCTCGGCGGTCTTTTTGATGACCTCGCCCATCTCGCGGACCGCGTCCATGTTAATCCCCGCGCGGGTCGAACCGATGTTGACGCTGGAACAGACCAGCTCGGTCGTCGCCAGCGCTTCCGGGATGGAATCGATCAGGCGGCGGTCGCCGGTCGTATACCCTTTGTGTACCAGCGCGGAATAACCGCCGATGAAGTTGACCCCCACCGCCTTTGCCGCCCGGTCAAGGGCCTGCGCGATCCGGGCATAGTCCGCGCTGCGGCAGCTCTCCGCAATCAGGGATACCGGCGTGACCGATATCCGCTTGTTCACGATCGGGATACCATACTTCTTTTCGATCGCCTCGCCGACCGGCACCAGATCGCTCGCACAGCGGGTGATTTTTTCATAAACTTTATCGCAGACGGCACGGATATCCTCGCCGCAGCAGTCGCGCAGGGATATCCCCATGGTGATCGTGCGGATATCGAGATTTTCCTGCTCGATCATCTGGATTGTTTCCAGAATGTCAGATGAATTGATCACGGCTGAAACGCTCCCCCTTCCGTTAAATCGTGTGCATCGAGTTGAAAATGTCCTCGTGCTGGCAGTGGATGGACAGGGCGTTTTCCGCGCCGAGCTGGTTCAGCTCCTGCACGAGCTGGTCAAAGGAAATGTTCAGCATCCCGATGTCAACCAGCATAATCATCGAAAACATTTCCTGCATGATCGTCTGGGTGATGTCCAACACGTTCGCGTTGCGATGGAACAGGACGCCTGTCACCTTATATATAATGCCGGTCGCATCCTTGCCGACAACGGTTATGACTGCTTTCT
This sequence comes from uncultured Eubacteriales bacterium, assembly GCA_910586105.1. Taxonomy (GTDB): domain Bacteria; phylum Bacillota; class Clostridia; order Oscillospirales; family Butyricicoccaceae; genus QXXE01. The sequence continues at coordinate 13,372 of CAJUGU010000102.1, read as the reverse complement.
TCATTTGTGGAAACCTCCTAAAAATCCAGCGCGCGTAAAAATCGCGTTTTGTCGCGCAGCGCAGCTGTTATACTCTTATATAGTGTAAAACGAAATCGCCGGTTTGGCAACCCATATTTTCGCACAGTCAGCAGCCTTTTTGCCGGGACTGCGGCTGTTTTTCGCCGGGCGGGGCTGGAACCCCCACCGGGACCGGTCGGGTTTTCGGGCTGTATGCCGCAGCGGACACCTCTGCACAGCCATTCCGGACAAACGAAAAGGCCGTCCGTTTTGGACTGCCTTTCCCATAAAATCAGCCGAATCCCGGGGATTGGCTCCGCTTTTGCGCCCGTGGCCTGCAAAAATGCGTACATCCTGTAAACAGGCCAATTTACAAGAACGTGTACATTCCTGTCAATCACACAACATTTCTTTTATTAATAGAATATCACAGAAATCGGCAATTTACAAGGACTTTTTTGCAAAATCGTGACAGCCTCTTCCCGTTTGCAAAAATGTACGCTTTTTCACTTTTTAATCACCAACATCGCACACCATCGATTTGCAGTTTGCAGGAAAAGGGGGGGTATCGGATGATGCAACAGATCTTTCTTTGGAATCTGGCAAGAGGCAGTCCTCTTTATGGCCGAGGGCCTCCGGTTTTGGCTGGACACCGATCAAACAACCAAAATTTCAGGAGGTTTTCCCAATCATGAGGAAAAGAATTTTATCATGCATCCTGACCGTTTGCATGATGTTGACGCTGCTGCCGGTCACGGCGTTCGCGGCGGACGCTACACTCCCAGCGGATTTAACCGGCGTTACCATTTCATTCGCAGCGGATAGCACGGACGTTACAACCGTAACAGGCAGCCTGTCAAAGGCTGACAGCGATAGCAGCTACACTTTGGCTTTGGGCGGCTATCTCAACCCCGGCGAAAATCCCACAGCAGAAACTACTAAAGCCCTTACCGCTACCCTTTCATACGGTGCGGATGCCGACAAGACAGAACTGTCTGGTGAAATCACCCTGACCTACAAGGCAGCGGAGGGTGAAGTCGCTGCGTCTTGGACGCTTCCTGCGAACGCGGTTACGTTCACCAATGGCGCTGAAACCGATCCCGCCACAATCGATATCACGATTGCCGGCGCTGTCGCAACCGAAGCCACTACATACGCGGTAAGCGGCAGCGTTTCCAAGGGCGATACCCAGGTTAGCGACCTTTCGGGCATCACTGTCAGCCTGTATGCCGCAAGCGACACCGACTTCGAGACTGCTTTAGGCACCGGCACGACTGACGCAAACGGCGCGTACACGATCGATAATGAAGTTGCCGACGGCTCTTATGTTGTGGTCGTAGCTGCTTCCATCGGGAATTACGCCCTGAGCAAGTCTGATGTGACCGTGAACGGCGCAGCCGTTACAAATGCTGATATCACGCTGCAAGGTGAAGACACTCCGCCTGCCACAACCTACACCGTTAGCGGTTCCGTTGCAGCTGGCAAAACCGGCGTCACCGAGCTCACTGGTATCACCGTTACCCTGTATAAGCTCAACGATGGTACCCGTGGCGATAGCGCCGGCTCTGCTGTCACCACTGAGGACGGTGCTTTCAGCATTGCCGATGTTGCCGACGGCTCTTATGAAGCAGTCGTAGCAGCGGTTTCCGGCTCCCATGCCGAAAGCTCTGCACAGGTCACGGTTGACGGCGCGAACGTTACCGATGTTGAAATCACGCTGCAAGGTGAAGACACGTCGCCTGCCTCTACCTACACCGTTAGCGGTTCCGTTGCAGCTGGCAAAACCGATGTCACCGATCTCACTGGTATCACCGTTACCCTGTATAAGCTCAACGATGGTACCCGTGGCGATAGCGCCGGCTCTGCTGTCACCACTGAGGACGGTGCTTTCAGCATTGCCGATGTTGCCGACGGCTCTTATGAAGCAGTCGTAGCAGCGGTTTCCGGCTCCTATGCCGAAAGCTCCGCACAGGTCACGGTTGACGGTGCGAACGCTACCGATGTCGAAATCACGCTGCAAGAGGATGTTCCCGCTCCTACTTATGCTGTAAGCGGCACTGTTTCCGAGGGCACGGCCTCGGTTGACGACCTTTCGGGGATTACCGTCAGCCTGTATGCCGCAAGCGATACCGACTTCGAGACTGCTTTCGGTACCGGCACGACTGACGCAAACGGCGCGTACACAATCGATAAGGAAGTTGTCAACGGCTCCTATGTTGTGGTCGTAGCTGCTTCCGCCGGGAATTACGCCCTGAGCAAGGCTAATGTGACCGTAAACGGCGCAGCCGTTACCGACGCCAATATCACCCTGCTGGGCGAAGGCGAGCAGCCGAACCTGCCCGTTGATATCACCAGCATTGCAGTTTCCCTTGCGCCGAACGGTTTGAAGGTCGGCGACAGCCTTCCGACAAGCGCAACGGTTACCACTGTTCCCGCAGAAGCCGTAACCGTTGATTCCATCATCTGGACAAAGGACGGCGAAACTGTTGAGACGCCCGCAACCGTATCTGCCGGTACGTATACCGTTGCCATCAAGCTGACGATCACGGACACAGGCAAGCATCAGCTCGGCGCTGACGTGACCTGCAAGATTGACGATGAAACGGCGGCGATCGCGGAAGAAACGCTCACCCTCACCAAGGAATTCACCGTGACAGCGGATGTCCAGAAGTTCAACGTCAGCGTTACCGCTACACCGAACGTCGGCGGCACTGCAGAAGCAGACAAGGTTCAGGCGGCAACGGGTGAAACCGTTACGGTTACCATCCACCCGGTCGAAGGCTATCATGTTGCAATGATTACTTTGGACGATACCGTGGTGGACGACGCAGACGGCGACACCTACACCTTCACCATGCCGAACGCGCCCGTGATCGTGGCGGTCACGTTTGAGAAAGACGGCATTGTACATCCTACCGTAGAAGCACCGGCTGCCAGCAACGGCTCCGCCTCCGTCAGCGAAGACCTGGTCAATAAGGCCATCGAAGCGGCGGTGAACGATTCGGATCATGTCAGCGACGTTGCAGACGCTACGCTTGGCACGGTCACAATCTCCGCAGCCGACGCCTCTTCGATTGCGCTTGATCAGAAAGCCGTTGAAACGCTTGCGGAAGCAGCTTCGGTCAAAATCGTTGCGGAAGCGGGCACGGTAACTTTGCCTCAAGAAATCCTGACCGACAACAGCAGCAAGCCCCTGACTCTGGTCGTGGAAGAAACCACCGCGCCGGAAGTGGCTGCTGATGTTGAGATTGCAGCTTCCTATGAAGTAAAGATCGAGTCCAACGGTACCGAAATTGCGGTCAAGAATCTGGAAGCGCCGATTCAGCTGCATTTTGAAATCGACACTGGTCTGAGCGAATCCACTACGCTGGCTTATTATGACCCGGCTGCAAAAACAATCAAGGCGATCGCGTCTTCTGATTACGACTCGCAAACCGGCGTGATCGAGGGTACTGTCAACCACCTGACCCAGTTCGTTGTTACGGACGAACAGAACGTCTCGGACGACACAACGGAAGATCCCGACCCAGAAGGTCTTGTTTACAAGGTTGAAAAGCTTGTTGACACTACGCTTATGACCTACAAGATTACCGTCGCTGGTTTTGATGCAGGCAGCGCCTGCACAATCCAGGTAATGCCTGCCGATGATTCCGGACTTCCTGTGATCGGTCCCGTATTCTACACAACCGCTAATGACAAGGGTGTTGTATCCTTCGGCGCTCCCACTGACGCCAGGGTCAGAGTTTGGGAAGGCACCATCACGAACAGCACCGAGTCCACAAATGCTGAAAAGAAAACGGGGACGATCATCGTAAACAAGACCGCCGCAGATGATACCGCAAACAACAACGTTTCCGGCAACTGAGGGTAAAGGGGAGACGAATTATGAAAAGACGTATTATATCTCTCGCCCTGTGCCTCAGCGCGCTTGGCACGACTGCTTTCGCTGCTGACAATGCCTATGTTGACGGCTCGACCATTGTCGTTCCGGGCGCAGGCGGCGAAGCAAGCGCAGGCTCGACGGTCGACGTTACCATCACCAACGGCAAAGGCGATTCCAACATCGTCGAGGGCACGGTGAATGATAATGGCGATGTCGTCATCAGCGATGTGAATACCAGCACAATCGACAAGGTCAACGGCAATGACCTTGGCAGCAAGCCGGCTACGCCGGTGAACCCCACTCCGCCGAGCAACGGCGGCGGGAACAAGTCGCACAACACAATCGTCCCGGCGACTGCGGGCGGCGAGGTCAGCATAAAGACCGGTTCGCACGGCGCCGTGTCGATCTCTCCGAAGAAGCCGTCAAAGGGCGATAAGGTGACGATCACCGTCAAGCCTGACGATGGGTATGAACTCGATTCGATCAAGGTCACCTCCGACGGTTCGGCCGTCAAACTGACCGATGAAGGCGATAACGTATTTTCGTTCACCATGCCGGGCGATGATGTCACCATCACCACCAGTTTTAAGCTCAGCGAATCGGTCGACTTTGCGCCGGCGCAGTCCTTCCGCGACGTTGCGGCTACCGATTGGTACGCCAGCGCGGTCGCGTTCGTCGCCGAGCGCGGCATGATGGCGGGGAACAACGGCCTGTTTTCGCCCAACGATAACCTCACCCGGAGCATGATGGCGCAGATCCTGTATAACGTCGAAGGCGCTTCCGGCTCCGGCACGCGTACCTTCCCGGACGTGAAGTCCAGCGACTGGTTCGCGGGCGCGGTCTCGTGGGCGGCGTCGCAGGGCCTGATGGACGGCTACGGCGCCGGCAATTTCGGGCCGAACGACTCCATCACCCGCGAGCAGCTCGCTTCCATCCTCTACCGCTACGCCAGCGTGAAGGGTTACGGTACCAGCGCAAACGCGGAACTGGGCTCTTTCGTTGACGGGGCGTCGACTTCCAGCTGGGCGGCGGAATCCGTCCGGTGGGCGGTCGGTTCCGGGCTGCTGACCGGTAAATCCGGCGGCCGTCTCGATCCCACGGGCACGGCGACCCGTGCCGAAGTTGCTCAGATCTTGATGAACTTCTATACGCAAGTCGCAGATTAACCGGCGGCAAACTGTATCATGGAAGGCCGGGACGGAAATCCGTCCCGGCTTTTCTGATTCGCCCTGTCCGGAAGGCTTCCGAACAGGGCTGTTTCAGGGCTGGTATCTACTAAGCCGAAGGCGGCGGCGCACGCTCGAAAAATTTTGGCGGGAGCGGGAACTTTTCCCCTCCGGTACCCGTCTAATAGGGTGTCGAATAAATTTCAGAGAGAGGTGCATCCTATGAAAAAGCTGCTTTCCATATGCCTCGCGGCATCTTTATTGTCCGTTGCAGGTACGCCCGCCTTTGCCGCGTCTGCGGCCCCCATACCGGCCGTAGAAGGGCCTTCCGCCGACGATGCTTCCGGTTCGCTTGACGCCCGTCTGACCGCCGTCACCCAGGCTGTGAAATCACAGCTCGCGATCGGCGACGATTTCACCACCTTCTATGGCGAACCCAACGACAGCCAGCTCGCCCCGCGGTGGGATCTGAACTGGTCATCCGACGGTTCCAATATCAGCGTCACCGCCGATGAAAACGGCAAGATCTATGCCTACCGGCTCTACCAAACCGACGAGGACAACCAACGGTTTTGGGGCCTGACCGCTGCGTTCCCCAAGTCGGATAAATCCACGGCCCTTGCCGCCGCACAGAAATTCGTCGATTCCCTGCTTGACGAACAGGAATCGGTAACGTTGGAAAGCGCCGGTTCCTCGCAATCCGACGGGCTGACCTTCTCCGGCTCCCTGAAATTTTACGGCCTGCCGTCCCCTGTGACCGTGCGGGTGCAGCTTCGGCCGGACACCCTGTCCCCTTCTTACTTCCGGCGCAGCGACAGCAACGCTTCCACCTATCCCGAGGTCGCCGAGGCAAAATCCGCCGTTTCGGCTGAACAAGCCGCCGCGCTGATGCGTCCTACCATCCAACTGGCCCCTTATTATGCCTATAGCAAAGACCGGAAATCCGCCGAACTGCGGTATATGGTCGAGACCGAAGGCGACTATGTTGTCACTGCGGACGACGGCAAGCTGGTCGATCTGACGAAAGTCTTTTCCGAACTGGCCCGCGCGTATTCCAGCACAAACGGCAGCGCCAAATCGACGTTTCAGGCGTATGCCGAAGACGCCGCCGCCTCAGCCGAGGCAGGAGAAAGCGGAGGCACGCAGGCCGCGCTCAGCGGCGCGGAGCTGGAAGCCGTCGAACGGCTGAAGGACGTACACAGCCGCGAGCAGCTCGACAAGGCGCTGCGCAGCATCCCGGAGCTTGGGCTGGACAGCGCCTGGACGCTTGAACGCGCCAACTATTCGCAGGACCGGGAATCCGACAAAATCACCGCCGTATTGCGTTATACCCGCCCGCTCACCGAGGCGGAACGCGAACAGGCCGGCGACGGCTACGACGGCGAGTTGTTGCAGCTCCGCAAAAACGTCACCGTGGATGCGCGCACCGACGAACTGGTCTCGGTCTACAGCTACAATCCATATTGGGACGACCCCCAGACCGAACAGACCGCCAGCCAACGCACGGCCGCGGAAGCGTTCCTTGCCAAATACCTGCCCGAAAAGTGGGAGCAGTCTACCAGCTATGAAATGAAAAACAGCGACCGGCTGCTGTATGCACAGACCGTGAACGGTTACCAGTTCCGCTCGAACCAGATCTCGATCCGGATGGCGAACGACAACACCGTGGAATGGCTGAGCGCCGGTTGGGATGAACAGGTCAAATTCGACAGCGCCGACGGGATCATTCCAGCGGACGAAGCCGTTTCCGCCTGCTTCGACGCGTTCGACATGGCGCTCCGTTATATCGAGTACCCCGTGTTGGAAGACGGCATGCTGGCATACCGGTATGTCGCGGCATATGCCTTCCAGGAGCCGAGCGACCGGACTTTTCAGGGGATCAATGCCAAGACCGGCGAACCGGTTTGGTATTCTTACTCTGACGACGCCAGCCCCTATACCTATAACGACCTTGACGGCGCGTTCGGGCGCTCGCAGATCGAAGCGCTTGCCGCCTATGGGGTAGGGCTCCCGGGGGAGGGTTTCCGGCCCAAGGCAACGCTCGATCAGAAGACGATGCTGACCCTGCTGCTCAGCGCCTGCGGCTATCAATATGACCCTGACGAAAAAGAAGGGCTTGACAATTTGTATTCGATGGCGTATGCTGAGAACTTGGTAAAGGCTGTTGACCGCGCCCCCGAGCAGGCGGTCGACCGGCTGACATTCATCAAGACCCTGCTCGGCGCTTCCATCTACGGCGAAGCCGCGAAGGTGGAAGGGATCTACACCTGCCCGTTCAGCGATGCGGGAGCGATCGCCAAAGCCGATACCGGCTATGCGGCGCTGGCCTATGGCCTGGGCGTTGCGCGAGGCGACGACAAGGGCAGGCTCAACCCTGACAGCGTCATGACCCGCCAGGAGGCGGCCGTCATGCTGTATAACTTTATGATGCGCTGACCTGCGGGATCCATCCTGTGGGGAGACGCCAAATTCAGGCTTTGGAAGGGCGGCGGTTTCCGAAAGCGCCGGATCAACGCGCACGGTTTCGCGGCGGGTCCTCCGTCTGCTTTGCGCCCCAAGACCTTGAGATCCGTCCGGATCCCTGCGGTTTTTGGGCCTGGTCAGACGAAGGATCGCCTCGCGGATCCGCACGCGTTGATCGGGCCAGCCATTCCTTCGAGACAGGAGAACGCCGCCCGGCATTGCCGGAAATCCAGAAAGGAAAGATCATGAACAAAAAAAAGATTTGGAGAACGATCGTCCCCGCGCTGGCGCTTTCGCTGGCGCTGAGCGCATGTTCGAGCAACGGCGGCGACAACGCCGGGAACAACAGCAACAACAGCAACAACGGCAACAACGGCGGCAATGATGGAGAGAACGTGGTCACCGCGTCCCAGCTGCCGATCCTGTCGGCTTCGCCCTATCAGCTTGCGGGCCGTGAGGAAGGCGCGGCGGAATTCCAGGCGGCGCATGCGGATTATGAATCCCCGTACCAGAACGACACCTGCGTGAACATTACCCCCGATTTTGTCCCTGCGGACAGCGGCCTGTCCGTCTTCAAATACGACGCCTCGCATGAGACGTTCGTCTATTATGAAGGCACGGCGTACCCGATCGGCGGCGACAGCAGCGGCGACGGCGTTACCAGTATGGCAATGGCGGATTTCACCGGCGACGGCGCTTATGAGCTGTACTTTGCGTACTCCAACGGCGCGAATTCGCGCGTTGGCTATTTCGATCCCGCACAGAAGACGGTCACGGAGATCTCGGGCGCGGTGTTCAACGGCCAGCCGATCGTGCTTTCTGACAGCGACAGCGCGCTGGCGGTCTGCGGCGCGGAGGTTTCCGACTATGAAAGCCTCACCGCAATGACCCTGACCCCCGGCGATGAGCTCGCCAGCGTCTATTCCGCTGATGGGAAGATCCAGTTGGAAATGAAGGCGGCTGCGGAATAACAACGCCGCACGCGCCGTTTTTGGCACGAACCCTAATACAGAACGAACCGCAGGACGGCCTTGGCGCTGTGCTGCGGTCCGTTTTTTTCACGGCAATTTTTGGCAACCTTTCCACCTTGGCAGTCTTTCACCTTCGGTAATCTTCCAAATGGTTGGCGAGGGTATGCTTTGTGGGTGCTGCACTATGGAATAAAAATGCCCGCCCGCCGTCAGGGGACGGCAGGCGGGTCAGGCGGCACGATTTATTTTGATAGGTATCCGCAGGAGCCTTCGCGGCGAACTGCGCTTTACATAATTGTGAAATACATCCAGATGAAGCCTGCGCCGACGAGCGCGCACACGATGCTGACGATCAGGAAGATGATGCCCGACGCGCCGCGCAGCTTGCTGATCGCTGACATCAGCAGGCCGACCAGAGCGATCGCCGCGCCGAGCGGCGGGAAAAAGATCGAGAATACTGCGCCGACCACCGAAACGATCGCGCCGATCACGCCTAAGCCCTCGTTCGCTTCCGCCTTGATCAGGTCGTCGACCCCGGGGTTCTCCGCGGCGACGCGCGCGGCCAGAGCTTCAATAAAGCGTGTGAACGCCGCGCACTCTTCGTATTGCAGGATGTTGACCGGGAACCAGCGGTTTTTGCGCCAGTTTTCCGCTTCCACGTCGAACTGGGACAAAACATGCCCCTGTTTGTCGGCCAGCCAGACCTTTACCTGACGGATCTCGCCGTTTTTCTCCTTCTTTGTGACCGTGATCTTGCCAAGGTTGTCCGGGCTCAGCACCTTGGGGCGGTCCAAGCCCATTTCACGGGTTTTTTTATCGATGAAAAACGGCGACACCCACAGCGTCTGATCCCGGTATGCGACCACGAAGCGATGATAGGTCGTTTTCACGGTGCGGCCATAGGACTCGCGTTCCTCCCAGTGGGCGTAGATCAGCGGCGCGTTGTCCGATTCGCGGAGCAGGGGGGCTGACGCGTTGCGGACGCGTTCCCGATCCTCGCCGCTTTGCGCAGCCTTGCGGTTTTTGCTCTTTCTTATGACCGTAACGTTTACGACCGCGATGATGATAACCAACCATAAAATAAGTGACACGATGTTTTGCATGATGATTTCCATAGTGTGATTCCTCCCTCAAGCGATTTATATTATGGCGATCTTATCACAATATCGAAAAAAATGTACAGCGCAGGCTCCGGATCGAAGCCGCGCCGTCCCCCGTCCCGCCCGCAGGCGATGAACGGGAGTCCAGAGGGGCGAGCCCCTCTGGCGCCGTCCGCGCAGGACCGCTCGCCGCGTAGGCGCGGGAGTCCAGAGGGCAGAGCCCTTTGGCGCTGTCCGCGAAGGACATCACCCGCGGCTGCGCTTCCAGTCCAGATACCCTTGCAGGATCAGCGACGCCGCGACCGCGTCGACGACCTGCCTGTGCCTGCGCGCCTTCTTGCCCGTCTCGTGCAGGATCGCATGCGCCGCGACCGTCGTCCGCCGTTCGTCCCAAAGGACCACCGGCAGCCCCGTCGCCTGCTCTAAATCGTGCGCCAGCGCTTCGCATTTCTGCGCGCGCTCCCCGGCTGTGCCGTCCATGTTCCGCGGATAGCCAAGGACGATCTCCTCGATCCCTTCCGCCGCAATGTACGCCGTTAGACGCGCCAGCAGCTTGTCCCGGTCCCATTCCGCGATCACCGAAGGCGTGCCCGCCAGCAGGCCCGTCGCGTCCGAGATCGAAAGCCCCGTCCGCGCGTCCCCGTAATCGATCCCCAGGATCCGCATCCCCTTCGTCCCTCCTTTCCCTCACTCTTCCATCCTCCGTCCAGCTTCCGCCTGCCATTTGGCGGTTTCATCTGGAATTATACCATAATCCCCGCGAAAACTGTAGCTTTTTTTTGAAAAAATATGGTTGACCGTTTCCGGTTCCCGTGCTATAATAATTACACCTATGCAGGTTCTTTTTTTGCGCGGAGCCGGGAGGTCGTGTGCCCGCTCCCGCGCCGGAACCACCGCAAAGGGAGGCAATGCGCCCTTTCCGCCCCCTTCATTCCTGAAGCGCCGTTTGCAGCGCGGAGGCGGACGGGCCTGAAAGCGCTCCCGGGCTTCGCGCCCCATCCCGCCCGGAAGACGCAAATTTATTGAGGAGGTGCCGCTATGCGCGTTCGCGTAACGCTCGCCTGCACAGAGTGCAAGCAAAGGAATTATAACACGATGAAAAACAAGAAGAACGATCCCGACCGTCTGGAGATGAACAAGTACTGCCGCTTTTGCAGAAAGCATACTGTCCATCGCGAAACCAAGTAAGTAACTCACGAAAAGAAAGGATGCAGCTTCATGGCAGATGAAAAGAAAAACGACAAGTCCAAGAAGCCCTCAATCTTTGCGCGTGCAGGCAAATGGTGGCGAGAGCTGAAGGCCGAGGTCCGCAAGATCGTCTGGCCGACCAAACAGCAGACGCTCAATAACGTCCTCGTCGTCATCGCCGCAGTTCTGATCGTGGGTATCTTCGTTTGGGTGCTCGACCTCATCTTCGGCGGCGTCGTTGCCGCTGTGATCGGGATGCTCGCGGGCTGATGCAGAAAGGGTCAGGATGTCAGATGCAGCAAAATGGTATGTGGTTCACACATACTCCGGCTACGAAAACAAGGTAGCCTCTTCGATCGAGAGCGCGGTGGAGAACATGAAGCTCCACGACCTCATCACCGCCGTCAATATCCCTACGGAAACCGTCATCGAAGTCAAGGACGGCAAGCCGAACGAGGTCAAGCGGAAGCTCTTCCCCGGCTATGTCCTTGTCAAAATGGTCATGACGGACGAAACCTGGTATCTCGTGCGTAACACGCGCGGCTGTACCGGCTTCGTCAGCCCCAACTCCAACAAGCCGATCCCCCTGACCGACGAGGAGGTCGAGGCGATGGGCGTCGAAAAGCACGAGATCGAGATCGGCTATGCCGTCGGCGACAGCGTGCGGATCGTAGACACCAAGTTCGCCGGTTTCATCGGCGTCGTTGAAGCGCTCGAACCCAGCCGGAACCTCGTGCGGGTGATCGTGCCCGCCTTCGGTCGCGACGTCCCCACCGAGCTCCGGCTCGACCAGGTGGAACCCATCGACGAATGATCCCGGACTTACGGACGCGCCCCGCAGCTTCCGGACAAGCCGCGCTGTCTGCCCGCCTTCCGGCGCGCGAGACAGCAAACATACCGCCCGCGCGCCACGCGCGCCGGGCAGACCTTTTGCGGGAGGCCCGGCGTACACACGCCGCCGGACCTGCATACAGCCGCCCGCTGCGGCGGCTGAAACAGGATGCGCGCTGCGGCGCGGGGGAAAGCCTTTTCCCATTTGCGCGTCCTGCTTTGCAATCCGCGCCCGGCACGTGGGAGAACGGGGATCGACCGTTCGCCAGCCACCACACTTTTTAAGGAGGAAACTTCCATTATGGCACAGAAAGTTATTGGCTATATCAAGCTCCAGATTCCCGCGGGCAAGGCAACCCCGGCGCCCCCGGTAGGCCCCGCGCTTGGCCAGCATGGCGTGAACATCATGGCCTTTACCAAGGAATTCAACGAGCGCACCAAGAATGACGCCGGGCTGATTATCCCGGTCGTGATTACGGTCTACGCGGACCGGTCCTTCAGCTTCATCACCAAGACGCCTCCGGCGGCGGTGCTGATTAAGAAGGCCTGCAAGATCGAATCCGGCTCGGCGGTCCCGAACAAGCAGAAGGTTGCGTCGATCTCGAAGGCGGATGTGCAGAAGATCGCGGAGACCAAAATGCCCGACCTCAACGCCGCTTCCCTTGAGGCTGCAATGAGCATGATCGCCGGCACCGCCCGTTCGATGGGCATCACCGTGCAGGAGTAAGAACGAGCTCCGAACCGGTAAACCTGAATTTTTCACCGGCAGCGAAAGGCTGCCTAAGTGGGAGGGAAATCCCCGCCATACCACTAAAGGAGGATATTTATTGTGCGCAAAGGTAAAAAATATGTAGAAAGCGCAAAGCTGGTCGACCGCAGCAAGCTGTACGATCCGGCAGAGGCGCTGAACACAGTGATCACCACTGCAAAGGCAAAGTTTGACGAGACGGTCGAGCTGCACATGAAGCTGGGCGTCGACTCGCGTCATGCGGATCAGCAGGTACGCGGCGCGATCGTACTGCCGCACGGCACCGGCAAGCAGGTGCGGGTGCTGGTATTCGCGAAGGGGCCAAAGGCGGAAGAAGCTGCGGCGGCTGGCGCGGAGTATGTTGGCGCAGAGGACATGGTCGAGAAGATCACGAAGGAGAACTTCTTTGACTATGATGTGGTCATCGCTACGCCGGACATGATGGGCATTGTCGGCCGTCTTGGTAAGATCCTTGGCCCGAAGGGCCTGATGCCGAACCCGAAGGCGGGCACGGTGTCGATGGATGTTGCGAAGGCGGTACAGGAGTCCAAGGCCGGTAAGATCGAGTATCGTCTGGACAAGACGAATATTATCCATTGCCCGATCGGCAAGGCTTCTTTCGGGCAGGAAAAGCTGCTCGACAATTTCAACGCACTGGTTGGCGCTATCATTAAGGCGAAGCCGGCTGCGGCGAAGGGCCAGTACGTCCGTTCCTGCGTCGTTGCATCGACGATGGGCCCTGGCGTTAAGGTAAACCCGGTCCGCTTGACCGATTGATTGCAGAAAGACGCTCCTGTGCGGAGCGTCTTTTTTGCGTCTGCCCGGCGGGGCTCTGCCCCCTGCACCCCGGCAGGGCTCCGCCCCTGCACCCCGGCGGGTCTCCGCCCCTGCACCCCGGCGGGTCTCTGCCCCTGCACCCCGGCGGGTCTCTGCCCCTGCACCCCGGCGGGGCTCCGCCCCTGCACCCCGGCGGGGCTCCGCCCCTGCACCCCGGCAGGGCTCCGCCCCTGCACCCCGGCGGG
>CAJUGU010000101.1 GCA_910586105.1 uncultured Eubacteriales bacterium | reverse complement strand
TTTACAAAAAAATCGCGGGTGCAGGGCAGAGCCCTGCCGCTGTCCGCGCAGGACGCCCGCCCCGGCGAGGGGCCGAGTACCGGGCGGCGCCCGCCGCCGTCCGCGTAGGATGCCGCCCGGGCGCGGTTAGTCTGTATTTTCCTTGAAAGGAGCGCTTTCATGGCGTTTGACCAGGCTTTTTTGGACGAGCTGAACGCACGCAGCGATATCCTAGACGTCGTCGGCCGGTATGTCCAACTGAAAAAGACCGGCTCGAATTATTTCGGGTTGTGTCCCTTCCATAATGAGAAATCACCTTCCTTTAGCGTTACCCCCGATAAACAAATGTTTTATTGCTTCGGGTGCGGCGCCGGAGGCGGCGTGCTTAGCTTCATCATGCGCGCCGAAGGGCTCGAGTTCCCCGACGCCGTCCGCTTTCAAGCCGCCCAGATCGGTATGCAGGTGCCCGAGAAACAAGGCGACCCCCGCGCCGCAAGACATCGCGAACGCCTGCTCGAGCTTTCGACCGAAGCTGCGCGCTTTTTTCATCGCCAGCTGTGGCTGCCCGAACATGCAAGCGTCGCGCAATATTTTTTGAAGCGCGGACTCAGCCGTAAAACCATGAACCGGTTTGGGTTAGGCTATGCGCCCGATGGGTTTTCCGCTCTGCTGGACGCCATGCGCGAAAAAGGGTTTTCCAAAGAAGAGGTTCTGGACGCCGGCCTTGCGTCCCGCAGCGAACGCGGCAGGGTGTACGACCGCTTCCGGAACCGCGTTATGTTCCCCATCATTGACGTTCGCGGGCAGGTCATTGCTTTCGGCGGGCGCGTGATGGATGATTCCAAACCCAAATACCTGAATTCGCCAGAGACTTCCATCTTCCATAAGAGCCGGAATTTGTTCGCGCTCAATATGGCGAGGAAAACGAAAAACGATTATTTCATTTTGGCGGAGGGGTATATGGACGTAATCGCCCTGCATCAGGCCGGGTTCGATTCCGCCGTCGCAAGCCTCGGCACCTCGCTGACCGAGGAACAGGTGCGCCTGATCTCGCGCCACACCGGCAAAGTCGTGATCTCCTACGACGCCGACGGCGCAGGCCAGGCCGCTGCACAACGCGCAATCGACCTTCTGAAAAAGACCGATCTCCAAGTCAAAGTGCTGCGTATCCCCGGCGCGAAGGACCCGGACGAATTCATCAAAGAAAAAGGCGCCGACGCCTACCGCAAGCTGATCGAACGGTCGGAAAGCGATAACGCGTACCGGCTGGAAACCATCGCCGCCAAGTACGACCTGGACGAGGACGAGGAACGCGTGCATTTCCTGCACGAAGCCGCCGAAATGCTCGCCAGGATCGAGGGCGCGGTCGAACGCGAGGTCTACGCCGGACGCGCCGCCAAAATGGCCCAAGTCACCGTCGAGGCGATGGAGGTCGAGGTGCGCCGGGCGCTCGCCGTCCGCCAAAAAAAGAAGAAGACCGCCGAACGGCGCGAGGTGCGGGCCGTCGTCAGCGCCGCACAGCCGCGCGACCGGACGCTCCAATATCAAAATGTCCGCTCCGCAAAAGCGGAGGAAGGTATTATCCGCCTGATTTTTGCCGATGATAGCCTGACGGACGAAATCGCCGCGCGGATCACCCCGCAGGAGTTTACTTCACAGCTGCTGCAAAAAATATTTGCGCACGCGCTGACGCTGCACCGGCAAGGCCGGCGGGTCGCCGTCGCCGCATTTGAAGGCTATCTGGAAGAAAACGAAATGCAGCATTTGACCGCGGTGCTTGGCGGGGACCGCGTGAACACGACAAACTGGCAGCAGGCGCTGGACGACTACATAGGCGCCATTGCGCGCTGCCGGATGAAAAGCGGCGCCGATACCGGCGGGGAGGACCCGCTGCTCCGCATGAGCCGCATCCATAGAGAAAAGGACCGACTGGGAGGAAACAGGATATGAGCACAACACAACAACAACCGCAGCAGCCGCTGAGCGTGCAGGAACAGCAGCAGATTCTTCGCGACCTGCTCGCGACCGGTAAGAAAAACGGCAAGCTGTCGCTGAAGGAGATCGCGGACGCCCTGCAATCAATGGAGCTTGAAAGCGAAGACATCGACAAGCTGTACGAGACCATCGAAAACATGGGTATCGAGATCGAGGGCGCAGACGTGCTCGCGCCTGTGATCTCGGAGGACGACGACTTTGAAGCCGCCGAGGTCGAGGAAGTGCCGGAGGAAGAACTGGTCGACACCTCGGCGCTGGCGGAAGGCTTCGCGATTGACGACCCGGTGCGCATGTACCTCAAGGAGATCGGCAAGGTTGACCTGCTTTCCCCCGAAGAAGAACTCAAGCTCGCCGAGCAGATGACGGCGGGCGCGGAAGCGATCGAAGCGATCCACAAGCTGGAAAGCGACCGCGAACAGGGCATCGAAAACCCGATGACCGAGGAGGAGGAAAAGGCGTACCGCAAGGCGATCAAGACCGGCGACCGGGCGAAAAAGCGCCTCGCAGAGGCCAACCTGCGCCTTGTGGTATCGATCGCGAAGCGCTATGTCGGCCGCGGGATGCTGTTCCTCGACCTGATCCAGGAAGGCAACCTCGGGCTGATCAAGGCGGTCGAAAAATTCGATTCCAGCAAGGGCTTCAAATTCTCGACCTACGCGACCTGGTGGATTCGGCAGGCAATCACCCGCGCAATCGCCGATCAGGCGCGCACCATCCGCATTCCGGTGCATATGGTGGAGACGATCAACAAGGTGATCCGCGTTTCCCGCCAACTGCTCCAGGAACTGGGGCACGACCCCAGCCCCGAGGAGATCGCGGCGGAAATGGATATGCCGGTCGACCGCGTGCGCGATATCCTGAAGATCGCGCAGGAGCCGGTTTCGCTCGAGACCCCGATCGGCGAGGAGGAGGACAGCCATCTGGGCGACTTCATCCCCGACGACGACGCGCCCGAACCGGCGGAAGCCGCGTCGTTCATGCTGCTGAAGGAGCAGCTGGTCGAGGTGCTGAAAACGCTGACCCCGCGCGAGGAAAAGGTGCTCCGCCTGCGCTTCGGTATCGAAGATGGCCACACCCGGACGCTTGAGGAGGTCGGCAAGGAATTCAACGTCACGCGCGAACGTATCCGTCAGATCGAGGCAAAAGCGCTGCGTAAGCTGCGCCACCCGTCGCGCTCGAAGAAGCTCAAGGATTTCCTGAATTAAGAGGGGACTGTCGGTATGGGAGCCGAAACGGAACGTCAGGATATCCGGAAGGCGAGGGCGGCAGTTTCCGGAAAACGCCGTGCGCCGTGCAGGCCCGACCTGCGCGGCGCATATTGTTTTGCAGGAAGGGAAACGGTAGAAAGCGTGGAATTCGTGCTTGTATAATCGGGACGAATCCTGTATAATAAAAAGGCACGGCGCCGGTCCGGAGCCGTGCGCGAAGCACAGGAACCAACCTTCGGCGGGCCAGCCGCCCGCCACCGAACGTAAGGAAGCGTGAACGATGAATTTCCCCCGCACAGCAAAAAAGCTGCTCGCGTCAGCCCTGGCGGTATCCTGCCTCGCAACAAGCGCAGGCGCAACGGCCTTCACCAACGCCTTTCAATATGGCTATGCGATTGGGCAGGGCACAAGCTACACCCGCATCGAGGGCAAGAACAACGCGGGCACGCAGAAAAGCAACTACATTTCTTATACCCCCAACAGCACGATCACCCCAATGATCGTTTATGCCTCGGACAAGCTCTATGGCAGCGGCGCGACGATCACCTCCGCCGCGAACTATCTGGAGCAGCAGGGGCATCATGTCATTGCGGGCATCAACGCGGATTTTTTCGTCATGAGCACCGCCGTCCCGATCGGGCTGGTCATCGATAACGGCGAGCTGATCAGCTCGGACGCGTGGCAGTATGCGGTCGGGTTCACCTCGAACGGCGCGGCGATCACCGGCCAGCCGACGATGGGGATCCGCGTGACCGGCGAGAGCGGCACGGCGACGGTCAGCTATTTTAACAAGACCCGCACGGCGGCAGGCATTTACCTGCTCGACCACAACTACGACAGCACGTCGCACACGACGCAGGCGGGCAAGACGATCGTTCTGGAACGGCTCGAGGATACGCCGGTACGGGTCGGCGGCACGGTACGCCTGCGCGTGGTCTCGAATGAGGAGACCAGCGGCGCGACCCCGATCGGCGCGAACCAGATGGTCATGACCATGCAGGACAAGTCGACCGCGACCTGGGTCGATTTCCAACCGGGCGAAGAGGTGACGTTGAGCGTTACGGCGTCCTCGCCGGGCTGGTCGGACGTCGT
This sequence comes from uncultured Eubacteriales bacterium, assembly GCA_910586105.1. GTDB lineage: Bacteria > Bacillota > Clostridia > Oscillospirales > Butyricicoccaceae > QXXE01. The sequence continues at coordinate 10,884 of CAJUGU010000101.1, read as the reverse complement.
GTACGCGGTCGGCGGCAAGAGCCTTGTGCGCGGCGGCGCGGTGACGCCCGACGGCATCGACGGCGCGACGAGCCATACCGCGCGCACCGCCGTCGGCGTGAAGGCGGACGGCACGGTCGTACTTTATCAGAATGACAGCAGCGGCGGCAGCGCCGGGCTGACCGCCCGCGAGCTGGGCGTCGAGATGCAGGCGCTTGGCTGCACCGAGGTCATTTGCCTGGATGGCGGCGGCTCGTCGGTCATGTCGATGCGTCAGCCGGGCATCAGCGGGATCAAGACGATCTCGACCCCTTCGGGCGGGTCGGAGCGCCGGTGCGCGAACTACATCTTTTTGGTCTCGCACGCAGCCGCCGACGGCGTGCCCGCCCATCTCTACATTGAACCCAACAACTATTATGTATTGCCCGGGGCGCAGACCGGTTTCAGCATCCGAGCCGCCGACAGCGCCTATGAACCGGCGGCGCTGCCGGGCGGGGAAGCCGTTTACACTGCGAGCGCGGGCGACGTCGACCCGATGAACCATGTGTTCTATTCCTACCCGACGGCGGGGACGGTCACACTGTCCGCGGATATCGGCGGCGTGACCGGCCAGACGCAGATCTGCGTGACCGACGACGTCAGTTCGATCGTCCTGAAACGGGGCGATTCGACGGTATCGTCGCTCGCGCTCGACCCCGGCGACACCGTCGAGCTGGACGCGTGGCTGTACCATCTGGGGATGCGGATGGCCTCGGCCGACCAGCTGCTGGAATGGAAGGCCACCGGTGATATCGGCTCGGTCGACCAGAATGGCCTGTTCACGGCTGGCAGCCAGTCGGGGGCGGGCAAGCTGACGGTCGCCTATCAGAATACGGTGAAGTGGATTGACGTGACCGTCGGCATGAACTTTACCGACGTGAAGAACGCCGACTGGTTCTATGAAGCCGTGAAATACTGCTTTGACCACAATTTGATGGCCGGTTCGACGGCAACCCGCTTCGAGCCGAACGGCAAGCTGACCCGCGCGATGTTCGCGGCGGTGCTCTACCGTCTGGAAGGCTCGCCCGCCGTTTCCTACTCGGACGTCTTCTCGGATGTCCCGAGCGGCGCGTGGTATACCGACGCGGTCATTTGGGCGAACCGGAATGGCGTCGTCAGCGGTTACAATGACGGCTCCTTCGGCGGCAACGGATCGCTGACCCGCGAACAGCTCGCTTCGATGCTCTACCGTTACGCGCAGTTCAAGGGCATTTCGACCGGTTCGCTCGCGAACCTGAGCGGCTATTCCGACGCGTCGAAGGTCTCCGGCTGGGCAGAAGAATCGATGCGCTGGGCGGTGCAGGCGGATATCCTCGGCAGCACTTCGACCACCTCGCAGGTGCTTTCGCCCGCAGGGACGGCAACCCGCGCGCAGTGCGCTTCGATCCTGATGCGCTTCTCGGCGCTGCAAGGGGGCGGCGTGACTGAAACGCCGCCGGAGACGCAGCCCGATCCCTCGAACGAATTCCATGACCAGATTTCGGACACCGGCCTGCCGTCGGACGACGACCTGTTGCCCGATTCCCCGGAAAATCTGGATCCGGACATTTTCGCGCCGGACGGCTCCTATCTGCCGGGGCAGGACGGGATCGAATTCGCACCGGAATCGTTGTTTGACCCGGCGGAGGAGGACGGAAGCACGGAGTAAAAACGGAGCCCGTTGGCCTTCAAGCTGTGGATAAGAAATCCCCATCCGGCAAAGTGCCGGATGGGGATTTCCCGTTTGCAGCGTATTGACGGCGGGGGCGTCAGGGCTTGAACGCCCGGACCAGCAGCATCATGGGCCGCCGCAGTTCGTCGGCCATACCGGGCAGGTGCATCAGGTGCGCAGGCGGGACGGCTTCCTCGACCGCATCGAGCCGGAACCCGAGGCGGGGCAGCGGGTTCAGGATCTGTGTCAGCGTGTGATGCTGCTTGCGCACGGTATGCCCCAGAAAACAGGTCTCCCGTCCGCCGGGGGAATAGTAGCCGTCGACCGGCCAGTACAGCGGCCTGCCGTCGCCGTCATAGATCCAATCTTCCCGCACGCCTGCGGTAAAGACGGGGTGCTCGATGTTGAACAGGAAGCAGCCGCCCGGCTTCAACGTCCGGAAAACGTTCTGATAGACCGCTTCCAAGTCCTCAACATAGTGCAGCGCCAGATTGGAGACCACGAGGTCATACCGCTCTGCGGGGTAGCCAAAATCCTCGACGCGGCACGCCAGATAGGCGATCCGCGGGTCGGAGCTGCGTTCCTCCGCCACGCGGAGCATTTTTTCGCTGGCGTCCAGCCCCAACACGGACGCCGCGCCCTGCTGGACGGCATACATGCAGTGCCAGCCATATCCGCAGCCCAGATCCAGGACGGTTTTCCCGGCGAGGCCGGGGAATAGCGGCTGAAGCTGGCGCCATTCCCCGGCGGCGGACAAGCCTTCCCGGCTGCGGGGCATCGCCTGATAGGCTTCAAAGAAGCCGTCGTCATCATAGATCGCGCGATCGATCGTATTCATGGAAAAGCCCTCCTTTGTTTTGCCGCGCCGCTGGCGGATGCCGCCCGTTCCGGAAGGCGTCCGTTTACGGCGTGCATTCACAAATCGTCAACGGTTCATTGCTCCGGCGTTTTACCGGGAAGCTGCGCCAATATGATCGCGCAAAAGACCAGCGCGCAGCCGAACAGCTCCCGCCGTGAAAGCGCCTGATGCAGCAACGCCCATCCCGCGAGCACGGAGACGACCGACTCCAAACTGAGGATCAGCGAGGCGACAGTCGGGTCGGTATCGCGCTGCCCGACGATCTGCAAGGTGTAGGCGACGCCGCAGCTCATCACGCCCGCGTACAGGATGGGTAGCCACGCGGCAAGGATCTGCGCCGGCGACGGCCGTTCAAACAGCAGCATGCCTACCGCGCAGATCGCGCCGCAGGTAAAGAACTGGATACAGGACATTTTCACGCCGTCGACGCGCGGGGAAAAGTGGTCAATGATCAGGATATGTACCGCAAACAGCAGCGCGCACGTCATCACGAGCAGGTCGCCGAAGGCGACCGAAAAGCCTTCTTTGACGCACAGCAGGTACATGCCGCCGGTTGCGATCGCGACCGCGAGCCACACCCGCCATCCGGCTTTTTTCCCGAACAGCATCCCCAGCAGCGGCACCAGAAGGATATAAAGCGCGGTGATGAACCCGGCCTTTCCGACCGTGGTATATTGGATGCCGAACTGTTGGAACGAGCTGGCGACGGCAAGGAAAACGCCGCACAGTACGCCGCCGAGCACCAGATCGCGGCGGGACTGCGTTTGCTGCTTTGGCCTCCCGCGGTTCAAAAACCAGATGCACGGGATCAGCACAAAGCCGCCGATCACCGAGCGCACCGCGTTGAAGGTGAACGGCCCGACGTGATCCATCCCGGCGGACTGGGCGACAAAGGCGACGCCCCAGATCACGGCGGTCAATAACAGGAGCAGGCTGCTCCGCAGCGTTGATTTTTTCAAAGATATCCCTCCTAAAGTACAACGCCTTTTATTATCCAACATTTTGCGGCAATTTGCAAGAGGGGTATCGCGAATTTGCGCGATCCGTGTTAAAATGACAGGGAAGGGAGGGGATGCATCCATGGAGATCCGGCAGATCTTTGTGGGCAAGGAGCAGTATATGCCCCTGCTGCTGCTCGCGGACGAGCAGGAGGACATGATTGCGCGGTATCTGCCGCGCGGTGAATTGTATGTACTCGGCGACCCGGCGCAGGCGCTTTGCGTCGTGACCGACGAGGGCGGCGTATTGGAACTGAAAAACCTTGCAGTCGCCCCGCCGTACCAGCGGCAGGGCTTGGGGCGGCGTATGGTCGAGTTTGTCTGCGAGCGTTACCGGGGACGTTATCACACCCTGCTGGTGGGCACCGGCGAAGCCCCGGGGAACCTGACGTTTTATCAGCGGTGCGGTTTCACGGAATCCCACCGCGTCCGAAATTTTTTCATCGACCATTACGACCATCCGATCGTAGAGGAAGGCGTACGGTTGCGGGATATGATCTACCTGCGGCGGGCGCTTTGACTGCGCAGTTCCCCTGCAGCTGCCCGCCGGGGCCGGAGGCCGCCGCTGACGGGCGTTTTGCAAAAGTTGGCAAAATCCGGCGGCAGGGCTTCAAATCGGGCGGCCGCTGTGCTATAATGGAACCATCTTATATATGCCACAGGAGGCTGCAACATGAAAATTGAGACTCAGGCGCTGCACGCGGGCTACACGCCGAAAAACGGCGAACCCCGCGTGGTGCCCATCGTCCAGTCGACGACCTACACCTTTGATTCGACCGCGCATATCGCGGCGCTGTTCGATATGCCGATGGAGTGTATGTATTCCCGGTTCGCGAACCCGACCTGCGACGCGGTCGAGAAGAAGATCGCCGCGCTGGAAGGCGGCGCCGGCGCGATGCTGACCAGCAGCGGGCAGGCGGCTTCGCTGCTCTCCATCCTGAACCTGTGCAAGGCGGGCGACAGCTTTATCGCCGCGACCACGATCTACGGCGGCACGGTGAATCTGTTTTCGGTGACGCTGAAAAAGCTCGGGATCGAGTGCATTTGGGCGGACGCATCGGTGCCGGCGGAGGAGATCGAAAAGCTGTTCAAGCCCAACACCCGCGCCGTGTTCGGCGAAACGCTTGCAAACCCTGCGCTGACCGTGTTTGACATTGAAAAATTCGCGGGCATCGCCCACCGCAACGGCGTGCCGCTGATCGTTGACAACACCTTCGCCACGCCGATCCTGTGCCGCCCGATCGAGTGGGGCGCGGATATCGTCATCCATTCCACCACGAAGTATATGGACGGCCATGCCGTACAGGGCGGCGGCGCGATCGTTGACGGCGGCAAGTTCGACTGGGCGGCGAGCGGGCGGTTCCCCGACTTTACCGAGCCGGACGAAAGCTATCACGGGGTGGTTTATACGCGCGAATTCGGCGAAATGGCGTATATCATCAAGGCGCGGATGCAGCTGATGCGTGATTTCGGCTGCTATCCGGCGGCGCATTCGGCCTTCCTGCTCAACCTTGGGCTGGAAACGCTGCCGGTGCGGATGCCGCAGTATTGCCGCAACGCGGAGACCGTCGCGCGGTATCTGCTTGGATCGGACAGGATCGACCGCGTGATTTATCCCCGTCTGGAAAACGACCCTTGCCACGCGCTGGCGGAAAAATACCTGCCGCTGGGCTGCTCGGGCGTACTGTCGCTCAATATCAAGGCGGGCCGCGAGGCTGCGATGCAGTTCATGGACAGCCTGAAGCTGGCTTCCAATGAGGTACACGTTGCGGATATCCGCACCTGCGTGCTGCATCCGGCGAGCGAGACCCACCGCCAGCTCACCGACGAACAGCTCGCCGCCGCCGGGATCGAGCCGGGGCTGGTGCGGCTGTCGGTCGGACTGGAAAACGTCGAGGATATCATTGCCGACCTTGATCAGGCGCTGGCGCAGATTTAAAAAATTGTATAATTGAAAAGAGCCGGCCCTCCGCATTGTGGAGGGCCGGCTCTTTGAGCTGAAGAAACTTATGGTTGAAAAAATTACAATTTGAGCCGCGTGGTCAAAGCCGCAGACATCGCGGCGGACGCACAGGCCGCTCGAAAGGCCGTGAATGGAAAAGGCGCAAAAGCCCAGGCTGGAAACCGTGTTTTTGCTTGCCCATCGCAGAGCGGCAATACCTGTTTGCAGGGTGGTCAAAAGGGTTCCCGTTCTTGCGGCAGGCCGTTTATTCTGCCGTCTTCCATGGAATTATCGGGAAATCCGCGGATTGCTGGCAAGCATCTGTCTTTTAAAATCTTTGCAGTTTCCATAATCGACACCTTCTCGGTCAATCTGTATCATGCTCGGAAAATTCAGATGGGCGAATCGAAACGGGGTTCACGTTTCATATACGACATGGTGGATTTTCCTTGAAATCAGAATCATACGCGCGCAGCCGGTCATTACGCTGCGTGAGGTGTCGGCGCTGATGGCGCCGGTGTCGTTTTGAAACAGCATGACATAACGAATCTGCTCGAACGGTGCGTTTTCCCGGATCAACTGCTCCGCGACATCACAGCCTTCCAGGACCTGATTTGCAAAGTAGTCAAGGTCTGCATAATAGGCGGACAGGAGTTTACAGTCGGGCCTTGTTTCGTTCCGAATCGTTTGCGCATAACTGCGGCTTGCTTCAATCGTTTTCATCGCGGTACTCAACTGGCTCAGGTTTTTCGTGTAGATTTGTTCGTATCCGAAAAGCTCGACAAATTGCTCGCTTGGTCCGCTTAATGCGTCGGCATACGCTTTGCACGCGTTCAGCTGTTCGTCAGTCAGCGGGGTACGCATATAAATTGCTTCTTTGTTGTATGTAAGGCCCATGCCCAGCACATTTGCCACCGAGCGGATTGGCAGGTATGGCTCTCCGCCGCATACGATGATATCAGCATTATTTCCAGTAGCAGATGTAAGGTCAATCGTGCTGCCGTCTAACCGCAGCTGTGCGCCCGAAAGCACAGTGATTGCAGCGGCGCCTGGCGATTCCTCGCCGGTTGGAACGGTTTCCTGATAGACCGGATTTTTGGAGCCGCTGAGCGAAAAGGTTTTCCCGTCCGTACTTTGCGCAACGTTTTTGCCCATCCATTGCGCGGCAGTGAGGAGAGGAACGTAAATAGAACCGTTGTAGTTTAAGGGGTAGAGCGGTTGACCGGATGCATTCAGACAGTCCGCGGGGTTCCCCTCAACATAAATATCGTGATTCCAGACTGGGATCGTTGGGGGATTCGCCGCGAAAGCAGAGATGCCGGGATCGGTTTCGGATTTATCCAACGCAGCGTTCCGGCTGACCGCGCCCGCAGGCATCGTGAAAGCCAGAGTCATTGCGGTAACCGCGCTTAGAATTCGATGGAATTTCTTCATTTTTCAAGTCTCCTTTTCAGTCATGGTATACTATTATTAGCCTTCTTGAAATTTGACGGTATCCCGGCTGCTGCCGGTCAGCGATAACCGCCCATTGGGATCGCCTCCTCACAGATGCCATGCGCTGGCAAGGCGGTTTCATTACGGGGTATTATAAACGTTCCATTATCCCTGTAACGCAGCTGGTTCCGAAAATCGTCCTTCCTTCTGCCGCAGTTCGCGGCGGTCGAAATATTACCCGCGGGCAAATACCGGACGTTTACCGTATTTGTACTACGTTGGTTTAATTATACCACTTGAATAGAACGATGTCAAGAAAATATCAGGGTTTATGAATAAATGATTTTTGCACCAAACGCGGCTTCGCCTTGTGCGCCTATATTCCAGGAAGCGTTTGACATAGTGCTTTTTTCTCTGGTGACAAAGAGCGACGGAACAATATAATGTGATTGTGCTCAAGATCCGTGGCAGAATATCAAATGTGTACAAACGGTGAAATTTTTGTGACTATCGAAATAGTCATTGACAAGCGGTGACGATTGTGATAGTATCATATTGTAGTCGACTACTTGAATCGTCATATGACAAAAGGAGGGAGCGCTATGGAACAAAAGTTATTTGATTCCGAGCTGAAAGTCATGGAGCAGCTTTGGCAGGAGGGGGACTTGACGGCGGGGACGCTTGCGAAGCGTCTGGCGGCGCAGACCGGCTGGAACCGCAACACGACCTACACCGTTATTAAAAAACTGGTCGAGAAGCAGGCGGTCGAGCGCCGCGAACCGGGGTTCGTCTGCCACGCGCTGGTGACCAGGGCGGAGGTACAGCAGCGGGAGGCGGAAAGCCTTCTGGAAAAGCTGTTTGACAACTCGCCAAGCCTGTTATTCTCGGCCTTCGTAGGCGGTCAAAAGCAGCTGCCGCCGGAGGAAGTCGACCGGCTGCGCGCGCTGGTCGACCAGCTGAAATGAGGTGGTTGGAATGCTTGACCTGCTGGAACTGAGCCGGAACGGCGCGGTGTTCATTGCCGCGATCCTGCTTTTGCGGCTGCTGCTGCGGGAATACCTGCCGCGCACGGCGTTTGTCGTGCTGTGGCTGGCGGCGGCGGCACGGCTGCTTTGCCCGGTGCGCCTGCCTTCGCCGGTCAGCATCTGGCGGCTGCTGCTGCGCGCAGCGGGGGAGGGGACAGGCGGCGTGATCTTCACCCGCCGTTCGCTGGGCGGCGCAACAGCCCTGCCGGTGCAGTCGACGCTGCCGAACGTCTGCGACCTGCTTACCAAGGTATGGCTGCTCGGCGCGGCGCTGCTGCTGCTCGGTATCGCGGCGCTTTACCTGAGCGGCCTGCGGGAGGCCCGGCGCGCGACCCGTATGGAATGCGGCGCATACCTTTGCAGGGGGCTGGATTCCCCGCGGCTGTGCGGTATCGTCCGTCCACGGATCCTGCTGCCGGAGGATATCGAAGAAGGGTTGCTCCCTTATATCCTGCTGCATGAACGGATCCACCTGCGGCGGCTGGATAACCTTTGGAAGCTGCTGGCGCTGGTCGCGGCGGCGGTGCATTGGTTCAATCCGGCGGCGTGGGTGCTGGTGGCGCTGCTCGGCAGGGATCTCGAGGTCTCCTGCGACGAGTGGGCGCTGCGCCGGCTGGACGCCGACGGACGGCGCGCCTACGCATTATCACTGATCGCTATGGCGGAGCGCCCGAACGGGCGTTCGCCGGTAACTTGCGGGTTCAATCGGGACCCATTGGAAGAAAGGATAAGGTTTATCATGACAAATCGTAAAAAATCTATGTTTGCACTGACGGCTGCAACGGCAATGATCCTCTGCACAACTTCGGCGTTTGCCACAAACGCGCCGGTTTCGGCTGCGGAAGGCGAATCGCTGAAGGAAGGCGTTTATCACGTTGCATCGGAGAACGGTGACGCGTCTTTGGATAATGTATTCGTCACCGTTGCCAAAATGGACGAGGAAGACGCTGCAATGATCACCGCCGTTGCGGGCGATCTGGAATTCTTCACCGTTGATGAATATGCGGCGTATATCGAGGAGCAGAAGGTCGCGATGCTGGCGGAGATCGAAAGCGGCGCGCTTTCGCAGGAAACGTATGACATGACCATCCGCGACATGGAGGAGATCTTGAAGGGCATCCAGGACGGCTCGATGATGGCGGCCAAGCCGATCGAGACTGCGGATGGTTCCACGATGGAAATTTCCCTCAGCACGGTGGATATGGCGAATGCGGAAGGATTCGACGTAAAGTACAACGTTGAGGACAGCGACGTTGTGAGTATCGTTTTCAATGACATGGAATATACGATGACCCCTGCGGAATAATCCGCGCAGCGCAAAACAAAAAGGGGAGCCGTTCGCGGCTCCTCTTTTTTGCTGCCGGAAATGCGGAAAATACATCAGGATGTGAAAAAGCCCGGCGGCAAGCCGGGCTTTTTCGAGTAAAAAGGGGAATATGGTGAACTAAAAGTAGTGTAGATATGGACGGTTTCAACGGCGCCGCGCACGGACGGGTACGAGCCCAAGCAAACGCTGGAAGCGTTCCGGGAGCCGGGCGGCGAAATAAAGGAAACGATCGCCGAGGCGGAACGTCTCAAAGATCCGATACAGAAGCATTTCAGCTCTCCTTTCTGTTAAGCATTATACCGCAGCGCGCGGGGCAAATGGTGAGCGAAAAGTTGCGAAATCGTAAAGAATTTGTGAACGAAAGCGCTGGTTTGTGAAGTTTTGGTTGCATTTGGGTGATTTTTATGAAAACTACAGGCGAGCGGTGCAACACTTTCCCAGCCGCAAAAAAGAAGGCGCAGGGAGCAGCCGGAGCCGCAGGCCTGCGCCTTTTTCCAAGGAGGATCTCCCAATGGGCGGTGGGGGAGCCAGCCCGCCGCAGCCGCAAGGCCGCCGGGAAGGCGTCCCGCAGGCGGGGCAGGCCGGTTCAAAACGAACGCTGAAGGTCGGTCAGCCGGCCAAAGGCGTAGCCTTCCGCCTCCCAGCGGGTGAGCAGCTCGTCGAGGATCGCCGCGTTGGTTGCCGAGGTCGAATGCAGCAGCACGATTGCGCCGGGATGGATCCGCGGGATCAGCTTGGAGAACGCCTGTTCGGCGGTCGGCTGGTTGTCGGTATACCAATCAACATAGGCGAGCGACCAGAAGACCGAGGTATAACCCAGCGCCCGCGCCTGTTCCAAATTCTCGATCGAATATTTGCCCTGCGGCGGGCGGTAGAATTTGGGGAGCGGCTGGCCGATCAGCGCCTGATACGCGTCTTCGAGCTTGCCCAGCTCCTGCGCAAAGTCGTCCGGGTCGCTGATCCTGGACATATCGGGGTGGGTATAGGTATGGTTGCCGACCAAATGCCCTTCGTCGACCATCCGCTGGACGAGGTCGGGGGCGGTTTCGATATAATTCCCCACCAGAAAAAAGCACGCCGTTGCGTTATGCTTTTTCAGCGCGTCCAGGATCGCGGCGGTATTGCCGTTTTCAAACCCGGCGTCGAAGGTCAGATAAATCACTTTTTGGGTCGTGTCGCCGATGTAATAGGCGTTATAGGACGCCAGTTCGGCGGCAGTGGCGTTGCCGATCGGGGCGGAGCCTTCGGTTTGGAAGGAAAGCCCCCAGTCTGTGGCGGCTGCGGCAACGGCGGGCTCGAACCGTCCATAGGGATCTCCAAACGCATATACGCTGCTGCCCAATACGACGCACAGCGCCAAAGTCGCAAGTTTGCGGAACGTCCTTTTACGCATTTTAACCACCTCACAGCAATCTATGCAGTGCGGCGCGGGCTTAGAACCTGAAGATACTTGAGGATGCGGCCGGGGGCCTTCCATGAGCCAAAAGGTAGTCCCTGCGATGGAAAAACAGTCGTTTTTGCCGGCCGGCCTTTAAATGCCGACATTATTTAGAGAAATTAAAACGTTTTAATTGGAATTTGTCGAAAAAACGTGAACAATAACGTTCATAACGGATAATATATAATTATC